>JAJXTF010000050.1 GCA_021784125.1 Pseudomonadota bacterium | reverse complement strand
ATCGTCTGCCGCCCCGAGACGCTGGGGGCCGTGGCGACGCTCGCGGGCGGCGCGACGGTGCTGACCCTCGATGCGAGCGGCGGCGAGATCGGCGATCGCGCGCGCGGGCAGCCGGCGAGCTTTTGCACCGTGACCTCGCGGCCCGACGATCTCGCCGCGATCCTCTACACGTCCGGGACGACAGGCCGGTCCAAGGGCGCGATGCTGACCCATCGCAACCTCGCGTCGAATGCGCTTGCGCTGGTCGAGGCCTGGGGTTTCACCCGCGGCGACGTGCTGCTGCACGCGCTTCCGGTCTACCACGTCCACGGCCTGTTCGTCGCCGTCCACTGCGCCCTGCTCGCGGGCGCGAGGATGCTTTGGATGCCGAGGTTCGACGCGCGCGAAGTCGTCGAAGCCCTGCCGATGGCGACGGTGATGATGGGCGTTCCGACGTTCTATGCGCGGCTGCTCGCCGAACCGGGCTTCGAGCGCGATGCCTGCCGCAACGTCCGGCTGTTCGTCTCGGGCTCGGCGCCGCTGCTGCCCGAGACCTTCGCGGCCTTTCGCGCGCGAACGGGCCAGGCGATCCTGGAGCGCTACGGCATGACCGAGACCGGGATGATCGCGTCCAATCCGCTCGACGGCGTCCGCGCCGCGGGAACGGTGGGCTTGCCGCTGCCCGGGATCTCGGTGCGTGTCGTCGACGGCAGCGGCGCGGCCTGCCCAGCCGGGGTCGTCGGTGGCGTCGAGGTCAGGGGACCGAACGTCTTCGCCGGCTACTGGCGCATGCCGGAGAAGACGCGCGAGGAGTTCACCGCCGACGGCTGGTTCCGGACCGGCGACGTGGGCGAATGGGCCGCCGACGGCGAGGCGAAAGGCTACCTGCGGCTCGTCGGACGTTCGAAGGACATGATCATCAGCGGCGGCCTCAATGTGTATCCGAAGGAGATCGAGGAACGCATCGATGCGCTTCCGGGCGTGGCGGAGTCCGCGGTCATCGGCGTCGCCGATCCGGATTTCGGCGAGGCGGTGACCGCGATCGTCGTCGCCAGACCCGGGCACACGATCGACGAGCGCGCGATCATCGACGCGCTGAAGGACGAGATCGCGAGGTTCAAGGTCCCGAAGCGCGTGCACGTCGTCGCCGAGCTGCCGCGCAACGCGATGGGCAAGGTGCAGAAGAACCTGCTGCGCGAGCGCTACTCGGCCTGAGCCCCTCGCCGCGACGCCTCGGCGCTGTCGCCCCAGCCGCCGAGCGTGGGCAGGTGGCCGAGATGCGCGTCGTCGTGCAGGCGCCGAGGGCCGGGAGCATCGGCCAACGTCATGCCCGGCAGCCCGGGAACGGTCGCCAGCAGCCCGGCCCGCGTGTCGGGATCCTCCAGCGCGCGATCCAGCGCGGCGCGATCGACCCAGACCGGCCGCCCCGAGGCGACCCTCAGGTAGATCCGACCGGTGGCCTGGTCCGCGAAACTCACCTCGGCGAAGCGCTGCATGCAGCGCGACAGGAAACCGGCGTTCTTCTCCGGGGCAAGCAGCGCCCGGTCGCGGTAGAGGCGCTCGGGCGCCCTTGCGTCGATGTCGATCCTGCAGAACCTCTCGACGTCGAGCAGCGATTTGACGTCGAGCACGGCGATCCTGCGGTTGCGTCCGAAAGCGACCGTGCGCGGATGCACGCCGCTCGGAACGCTGTTGTCGAGAAATTCGAAGTGCACGTCCTTGTCGTCGCGTTCGACCCAGGTGAAGAACAGGTCGGGCATTCCCGAGTACGCCTCGATCGCATGGGCGAGCGTGTCGTCGACCGCCTTGTAGCGGCCGACGTCGAGCCCGCGCTTCCACGCGCGCTCGACCAGCATCTCCGGCGGCGCGATCATGAAGAAGAGGTAGACGAGCTGGCCGAAGCGCGTCAGCAGGTTGCTTCCCGCTTCGTTCGAATCGGGTGCGAAACTGTCGAAGCGGAAGCGGTCGATCAGCAGATGCGGCATCGCGCCCCCCTCCGCCTTGCGCGCCATGTAGCGGTCGAGCTTCTGGTCGATGATCTGCAGCTCCTCGCCGCTGAACGCACCGCCGTAGCGGAACGCGGCGCCGAGCCTGCCGTAGTCGATCAGCTGCTTGCGCCAGATGTCGGGGCTGATCAGCGCGAATTCGGCCCAGTCGACTCCGATGTCGCCGGCGAGCCTCTTCTGCAGCGGTCGCAACGTGCTCTTGCCCGACGCCGACGGACCCTTGGTGTTCATGACGACGGGCCGCTCCTGCGGCGGCAGCAGCAGCCAGCCCTCTGCGCGCGCGGCCTCCGCGACACAGCCCGCGACCAGGCGGCCGATCTCGTCGCTCGCGAACTCGTTGCAGGCGAGGTCGACGGCGAGCGAGGCGACGAGGTCGCGACTGCCCCAGATCCGTCCGTGGCGCACGAGGACCGCCGACACGACCCTGGCGAGCGAGCGCAACGCCGCCCGCTCGACGCCGGTTGCCGCCTCGCGGGCGCCGCTCCTCCATTGCGCAACCAGGCGTGCCGGGGCGGGGTCGGCGTCTTCCGCCCCGGGCGCCGCGACGGCAGGACGCGTGCGCGCAAGAGACCACCACCGTCGCGCCCTCGCCGGCGCGGGCACCTCGGGGCCGGCCGGGGCAACCGGGCCCGGCAGCGCCCGCGCGATCTCGCGATCGATGTGGGCGGCGAGATCGCGCTGCGCCTTCCCGTAGAGCGCGACGACATCGTCCATCCGCGGCTCGACGTACCGCGCCAGGATGCGGCCGGTGATCCTGCGGAAGTTGATCCCGAGGTCCTCGATCCTGGAACCGTCCGGAACCGACAGGTCGGCCGTCACGCGAATCAGGAGCTCGTGCAGCGCCAGCCGCTGCGGCCGAAAGGCGACGAGCTCGCCGAAGTCGAGGCCGGTCAGGTCCTGCAGCTCGCGCGCCTTGGCGATGCCGGTGTAGACGTTCTCGGGGCGCAGGATCGTGCACTGCTCGCGCAGCGCATCGGGAACCTCCGAGCGGATGCCGGGGTTCCACGGCCCGAGCGGCAGGTCGTCGGGAGCAGGCGACCCGGTCATCTCGCGCCAACCCGGCGCGCCCTCGCTCGCCGCCGCCCCTTCATATAAGGGTTCCTGATGGATCGTATAAGCATTGCAAAGTGGTGCCTATTAACGCCGTTGCGTAGCATACCCCCGGGGGTTTGGTCCCGGCCCGATCGGCGGCCGGGCCGCCCGTTCACGGACAACGAGGGAGTATCGATGAAGATCGCGATCATCGGGGCAGGGGCCGTCGGCGGCCTGGTCGGAGCAAGGCTCGCCCTGGCCGGCGAACAGGTGACGTTCGTCGCGCGCGGCGCGAACCTGGACGCGATTCGCCGCAACGGGATGAAGCTCGTCATGGCCGACGGTACCGAGCAGGTGGCGAAGAACGTCTTCGCGACATCGGATTATGGCGCGGCGGGGCCCCAGGATCTCGTGATCCTCGCGACGAAGGCGCACCAGGTCGAAGCGGTCGTCCACGACGTACCCCGGCTGTTCGGGCCGGACACGGCGGTGATCACCATGCAGAACGGAATTCCGTACTGGTATTTCCAGAGACTTGGCGGCGAATTCGAAGGCACGCCGATCCGCAGCGTCGACCCGAGCGGAACCATCGCCCGTCGCATCCCCGCCGAGCGGGTGATCGGCTGCGTCGTCTATCCGGCCTCCGAGCTCGTCGCCCCGGGCGTGGTCAGGCACATCGAGGGAAACCGTTTCCCGGTGGGCGAGCTCGATGGCTCGATCACCGAGCGTGTCACGCGGGCGTCGCAGTGCCTGGTCGATGCGGGCTTCAAGGCGCCGGTGCTGGAAGACATCCGCGCCGAGATCTGGCTCAAGCTCTGGGGCAACCTGACGTTCAATCCGATCAGCGCGCTGTCGCGCGCGACGCTGGTCGACATCTGCCGCGACCCGGCGACGCGCCAGCTCGCCGCGGCGATGATGACCGAGGCGCAGGCGATCGCCGCAAAGCTGGGCATCCGCTTCCGGGTGACCCTGGAGAAGCGCATCGCCGGCGCCGAGAAGGTGGGCGCGCACAAGACGTCGATGCTGCAGGACGTCGAGGCGGGGCGCGCGCCGGAGATCGAGGCGCTGGTCGGATCGGTGGTCGAGCTCGGTCGCCTGACGGGGACCCCGACGCCGCACATCGACGCGGTCTACGCGCTGGTCGGCCTGCTCGCACGGCAGATCGCCCCGGCCGCGCCGTCGGGAACTGCCACCTTGGCCACGCCAGTCCCGGTCACGCCGGCGACCCTCGCGCCTGCGGCGCTGGCGGCCTGAGGCCAGGCGGGCCAGGCCGGGCAGCGCATCGGGGTCCACGGCCTCGTCGCGGACCCCGATGCGCGATCAGTCGACGGGTTGCTCTTCCGGGAATTTCTCCGCCTTCGCCGGACGCAGCGCCTTCTTCACTCTGGCGATCAGGGGCCAGAACAGCATGATCATCGCCAGCGTCGAGATGCTGCCGACCAGCCAGTTCGACCACAGGATCGACAGGCTGCCCTGCGACATCAGCATCGACTGCCGGAAGGAATCCTCGGCGTTGTTGCCGAGCACCAGCGCGAGGACGAGCGGCGCGAGCGGGTAATCGAGTTTCTTGAACAGGTAGCCGATGACGCCGAACCCGAGCATGAACCAGATGTCGTGCATCGAGTTGTTGACCGTGTAGGCGCCGATCGCGCAGATCACGACGATCACCGGGGCGATGATCGAGAACGGTATGCGCAGGATCGCCGCGAACACCGGCACGAGGCTCAGCACCACGATCAGGCCGACGACGTTGCCGAGGTACATGCTGGCGATCAGGCCCCAGACGAAATCGGGCTTCTCGGCAAACAGCAGCGGACCCGGCTGCAGGCCCCAGATCAGCAGGCCGCCCAGCAGCACCGCCGCCGTCGGCGAGCCGGGGATGCCCAGGGTGATCATCGGCAGCAGCGCGCTCGTTCCCGCCGCGTGCGCCGCGGTCTCGGGGGCGACGACGCCCTCGAGGACGCCCGTGCCGAACTTGTCGCCGTCCTTCGAGAACTTCTTGGCGGCGCCATAGCTCATGAACGACGCCGGCGTCGCGCCGCCCGGGGTGATGCCCATCCAGCAGCCGATGATCGTGCTGCGGATGAACGTCATCCAGTACCGCGGCAGCTTCTTCCAGGTCTCGAGCACGATCTTCGGATTGATCCTTGCCGTCGCTCCGGAGAAAGCGAGGCCCTCCTCCATCGACAGCAGGATCTCGCCGATGCCGAACAGGCCGATGACCGCGATCAGGAAATCGAAACCTTTCATCAGGCTCTCGAAACCGAAGGTCAGCCGCAGGCCGCCGGTCACGATGTCGATGCCGATCGCCGACAGCGCGAAACCGATCATCATCGAAACCAGGATCTTCGCCGGCGATCCCTTGCCCATGCCGACGAAGCTGCAGAACGTCAGCAGGTAGACGGCGAAGTACTCGGGCGGCCCGAACTCGAGCGCGAAGCGCGCGATCACCGGCGCGAGGAAGGTGATCATCACGATCGCGACGAAGGCGCCGACGAACGACGACGTGAACGACGCCGTCAGCGCCTCGCCCGCACGGCCCTGCTGCGCGAGCGGATAGCCGTCGAAGGTCGTCGCCACCGACCAGGGTTCTCCCGGGATGTTGAACAGGATCGACGCGATCGCGCCGCCGAACAGTGCGCCCCAGTAGATGCACGACAGCATGATGATCGCCGACGTCGGCGGCATCGTGAACGTGAGGGGGAGCAGGATCGCAATACCGTTGGCTGCGCCGAGGCCGGGCAGCACGCCGATGATGACGCCGAGCACGATGCCGAGCAGCATCAGTCCGAGATTGAACGGCGTCACCGCGACGGCGAAGCCGTGGAAGAGGTATGCCAGGTCTGCCACTCAGTGCTCCCGTATCGGCGTCAGTAGCCGGTCCACGACGTCAGGTCCCACAGTCCCTTGTAGAGGGGAACCTGGAACCAGACCTCGAACATGAAGAAGAACGCGACGATGATCGCGACGGCGAGCAGGCTGCTCTTGAGCCACGAGTACTTGCCCAGCCACCGCATGAACACGACGATGTAGAGCACCGATGCGACATAGATCCCGATCAGCTGGATGCCGAGGACGAAGACGCCCGCGGGGAGCAGGACGTGCAGGACCTGCCTCAGCTGGCCGCGTTCGACGAAAGCCGCGGCGCCCCTGGGGCCGCGGTCCCGAAGCGCATGGAACAGGATCATCGCGCTCGCTGCGCAGATGATCAGGCTCACGTAGAACGGGAAGAAGCCCGATTGCGGCCCTTCGATCGCCCAGCGGAAGCCGAGTTTGTAGCTGGTGTACGCGAATACCGCCCCGAACAGGAAGAGCAGCGCCGCGACGACGGCCTCGACCGTCCGATTCGAGGCGACCGCGCGCCCGTCCGGGTCACCGGCACCGATGTTTTGTTCCACAGGAACTCCCGCGACTTCGAAAGTGAAATGCAATCGCGGTCGCGCCCCGGGGCGAGCGGCCGGACGCGCGACACCGGGCGACTTGCACCCGATGCCGCATGCAGTCCGGCAGCGCGCCTCGAGCGCGTCCGCTGGCCGCCGCCTACTTCTTGGCCATGAATCCGGCCTTCTCCATCAGCGCCTTGTGCTGCGCTTCGGCGTTCTCGACCCACTTGACGTACTCGGCACCGGTCATGAACGACGTGTTGAACGCCGCCTGCTCGGTGAACGACTTCCAGTCCGGCGTCGCACGGACCTTCTTGAAGAGGTCGATGTAGAAGTTCACCTCGTCCGGCGTGACGCCCGGCGGCATGAAGAAGCCGCGCAGCATCACGTACTCGACCGGCAGCCCCGCCTCCTTGCAGGTCGGGATGTCATGCCAGGACATCGTCGCGGTCACCTTGTCGTTGTAGGGCATGCGCTGCGCGTCGAACACGCACAGCGGACGCAGCTTGCCCGCGCGCCACTGGGCCACCGCCTCGATCGGGTTGTTCACCGACGAATCGATGTGCTTGCCGACCAGCTGCACCGCGACCGCGCCACCGCCCTTGAACGGCAGGTAGGTGAACTTGGCGCCGGTGTTCTGCTCGATCTCCGCGGTGACGATCTGGTCTTCCTGCTTCGAGCCGGTGCCGCCCATCTTGAACGTGCCGGGGGGCGCCTTCTTCACCGCGTCGATGTACTCCTTCGCGGTCTTGTACGGCGTGTCGGCATTGACCCAGAGCACGAACTCGTCGAGCGCCAGCATCGCGACCGGCGTGAAGTCGCGGTAGCTGAACGGCACGCCGGTGGCCATCGGCGTCGTGAACAGGTTCGAGAGCGTGATGATCAGCTTGTTGCCGTCGCCCTTTGAATCCTTGACGTCGAGGAAGCCCTGCGCACCCGCGCCGCCGGATTCGTTGACGACGATGATCGGCTCCTTCATCAGCTTGTGCTTGGACACGACCCCCTGGATGAAGCGCGCCATCTGATCGGCGCCGCCACCCGTTCCGGCAGGAACGACGATCGTCACTGGCTTGGTGGGTTCCCAGGCCGCCGCGACCCCGGCGGTGCCGAGCCCGGCCAACATTCCTGCAATCGCCACGCAGATTCCGCGGCGCAACATGGATTTCGATTGGTTACGCATTGCTGTTCATCCTCCTAGAAAGCCTGTGATCAATCAGTCGCCTGCATGCGGCAAGCGGAAGCTTTTTAACACGCTTAGCGTCCTCTTGGACATCGGCGACCTTCAATTTCCCGACGTACGTCCGCTTCTCCTTGCGATTTCCCACCCGCGGAACGCTCCGCCGTCTGTGCGGCCGTCGCGTCCGATCCGACCATCACCACTCCGTCCCCGCTAGGAACGCCTCAGCCCCGACGCGGCGCCATCCTCGTCCGTACCCGGCGCCGCCGCCTCGGATGCCGATTGCGCCGCCCGCGAAGCGAGCGTCCTGCCGACGATGATCACCATCGCGGCGCCCAGCACCTGCAGCAGGTTGAAATCGATGCCCAGCGGAAGCTGGATGTGGGTCCAGGCGAGCCTGGACGCGACGAACGGGGCGAGGACGGGATCGCTGACCAGCATGTCGCCGGCGACCCAGCCGAGCAACGCGGCGCCGATCGCGATGATGAACGGGAAGCGCGTCATCAGCTTGAGGACGAGCGTGCTGCCGAAAACGATGACCGGGATGCTGATGCCCAGTCCGGCGATCAGCAGTACGACACGTCCCTCGGCGACGGCCGCGACACCCAGCACGTTGTCCATGCTCATCACCAGGTTGGCGACGAGGATCGTCCGCACGGCGCCGAGCAGGCCGCCGTCACCCTGCGCCTTCTCCTCCTCGTCGTCCTCGGGCAGCAGCAACTGGATCGCGATCCAGAACAGCAGCACGCTCCCGATGAGCCTGAGGTAGGGAAACTCGAGCAGCTCGGCGGCGAGCGTCGTCAGCACGACGAGGATGACGATCGCGGCGATGCTGCCGCCGATGATCGCCTTCTTCTGCTGGTGCGGCGGCAGCGATCGCGCCGCAAGCGCGATCATCACCGCGTTGTCGCCCGACAGCAGGACGTTGACGAGCATGATCTCGCCGAGCGACATCCAGAAAGCCGGATTGCCCAGGTTCTCGATCACGGCCGTCTCGGCGCCAGGATCAGATCAGGCCCGCGCCGCGCGCCCACTGGTACTTGGCGCCCAGCACCGCGACCGGGATCTCGGTCGAGTACGCGTAGGCCGGGATGCCGTGCTGGTACAGGTATTCGGCAGCTTCCTCGACCTGCACGTCGCCCGCGAGCGAGGCGACGATCGGCTTCTGGATGCCCTTGGCCTTCATCTCCTCGACGACCTCGACGACGAGCTTCGCGAACACCATCGGCGGCGTGATGATCGTGTGCCAATAACCGAGGATCAGCGCATGGATGCGCGGATCCTCGAGACCCAGCCGGATCGTGTTCTGGTAGGTCTTCGGCGGCTCGCCCCCGGTGATGTCGACGGGATTCCCTGCCGCCCCGAACGGCGGGATGAACTTGCGGAAAGCGGCGTCGAGGTCGGCGGGCATCGCCATCAGCTTGAGCCCGTTGTCGACGCAGGCGTCGGACAGCAGCACGCCCGAGCCGCCCGCGCCGGTGATGATCACGACGTTCTCGCCCTTCGGCGTCGCGAGCAGCGGGATTGCCCGCGCATAATCGAGCATGTCGCGCAGCCCCGGTGCCCGGATGACGCCCGATTGCCGGAGCACGTCGTCGTAGATCTTGTCGTTGCCGGCCAGCGCGCCGGTGTGGGAGCTGGCGGCCTTCGCGCCGGCCGAGGTGCGGCCAGCCTTGAGCATGACGACCGGTTTCTTCTTGGACACCCGCTTCGCCACCTCGGCGAAAGCGCGCCCGTCCTTCAGGTCCTCGCAATGCATCGCGATGATGTGCGTGTTCTCGTCCTGCTCGAAGAACACCAGCAGGTCATCCTCGTCGAGATCCGACTTGTTGCCCAGACCCACGATCGCCGACACACCCATCTTGGCCGAGCGCGAGAAGCCGATGATCGCCATCCCGATGCCGCCGGACTGCGACGACAGCGCCGTGTGTCCCTTGACGTCGTAGGACGTGCAGAACGTCGCGCACAGGTTCTTCCACGTGTAGTAGAAGCCGTAGATGTTCGGGCCCATCAGGCGCACGTTGTACTTGCGCCCGATCTCCTGAATCTCCTGTTGTCCCTCGACGTTGCCGGTCTCGGCGAATCCGGAGGGGATCAGCACCGCGCCGGGGATCTTCTTCTCGCCGACCTCGACGAGCGCCTGCGCGACGAACTTCGCGGGGATCGCGAACACCGCGACGTCGACCTCGCCCGGGATGTCCTTGACGCTCTTGTAGGCCTTGAGGCCCATGATCTCGGCAGCCGATGGGTTGATCGGGTAGATCTTTCCCTGGTAGCCGCCGTTGATGAGGTTCTTCATCACCGAATTGCCGATCTTGCCGTCCTCGGCCGAGGCCCCGATCACCGCCACCGCATCGGGCTTCATGATCCGGTTCATCGCGCCGACGATCTCGGCCTCGCTGGGACGGTGGCGCGCGGGCGCGGGGTTCCAGTCGGCGACGATGCGCACGTCCGCGGCGATCGCGCCGTCCCGGGTCGCGAACACCGGGTTCAGGTCCATCTCGGCGATCTCGGGGAAATCCGAGACCAGCTGCGACACGCCGACGATGAGATTCGCCAGCGCTTCGCGACTGACCGGCTCTGCGCCGCGCACGCCTTTCAGGATCTCCGCTGCGGCAATGCCGTCGAGCATCGACAGCGCATCCTCGCGCGACGCGGGGGCGAGGCGGAAGGTGATGTCCTTCAGCACCTCGACCAGCACGCCGCCCAGGCCGAAGGCGACGAGCTTGCCGAACGACGGGTCGGTGACGGCGCCGACGATGACTTCCTGGCCGCCCGCGAGCATCTGCTGCACCTGCACACCCTGCAGCTTCGCACTGGCGCTGTACTTGCGCGCATTGGCCATGATCGTCGCGAACCCCTGCTCGACGTCCTGCGCCGACTTGACGCCGACGAGCACGCCGCCTGCCTCGGTCTTGTGCAGGATGTCGGGCGACACGATCTTCAGCACGACCGGGAAACCCATGCCGGCGGCGAGGCTCACCGCTTCGGCCGCGGTGGCCGCGACGCCTTCCTTCGGCACCGGGATGCCGTAGGCATCGCAGACGAGCTTGCCTTCGGGCGCCGTGAGCGACGCGCGTCCTTCGGCCTTGACCTTGTCGAGAATCTTCCTGACCGCTGCCTTGTCCTGCGCCATCGCCTGCCCCCCGGGATTACCCTTCGTTCGCGTTGTTCGGGAAATTCGTTTCGGCCGTGCCGCTCAAATCGCGCGTTGGGCGCGCAATTCTTCGACCTGCTGGCGCGAGTAGCCGAGTTCCGCCAGGACTTCGTCGGTGTGCTCGCCCAGGAGCGGCGAGCGTTTCACGTCGCTCGGACTGTCGGAGAGCTTGATCGGGTTGCCCACGGTCAGGTACTTGCCGCGCGTCGGGTGATCGACCTCGACGACCGTTCCGGTCTTGCGCAGCGACGGCTCCTCGGCGATCTCCTTCATCGACAGGATCGGGCCGCAGGGGATGTCGTGCTCGTTCAGGAGGTCCATCGCCTCGAACTTGGTCTTCGTCATCGTCCACTTCTCGATCTCGCCGAAGATCTCCATCAGGTGCGGCAGTCGCGCCTTGGGCGTCGCATAGCGCGGGTCGGTCAGCCACTCCTCGCGGCCGATCACCTTGCAGATGTCCTTCCACACCGGCGCCTGGGTGATGAAGTAGATGTAGGCGTTGGGATCGGTCTCCCAGCCCTTGCACTTGAGGATCCAGCCCGGCTGTCCGCCACCCGACGCATTGCCCGCGCGCGGAACCGCCTCGCCGAACGTGCCGTTCGGGTACTGGGGATACTCCTCCATCACCTTCGTCCGGTCGAGCCGCTGCTGGTCGCGCAGCTTGACGCGGCAGAGGTTCAGCACGCCGTCCTGCATCGCGGCGGTCACGAGTTGCCCGCGTCCGCTGGTGTTGCGCTGGTAGAGCGCCGTCACGATCCCGAGTGCCAGGTGCAATCCGGTGCCCGAGTCGCCGATCTGCGCGCCGGTGACCAGCGGCGGGCCGTCGTCGAAACCCGTCGTCGACGCCGCGCCGCCCGCGCATTGCGCGACATTCTCGTAGACCTTGCACTCCGCGTAAGGACCGGGGCCGAAACCCTTGATCGAAGCGACGATCATCCGCGGGTTGAGCTCCTGGATGCGCTCCCAGGTGAAGCCCATGCGGTCGAGCGCGCCGGGCGCGAAGTTCTCGACCAGCACGTCGCACTTCTTCACCAGCGCCTCGAGGACTTCCTTGCCCTTCGGGTGCTTGGCGTCGATCGTGACCGAGCGCTTGTTGTGGTTCAGCATCGTGAAATAGAGGCTGTCCACGTCCGGAATGTCACGCAGCTGGCCGCGCGTGATGTCGCCTTCGCCGGCGCGCTCCACCTTGATCACGTCCGCTCCGAACCACGCGAGCAGCTGCGTGCAGGTCGGCCCCGACTGCACGTGGGTGAAATCGAGAATCCTGACTCCGTCCAACGCTTTACCCATTGAAACCCCTCTGTCCTCTTGCGCGCTTCGCGCGTCGTCCGTTGCGCTCGCGCGCAGCCTGGTTGCAGCCGACCTCTCCCGCTTCGGGATGGCCCCGCGCCCGCGTTGCGGCGAATGCCGCCGGCGGGCGGCTCAATTCACTTCTTCTTCGCGGTCGGGTTGAGGCTCGTGATGCGACCGCTCTCGGTGCCCGCCTTCTCGTCGATGACCGCATTGATCAAGGTCGGCCTGCGCGAACGGATCGCCTCTTCCATCGCACGGCGCAGCTCGTCCGGCGTCGTGGCGTGCACGCCGACGCCGCCGAACGCCTCCATCATCTTTTCGTACCGTGCATCCTTGACGAACCCCAGGGGCGCGGGATCGCTGCCACCGGTCACGTTGACCTCGTCACCGCGGTAGACGCCGTTGTTGTTCAGGATCACCACGCACACCGGCAGGTTGTAGCGGCAGATGGTCTCGACTTCCATGCCGGAGAAGCCGAAGGCGCTGTCGCCCTCGATCGCGATCACCGGCTGGCCGCTGACCACGGCAGCCGCGACGGAGAAGCCCATGCCGATGCCCATCACGCCCCAGGTGCCGACGTCCAGGCGCTTGCGCGGCTTGTACATGTCGACGATGCTGCGAGTGAAGTCGAGCGCATTGGCGCCCTCGTTGACCAGGATGGCGTCCGGGTTCGCCCTGACGATGTCGCGCACCACGTTCAGCGCACTGTGGAAATTCATCGGCGACGGGTTCTTCGCCAGCGTCTCGGCCATCTTGGCGACGTTCTTCGTCTTGCGCTCCGCGATGGCGGAGAGCCAGTCCGAGGGTGGCTTCGGCCACTTCGAGCCGGCCGTGGCGTCGATCGCGGCGAGCAGCGCCGAGACGCAGGACCCGATGTCGCCGACCAGCGGCGCCTCGATGCGCACGTTGCTGTCCGCTTCCTGGGGCGAGATGTCGATCTGGATGAACTTCTGGCCGCCCCAGTCCTTGGACGTCTTGCCGCCCCAGGTCTTGCCCTTGCCTTGCGAGAGCAGCCAGTTGAGACGCGCGCCGATCAGCATCACCACGTCGGCTTCGGGCAGCACGTAGGAGCGGGCGGCGGAAGCGGATTGCTCGTGCGTGTCGGGCAGCAGGCCTTTCGCCATCGACATCGGCAGGTAGGGGATGCCGGTCTTCTCGATCAGGGCCCGGATGTCCGCATCGGCCTGGGCGTAGGCCGCGCCCTTGCCGAGGATGATCAGCGGACGCCTGGCGCCCTTCAGCAGCTCCAGCGCGCGCTGGACGGCGTCCTGGGCAGGAATCTGGCGCGGTGCCGGATCGACCACCTTGATCAGCGACTTCCTGCCGGCTTCCGCGTCCATCGCCTGCGGGAACAGCTTGGCCGGCAGGTCGAGATAGACGCCGCCGGGGCGACCGGAGACGGCGGCGCGAATGGCGCGCGCGATGCCCACCCCGATGTCCTCGGCGTGCAGCACGCGGAAGGCGGCCTTGGCGAGCGGCCTGGCGATGGCCAGCTGGTCCATCTCCTCGTAGTCGCCCTGCTGCAGGTCGACGACCTCGCGCTCGCTGGAGCCGCTGATCAGGATCATCGGGAAGCAGTTGGTCGTCGCGTTCGCGAGTGCGGTCAGGCCGTTGAGAAATCCGGGCGCCGAAACGGTGAGGCAGATGCCGGGCTTCTGCGTCATGAAGCCCGCGATCGACGCGGCATAGCCGGCGTTCTGCTCGTGGCGAAACGAGATCACGCGCAGGCCTGCAGCCTGCGCCTTGCGCGTGAGGTCGGTGATCGGGATGCCCGGCACACCGAATATCGTGTCGATGCCGTTGAGCTTGAGAGCCTCGATGACCAGGTGAAAGCCATCGATCTCCTGCTGCGGCTGGACGTTCGCCGGGTCCCCGCCCGTCATGCCGGTGGCGGCTTGCGTTCCGGCGGCTGCCGTCTGCTTGTGCGCTGCGGTGACGCTCTCCATTGCGATCTCCTGAATCAAACCGGCGCCGCGCGCCCACTGGCATTTCGCGCCCGGTACGGCGGCCTGGAATTCGGTCGAATGCGAGAAATGCGCTGGAATGCCCGTTGCGAACCGGCACTCCGCTGCTTCCTCGACCCGGGCTGCGCCCGCCCGCGCGGGAACAGCCGGTACACGTGCTCGCTGGCCTCCAGAATCCGGGGCTGAACCTCGGATGACAGCGCCTGTAATTGGCGCCGCTTTCGAATATTTGCGATAAGGTATGTGATATACCAGCCGCCGTCAACGGGCAAATGCTTGCGCAGCCGCAACGCAGCGGCGCGCGTTTCCAGAGTGGTGCGGCGCAGCAAGCACGGCCGCAGCCCCTGCGAAGGACGCGAATCTTCGGGCAGGATCGCCGTCGTTTTGACGTTGGTGGCTTTTGGTATATAAGATATCTCGAATATCTTGAACTGCGGATGGGAACCCCATCACCGCGGTCCGCGACGGAGGAGGCACAACGGGTGTCCACCAGCACAGGGGCCAGCGCGCCAGCGATGCCGCTGGAGCTCGCGCCACTCTCGACCAGCGTCAGTTTCCGCGACCAGGCCTACGCCGCGATCAAGCGGGCGATCATGAATGCGGACATCTACGCGCATCCGCAGGAGCTGCGCCTCGACGAGCGCCAGCTGTCGCGCTCACTCGGGGTCTCGCGCACGCCGATCCGCGAGGCGATGACGCTGCTCGAGCAGGAAGGCTTCCTGCGGACGGTGCCGCGGCGCGGGATCTTCATCGTCCGCAAGACCAAGCGGCAGATCGTCGAGATGATCGAAATGTGGGCGGCGCTGGAGAGCATGGCGGCGCGGCTCGCGACGATCAACGCCTCGGACGAGGACATCGCTTCGCTGCGCAGGATGTTCGACGAGTTCCGCAATTCCACGCCGGCCGAGCACATCGACGAGTATTCGGAGGCCAACATCGCTTTCCACCAGGCGATCATCGGACTGTCGGGCTCGCACCTGATGGGCAAGACGATCGACAACCTGTTCGTCCACATGCGCGCGATCCGCAAGCTCACGATCTCGCAGAGCGATCGTGCGGCGCGCTCGATCGTGGATCACATGCGGATCATCGAGGCGCTGGAGCGCCGCGACACCGAGCTCGCCGAGCGGCTCGTGCGCGAGCATTCGCTCGACCTCGCGGCCCACGTCGAGAAATACTGCGACTTCCTGCAATGACGCGGGATCGCCGGGAGCCCGGCCACGCACCGGCCGAGCGTCGCAGCCCGCAGCAATCGCCAGAGGAATGCATGTCGTCATGAATGAACGATCGATCGTCGATACGTCGCGCATTTCCGGCCGGCGTGGTGTCAAGGGACGGCCCAAGGGCCGCAACGTCGACCCCCAGGCGCTCGCCGAGGTGCGCGCGCTGCTGGGGGATGCGCCCCGCGAGCGCTCGCTGCTGATCGAGCACCTGCACCGGATCCAGGACGCGAAGGGCTGCATCCCCCCGGCGCATCTCGTTGCGCTCGCGCAGGAGATGAAGCTCGCGACCACCGAGGTCTTCGAAGTCGCGAC
>JAJXTF010000049.1 GCA_021784125.1 Pseudomonadota bacterium | reverse complement strand
TCGACCTGGAGCACGCCCGGCATGCGTGCGATCTCCCGCTGTGACCGCGAGGGCATGGGCTCGGTCAGCGCGACCTGGGCGTCGGCGCGCTGCGCGATCATGAACTGGACGTCGATCATGTAGTCGAGCGCGTCGCGCCAGAACATGCCCGACACGACGATCGCCATTGCGCCCGCGATGCCGACCGTCGTCAGTGCCGCACGCCACGGCTTGCGCTCCATGTTGCGGAAGGTCATCCGCATCGCCGGGGTCAGGAAGCGCCCGAGGGCCAGCCGCTCGGCGATCGTCGGGCGGTAGCGTCCCGGAAACGGTGGGCGCATCGCTTCGGCGGGCGCCAGGCGGACGGCTTTCAGCACGGCGCCGATCGCTCCGCCCACGGCGGCGATGGCGATGATCGCCGTCGCGGCGACCAGGACCCAGGCGGGCATCCGGAAGCGGTAGGCGGGAAAATGGAAGAACTCCGCGTACAGCGCCGTCACCTCGCGTCCGAACCACCAGCCAATGCCCGCGCCGAGAACGACGCCGAGCGCGACGATGACGCCGACCTGCCGCAGGTAATGGGTGACCAGCGTCGCGTTGTCGTAGCCCATGGCCTTCAATGCAGCGATCTGCTCGCGCTGCGTCGTGATCTGGCGGCCCAGCACGACGTTGAGCAGGAAGGCGGTGACCGCGAGAAAGATCGACGGTATCAACGTGCCGATCAGCCTCCACTGGTCGATCTCCTGCGACAGGATGCGATGCGAGAGCTGCTCGTCGCGACCATGGGCATTGGTCCCTCCATAGGGCTCGAGCAGCCGGTCCAGGGCGTCGATCACCGCGCGCGGCCTGGCGTCGCGCGAAAGGCGAAGTGAGGCGTGGTTGAACGCGCCCTCCATCGCGAAGGCGGCGGCCAGGGGCTCGCGGGGCATCCAGACGACGCCGAAGTTGCGGTCGTCGGGGAATGCGCCTCCGCGCGTCGCGTAGATGTAGTCGGGTGCGAGGCCGATGCCGACGACGTGCAGCGTCTGCATCCTGCCGTTGATCAGCGCCGTGAACGTCCGCCCCGGACCGAGGTGGCGAGCGGCGGCAAAGCCCTCGGATACGACGACCGACGTGGGCTCGCTGTCGCGGGGCAGGCGCCCCTGCCGGATCACGACCCGGTCGATCGCGGAATCGCCGCGCTCGGGAAGCCCGATCAGGCGCCCGACGACCGGCTCGGCGACCCCGGGGATGTCGAGCGTGACGTCGAACACGACGGTCGTGCGTACGTCGTCGACCCCCGAAATGTCCCGCAGCGTACGTTCGATCGACCGTGGCGCACGCTTCAAGTCCGCGAACACGTCGCCGAAACGTGCCGAGGCGTAGAAGTCGTCGCGTGCGGCAACGAGCGACGCATAGGTCGCGAGCGACCCGGCGAAACCCGAGTACGCGCTGGCCACGACCAGTGCCACGGTGATGACTTGGCTCTTCAGCTGCCAGAGGTCCCGCAGCAGCTTGCGGTCGATCGCCTTCACTGCGCGCTTCCCGGCAGGGCGGGCCGGCGGCGGCCTGCCGTCACCACGAGAGCTCCGAGGCGAGCAGCCGGTGCGCATTGATGTCGACGCGGGCGATGCGTCCGTCGGCGAGATGCAGCACGCGGTCGGCCATCCCCGCGATCGGGGCGTTGTGCGTGATCACGACCGCCGTGGTGCCGAGCTCGCGGTTGACGCTCGCGATCACCTCGAGCACGACCTTGCCGGTCGCGTAGTCGAGGGCTCCGGTGGGTTCGTCGCAGAGCAGGACGTCGGGACGCTTGGCGATGGCGCGGGCGATCGCCACCCGCTGCTGCTCGCCTCCGGACAGCTGCGAAGGGAAATGATCGGCACGCGAGGCGAGCCCCACCATGTCGATGGCTTCGTCGACAGGCCCGGCTGCGGCGCGATATCCGTGACCAGCGCGACGTTCTCGCGCACGGTCAGGCTGGGAATCAGGTTGTAGAACTGGAACACGAAGCCGACGTGATCGCGCCGGTAGCGGGTCAGCATCGCCTCGTCGGCATGGGCGAGGTCGTGGTCGCGCCAGAACGCCTGGCCGCGGGTCGGGAGGTCGAGGCCGCCCAGGATGTTCAGCAGCGTCGACTTGCCGCTGCCCGAAGGGCCCAGCAGGACGACGAACTCACCCTCGCGGATTTCGAGGCTCACATCGCGCAGGGCGTGGACGTCGACGTCGCCCATCCGGTAGGTCTTGCCCAGGCCGCGCGCGACGAAGACCGCGGGCCCGGGACGCGCCGGATCGGGCGCGCGGGATTCGGGCACTCAGGTCACCGCGCTCTCGGCGGGTGCGCCATCGGGCTTCTGCGGCTCGGCGATCACGCAATCGGTGGTGAGGATCAGGCTGGCAATCGACGCGGCGTTCTGCAGGCCGAGCCGGGTAACCTTCGTCGGGTCGATGATCCCCATCTCGACCATGTCCCCGTAGCGGTCGGTCGCGGCGTTGTAGCCGAAATTCCCGGTTTCCGCAGTGACGCGCTCGACGACGACCGAGGGTTCGACGCCGGCATTGGTGACGATCTGGCGCAGCGGCTCTTCGAGCGCGCGGCGCACGATCTTGACGCCGGCATCCTGCCCGAGCGAGCCGCCCTGCATGCCTTCGAGCGCCTGGCGTGCGCGCAGCAGCCCGACGCCGCCACCGGGTCCGATCCCTTCGGCCACGGCTGCGCGGGTCGCGTGGACGGCATCCTCGACCCGCGACTTCTTCTCCTTGAGCTCGCTCTCGGTCGACGCGCCTACCTTGATCAGCGCGACGCCGCCCGAAAGGCGCGCAATGCGTTCCTCGAGCTGCTTGCGGTCGTAGTCGCCGGTCGTCTCGTCGAGGATCCTGCGGATCTGCGCGATGCGCGCGCGGACCTTCTCCAGGTCGCCGCCGCTGCCGATCAGCGTCGTCGCCTCCTTGTCGATCTCGATGCGCTGCGCTCGGCCGAGCTGCGCGAGCGTGGCGCTCTCGAGCTTTAGGCCGGTGTCCTCGGAAATGACCGTGGCGCCGGTGAGGACCGCGATGTCCTCGAGCATTGCCTTGCGGCGGTCGCCGAAACCCGGCGCCTTGACCGCACAGCTGCGGAGGATGCCGCGCATCGCGTTGACCACCAGCGTGGCAAGCGCCTCGCCGGTGACGTCGTCGGCGATCAGCAGCAGCGGCCGGCTCTCGCGCGAGACCTGCTCGAGCACCGGCAGGAGGTCGCGGATCGTCGACACCGGCCTGTCGTGCACGAGGATGACCGCGTTGTCGAGCACGCAGCGCTGCTTCTCGGCATCGTTGATGAAATAGGGCGACAGGAAACCGCGCTCGAACTGCATGCCTTCGACGACCTCGAGCTCGCTCTCCATGCCCCGGCTGTCCTCGGTCTTGATCACGCCGTTGTCGCCGACCTTCGCCATCGCCTGCGCGATCATCGCCCCGATCGACGCATCGCCGTTGGCCGAGATCGCGCCGACCTGGGCGATCGCCTGGCTGGAATTGCAGGGCCTGGAGTTCCTCTTCAGCTCGGCGACGACCTTTTCCACCGCAGCATCGATCCCCCGCTTCAGCTCCATCGGGTCGACCCCGGCGGCGACGTATTTCAGCCCCTCGTTGACGATCGCCTGGGCGAGCACCGTCGCCGTCGTGGTGCCGTCGCCCGCGGTCTCCGAGGTGCGCGCGGCGACCTCGCGTGCCATCTGGGCGCCCAGGTTCTCGAAGTGGTCGGTCAGCTCGACTTCCCTCGCGACGATGACGCCGGAATTGATGATCGTC
The DNA here is from genome assembly GCA_021784125.1 of Pseudomonadota bacterium. Lineage (GTDB taxonomy): Bacteria > Pseudomonadota > Gammaproteobacteria > Burkholderiales > Casimicrobiaceae > VBCG01. The sequence goes on along the minus strand of JAJXTF010000049.1, from coordinate 11,779 downwards.
GGCGGGCCGTAGGCGCGCTCGAGCATGACCAGGCGCCCCTTGGGCCCGAGGGTCACCTTGACGGCATTGGCGAGTATGTTGAGACCGGCGCAAACCCGTTCGCGGGCATCGCGGTGGAACCGCAGGATCTTGGCAGGCATCGCGCCGTCGATTCGCCGGTCGGGATCAGCGCCGCGTCTGCATCTCGAAATGCCGACCGCGGACAGCGAGGTCCGACAGCGCGACCATCGGTGCGACGAGCTGGTGCAGGATGTCGTCGGCGGCGATGATTCCGACGAGCACGCCCTTGGCATTCACGACGGGCATGCGGCGCACGCCGTGGGCCGACATCAGCCGGACCGTTTCGGCGTAGCCGGTGTCTTCGCGAACGGTCGCGACTGGTCGCTGCGTGAGCTCGCCGACGGTGATCGAGCGCGCGTCCAGCCCCGCGGCGACGACTTCGATGACGATGTCCCTGTCGGTCAGGATCCCGACGGGGATCGCACCGTCGGGACCTGCGTCGACGACGACAACGTTTCCGACGTGGTGCTGGCGCATAAGTCCCGCCGCCTCGTTGACGGTGGCGTCGCGACCCGTGCTGACGACGTTGCGAACGCAGAAATCTCCGATGGACATTGCAATCCTTTCCAGGCGGGCAGTCTTAAGGGAGCCGGGCGGCCAGCGGTTGCACGCGGGAACTCAGCCATGGCCTCCGCTGCCTGCATCGTAGAGCCAAGTCTGGCGCGTGTCTTGACCGGGATCAACCGCCGTGCGAACCGCGCCCGGAAGTGCCGCGCCCGGAAGCGCGGCGGCCCCGATCGGCTCCGCGTCCGGCGGCTCGCGGGCTTGATCTGGCGCAAGCCCCGGGCATGGCCTCGACCCCGGCCTCGTGCGAAGATGCGCGTCGGCGTGCGATGCGCTTTGACGTGGAGGTTGCGATGGCCTTGAAATCCCTGATGGTTCACGTGGACGACGGTGCAGGCAGCGGCCCGCGCATCGAGCTTGCGGCGCGGCTGGCATCGCGTTTCGGTGCCGGGCTGATCGGTGTCTACCTCGTGCCTGCGGGCGAGCTCACGCCTTCGGTCGCGGCGCTCCTGCCGGCGGACGCCGTCAAGCGCAGGCTGGCCGATACCGGCGAAGCGCAGCACCGGGCCGAGGCACTGTTCCGGCAAGCGGCGGCCGCCGGCCGTATCGCGAACTTCGAATGGCGTGCGCCGTCCGGGTTCGCCATGGACGCCGCGGTGGCGCATGCACGCTGCGTCGACCTCGTCGTTCTCGGGCAGCCCGACCCGGATCACGCGGAGCGGGGCTACGCGCAGCGGCTCGCCGAGCACGTGCTCCTCGGGGCTGCCAGTCCCGCCGTTTTCGTTCCCTACGCGGATGCCGCCGTCGAGGTGGGCACCCGGGTGCTGGTCGCCTGGGACGCGGGACGCGAGGCCGCGCGCGCAGTCCGCGATGCGCTGCCGATCCTGGAGTCCGCCGAGCAGGTCGTCGTCGTGTCGCTCGCGCGCGAGCCTGTCGATGGCGAGGCGATGGCGCTGGCGCAGCCGCGGCTCGCCGCCTACCTGCGTGCACACGGCATCGATGCGCAGTTCAAGCGCTTCGAGGGCGACAGCATCGAGGGCGGGGAGCGGCTGCTGTCACAGGCTGCCGATCTCGGCTCCAACCTGATCGTCATGGGGGGCTACGCCCATTCGCGTTCCCGCGAGCTGATCCTCGGGGGCGTCACCCGGACGATGTTCGCGTCGATGACGGTGCCGGTGCTGATGTCCCACTAGAGGCATCGGCCCGGACGCGGCCGACGCACTTGGCGTAGAGGTCGCCCAGGGCGCCCTCCGGGTCGTATTTCCGCTTCAGCGCGGCATAGGCGTCGCGGTCGTAGATCGACCAGAACTCGTCCTCGGCGAAGTACGAATCGGAGTACAGGGATTTCACGCCGCCGAGCGCGGTGACCTTGCGCTCGATCGCACGGTTGACGCAGCCCGCCGGCCGCGGCTGGCGCGTCGTCACGACATCCCAGAATCCGAAATTGATCGACGGCGAGCCCTGCGCCAGCGGGTAGAGGGTCGCGCGCTGCGCCGCATCGGGCGCCCGGATCGGACAGATCCAGATCGGCAGGATGCCGACCTCGGCATGCAGGAACGCGAGGAACTCCGCGGCGCGCCCGATCGGGATGTCGACGTCCTGGATCACCGACTCGGCGTGCACGCCGCGGAGGCGGTTCCAGAGACGGGTGACGCCGTGGCGGGCATTCCAGCGCATGATCTTCTGGTAGGTGATCGAGTTCAGGCGCCTGCGGCCGAGCAGCCGCCGGACCAGCGGGTGCTGCGCCCCGACGTTCTTCGAGCACCAGAACCAGTCGCTGTCCCAGCGCCAGAGGAAATCGCGCGTGGTCAGCGCGTCGGTCTGGCGCTCGCGGATCGAGCGGTAGTAGATCCGCTCGAATCCGTAGTCGCTGACCTCGCGGGCATCGTCGACGAATCGCCCCAGCGTGACGTACATCTCGTCGCGCGAGAACACGACGCCGTCGAGGAAATCGATCCCGCCTTCCGCGCACAGGCGCCCGATGCGCGCGAAATATGCGGCCGGGTCCTGGTGGCGCTCGTGGCGCAGTTCGACGCAGCGCCGTGCCGGCACGGTGCGCGCGGAGAGCTTCAGTGCATAGCCCAGCGTGCCGTAGGAGTTGGCCAGTCCGTGGAACAGGTCGCGATGCTCGTTGTCGGGCGTGCAGGTGAGGATCTGCCCGGTACCCGTCAGCACGTCGACCGAGGTGATGGTGTCGTGCACGAGGCCGTGCAGGAACGACGAGGCCTCGATGCCGACGCCGGCGACCGCGCCGCCGAGGGTAATGGACTTGAGCTGCGGGACGACGGCTGGCACGGTGCCGCATGCGAGGGTCGCATCGGCGAGCGCCTCGTACGTCGTCATGCCCTCGGCCTCGACGATTCCTGCGGCCGCGTCCACGCGCAGGACGCCGTTGAAATGCGAGAGGTCGATGCGTCGCCTGCCGTCGTCGGCGCGGTCGCGGAACCGGTTCGACGTGTCCTTCCTGACGCTGACGCTGGCGGCGCCGTGCGCACCGGCGAGCCGTGCCTCGAGCTGCGCCTTCTTCTCGGCGTAGGTCGTCATTCCGCGGTCCGGTAGAGGTACCCGCGGCTCATCGGAGGGGCGGGTCCGGCGTTCCCCTTGCTGACGGTGACCTGGAACAGGAACGTGCTGCCCTGCGCCGAGCGGAACATCTCGGCGCAGGACCACAGGTAGCTGCCCCAGATGCGCCGGAAACGCTCGTTGAAACGGACCGGATCGAGCGCCGCGATCGACTCCCACCGCGCATCGAAGCGCTCGGCCCAGCAGCCGAGCGTCAGTGCGTAATGTCGCCGCAGGTTCTCGACGTCGAGGACCTCGAGGCCGCAGGCCTCCATCGCGGTGATCGTCTCGGCGAGGCTCGGTATCCACTCGCCGGGTCCGACACCTGCGCGCCCGGCCTGGCGTGAGTCGAGCGTGGTCATGGGGGAATATACCGTGGCCGTACGACGGATGTCGCCGGATGCCTGGGCCTGCGGCCTGTCGGCCCTCGTTACGGTCGCCGCGCAAGCGCCGCCGGGGCGGCGACGCAACCACCTGAATTCACGAGCGATCCGCGCTCCGGCGCGAAACCTGCTGTCCGATGCTCAACGGGCATGAAGCGGCCATGCCGAGGCGAGACAAGGGGGAGGGAGAACCCGCGCCAGGTACCGTGCATCGTGGCGGCTGCCGCCAACAGCGTCCCCGAGCCGGGGGCAGGTTCCTGCACGCGCGCTACTTCGTGCGGCCGTAGGTCCCGGTGAGGGTCGCCTTGCCGATTGCGTTCGCATTGACCATGTACCCCGCCAACGCCGCGTTCACGCCTTGCGGAAGGTCGAGGCGGGCGACCTTCAATGCGTAGAGGGTGAAGTTGTAGTGGTGGGGCGCGTCGCCGGCCGGCGGGCATGGACCGCCGTAGCCCGGAACGCCGTAATCGGTGGCGATGCTCGACGCTCCGGCAGGAAGGCGACTGCCATCGGTCTTGCCCGCGGCCTTCGCCAGGCCCGTCGTTCCCGCCGGGATGTCGACGACCAGCCAGTGCCACCAGCCCGCACCGCCGGTCGGCGCGTCGGGATCGTGCACCAGCAGCGCAAAGCCCTTCGTCCCCTGCGGCGCCCCCGACCACTCGAGCGCCGGCGAAACGTTGCCGCCGGTGCAGCCGAAACTGTCGTACGCCTGCTCGTCGGCGATCGCGCCACCGGGCGCGAAGTCCGGACTCGTCAGCCTGAATTGCGCCTGGGCGCCGTCGGCCAGTGCGACGCCCGCGGCCATGGCCGCGGCGCGGGCGAGGGGATTGAAGATCATCGGAAGCTCCTTCGGGACGGATGCGGACCAATCGCCGCGGCAAGGCGATCAATATACTTCGTCGCGACCCGACACGCGCCTCCACGCCGCGACGGCGTACCGGAAGTGGTTTCGCGTAAACTCGGATTTTCCCACGAGGGCACTGCGGCTCGCGAGGGCACTGCGTGGTGCGTCCGGGAGGTCACTGCCGTCGCAGCGGCAGGAACAGGACCGTCGTCGTAGGCCCATTGCATACCTCGCGCGACGGCCGTCGATCCGACACTCGAGGAATCGTGCATGGCAACCATCGAAGTCAAGGTCCCCGACATCGGCGACTTCAAGGACGTTCCCGTCATCGAGGTGCTGGTCAAGCCCGGTGATGCCGTGAGGGCCGAGGATGCGCTCGTCACCCTCGAATCCGACAAGGCGACGATGGACGTCCCGGCCCCGGTCGCAGGCGTCGTGAAGTCGATCGCGGTCAAGCCGGGCGACAGGGTGTCGGAAGGCCGGGTGCTGATGGCGCTCGAGGCCGAAGCGGCTTCGACCGCGCCGGCGCCTGCCGCTGCACCCCTCACCCCGGCCCTCTCCCCGCAAGCGGGGCGAGGGAGTGAAGCCGCGTCCCACGCCCCGGCTGTCTCCACGCAGGCGGGGGGAGGGGGTGGCGAAGGACCGCCGGCCGACATCGAATGCGAGATGCTCGTGCTGGGCGCAGGTCCCGGGGGCTATTCGGCGGCGTTCCGCGCCGCCGACCTCGGCATGAAGACGGTGCTCGTCGAGCGCTACCCCAGCCTCGGCGGCGTCTGCCTCAACGTCGGGTGCATCCCGTCGAAGGCACTCCTGCACACCGCGGCGGTGATGGACGAAGTGAAGGCAATGGGTGCCCACGGCATTTCCTACGGGGCACCGAAGATCGACCTCGACCGGCTGCGCGCGTTCAAGGACGGTGTCGTCGGGAAACTGACGGGCGGCCTCGCTGCGATGGCGAAGATGCGCAAGGTCGACGTCATCCGCGGCGTCGGCCGCTTCCTCGACGCGAATCGTCTCGAGGTCGATCTCACTTCGGGAACCGGAAAGGAGACGACCGGAGCGAGCAAGGTCATCCGCTTCAACAAGGCGATCATCGCGGCAGGCAGCCAGGCCGTGAGGCTTCCGTTCATGCCGGAGGATCCGCGCGTCGTCGACTCGACCGCTGCGCTCGCGCTCGGCTCGATTCCGCAGCGCATGCTGGTCGTCGGCGGCGGCATCATCGGCCTCGAGATGGCCAACGTCTATTCGACGCTGGGTGCGCGCATCGATGTCGTCGAGATGCAGGACGGCATGATGCTGGGCGCGGATCGCGACCTCGTCCGCGCGTGGGAGAAGAAGAACGCCGGCCGCTTCGACCGCGTGATGCTCGGGACGAAGACGGTTTCGGCGCAGTCCACCCCCGCCGGCATCCGCGTTGCCTTCGAAGGCGCGAAGGCGCCGGCCGAGCCGCAGGTCTACGACCTGGTGCTGGTGGCGGTCGGGCGCAGTCCCAATGGCCGCGCGATCGATGCCGCGAAGGCGGGCGTGGCCGTGACCGACCGGGGCTTCATTGCCGTCGACGGCCAGATGCGGACGAATGTCCCCCACATCCACGCCATCGGCGACATCGTGGGTCAGCCGATGCTCGCCCACAAGGCCGTGCACGAAGGCCAGGTCGCGGCCGAGGCGGCGGCAGGACAGAAGTCGCACTTCGACGCACGGCAGATCCCGTCGGTCGCCTACACCGATCCCGAGGTCGCCTGGGCCGGAGTGACCGAGGACGAATGCAAGGCGAAAGGAATCGAATACGGCAAGGCGGTGTTCCCGTGGACGGCGTCCGGACGGGCGATCGCCAACGGTCGCGACGAGGGATTCACCAAGCTGCTGTTCGACCCGGCGACGCACCGCATCATCGGCGGCGGCATCGTCGGCACGCACGCCGGCGACCTGATCGGCGAGATCGCACTCGCGATCGAGATGGGTTGCGACGCGACCGACATCGGCAGAACCATCCATCCGCATCCCACCCTCGGCGAGTCGATCGGCATGGCGGCCGAGGTCTTCGAAGGGGTGTGCACCGACCTGCCGCCGGCGAAGAAGAAGTAGCGCGGCACCACCCGGATCGCGTCCGCGCGCAGCCCTCGCGCCGCAACGCGCGGCCCGGGCCCGCCGGCTTGGCGCGAGGTGAACTGCAGGAGGCAACATGGCTGAAGAGCAACTGCGGACGGCGGCCCTGGAATACCACGAGCTGCCGACGCCCGGAAAGATCTCGATCGCGCCTACCAAGGCGCTGGCCAATCAGCGCGATCTGTCGCTCGCGTATTCGCCGGGCGTGGCCTACGCCTGCACGGCGATCCACGACGATCCGGCGCTGGCCGCGCGCTACACGGCGCGCGCCAACCTCGTCGCAGTCGTCACCAACGGCAGCGCCGTGCTGGGCCTGGGCAACATCGGCGCGCTTGCAGGCAAGCCGGTGATGGAGGGGAAGGCCTGCCTGTTCAAGAAGTTCGCGGGCATCGACGTCTTCGACATCGAGGTCGGCGAGACCGATCCCGACCGGATCGTCGACGTCGTCGCAGCGCTCGAACCGACCTTCGGCGGCATCAATCTCGAGGACATCAAGGCGCCCGAGTGCTTCTACATCGAGCGCAAGCTGCGCGAGCGGATGAAGATCCCCGTGTTCCACGACGACCAGCACGGCACGGCGATCGTCGCCGCAGCGGCCCTGCTGAACGGCCTCGAGGTCGTCGGCAAGGACATCGGCGAGGTCAGGCTGGTGTGCTCCGGGGCGGGCGCCGCCGCGATCGCCTGCCTGGACCTGCAGGTGAGCCTCGGGATGAAGCGTGAGCACATCACGATCGTCGACAGCAAGGGCGTGGTCCATGCAGGGCGACGTGGATCGATCGACCCCGACAAGGCGCGCTACGCGCGCGATACCGCGTCGCGTACGCTGGCCGACGCCATCGATGGCGCCGACATCTTCCTCGGCCTATCGACCGGCGGCGTGCTGACGGCCGCCATGGTCGAGCGGATGGCCGCCCAGCCGATCATCCTGGCGATGGCGAATCCCGAGCCCGAGATCCGCCCCGAAGTTGCGAAAGCCGCGCGCCCGGACTGCCTGATCGGCACCGGTCGCTCGGACTATCCGAACCAGGTCAACAACTCGCTGTGCTTCCCGTTCATCTTCCGCGGCGCGCTCGATTGCGGGGCGAGCACGATCAACGAGCCAATGAAGCTGGCGGCCACCCGTGCGCTCGCCGCGCTCGCGCAGGCCGAGCCCTCTGAGCTCGTCGCGATCGCCTACGGCGAGCCGACGCCCGCCTTCGGCCCCGATTACCTGATTCCGCGCGCCTTCGATCCGCGGCTGATCGTCAACATCGCCCCCGCGGTGGCGAGGGCGGCGATGGAAAGCGGTGTCGCCAGCCGACCGATCGCGGATTTCGACGCCTATCGCCAGCGCCTGATGCAGTTCGTCTATCACTCCGGCACGCCGATGGCGCCGGTGTTCGCTGCGGCGAAACGGGCCCCGAAACGCGTCGCCTATGCCGAGGGCGAGGACGAGCGCGTGCTGCGCGCGGCGCAGGCCTGCATCGACGAGGGGATCGTTCATCCGGTGCTGATCGGCCGCCCGGACATCATCGCGTCGCGCATCGGGAAGCTCGGGCTGCGGCTGCTCCCGGGGCGGGACTGCGAGGTCGTCAACATCCTCGACGATCCGCGGCACCGCGAGTACGCCCTCGACTACTACCGGCTGATGCGCCGCAAGGGTGTCACCCGCGGACCGGCGATGGAGGAGATGCGCAGCCGGCCGACGCTGATCGGCGCGATGCTGCTGCGCCACGGCGACGTCGACGCGATGCTGTGCGGGGCCCTCGGCAACCATCCCGATCACCTGCGCCACATCCGCGACGTGATCGGCACGCGCAGCGGCGTGCACGTCCTCGCAGCGATGCACATGGTCATCCTGCCGCGCCGGCAGCTATTCATCTGCGACACCCACGTCAACCGCGATCCGACGGCAGAGGAAGTGGCCGAGATGACGCTGCTTGCGGTCGAGGAGGTCCAGCGTTTCGGCCAGAAACCCTCCGTCGCGCTGGTGTCGCACTCGAGCTTCGGCAGCTCCGACGCACCGTCGGCGAAGAAGATGCGCGACGCGCTCGACCTCATCCTGCAGCGCATGCCCGACCTCGCCGTCGAGGGCGAGATGCAGGCCGACGCGGCGCTGTCGACGGAGATCCGCAACCGCGAGTTCCCGGATTCGCGACTCGCCGTCGACGCGAACCTGCTGATCATGCCCAATATCGACGCTGCCAACATCACCTATAACGCATTGCGCGTCACCGCCGGCGAGAACGTCGCCGTCGGCGGTTTTCTGCTCGGCGCCGCAAAGCCCGCGCACATCCTGAGCCCGTCGTCGTCGGTACGGCGCATCGTCAACATGACAGCGGTCGCCGTCGCCGACGCGGGCGCGCAGCGCTGACGGCCTGGCAATCCGTGAGCACCGAGCGCGCCATCCACGGTGGGGGGGCGACCGGCCGGGCGCCTGCCCATGGGCCGCACCGCATCGTGATCGTCGGCGGCGGCGCCGGCGGTCTCGAGCTCGCGACCCGGCTGGGCGACACCCTGGGCCGGCGCGGCATGGCCGAGGTGACGCTGGTCGAGCGCGCGCGCACCCATTTCTGGAAGCCCCACCTGCACGAGATCGCAGCCGGGAGCATGGATCTCGACGCCTACGAGACGGACTACCTGGCGCAGTCGCACTGGCATTCGTTTCGCTACCTGATCGGCGAGATGACCGGCCTCGACCGCGTGGCGCGCAGCGTCCAGGTCGCACCCTTCGTCGACGAGGACGGCGACCGGATCACCGCGGCGCGGTCGATCGGCTACGACACGCTGGTCATGGCGGTGGGCAGCCGGACCAACGATTTCGGGACGCCCGGAGCGGCCGAGCATGCGATTGCGCTCGACGACCCGGCGGCGGCGCAGCGCTTTCACCGGCGGCTGGTCAACGCCTACCTGCGCGCGCACGCACGGGCCGGTCCGCTTCGACCCGAGCAGCTGCAGGTCGCGATCATCGGTGCGGGTGCGACCGGTGTCGAGCTCGCGGCGGAGCTGCACAACACGACGCGCACGCTGGTGTCCTACGGGCTCGACCGGATCGACCCCGACAAGGACATTCGCCTCGTCCTGATCGAGGCTGCCGATCGCATCCTGCCGGCGCTGCCCGAGCGCCTTTCGGGCGCTGCGCAGCACTTGCTGGAGGGGATGCGCGTCAGCGTGCGCACCGGCGCGCGCGTCGCGCAGGTGCTGCCCGATGGCGTCAGGCTGGCAAGCGGGGAGGCGATACCCGCGGAGCTGGTCGTCTGGGCCGCCGGCGTCAAGGCGCCCGATTTCCTGCGCGAGATCGCAGGCCTCGAGACCAACCGGATCAACCAGCTCGTGGTGCGGCCCACGCTGCAGACGACGCGCGACGACGCGATCTTCGCCATCGGCGACTGTGCGGCGGCGCCATGGCTGGGCAAGGAGGGCGTCGTCGTGCCGCCGCGCGCGCAGGCCGCCCACCAGCAGGCCTCGCACATGGTTGCCCAGATCCGCAATCGCTTGCGGGGGCACGAGCTCAAGCCCTGGCGCTACCGCGATTTCGGGTCGCTGGTATCGCTGGGCGAGTATTCGACGGTGGGCAACCTGATGGGCAGCCTGACCGGTGGCAGCCTGTGGCTCGAGGGCTGGTTCGCGCGGATGATGTATCTGTCGCTCTACAAGATGCACGAGCTCGCGCTGCACGGATTCTGGAAGATGGCGCTGGACACCGCCGCGCGGATGATCACCCGGCGCACCGAGCCGCACGTCAAGCTGCACTGAGGCCTCGGGTGCGGTCTGCGGATTGCGCAATCACGGTGTATGCTGCCAAAACAAAGAGGTCGTCGCGCATGCCGGCGAGCGGCGGGACGACAGGATCAACTCCAGTCCAATCGGGGGCGCTCATGGGTCTTATCGATTTCGTGAAGGATGCAGGCGAGAAGCTTTTCGGACGTGGGCAGGCGCAGGCGACGGCCAAGGAGGCCGCTGCGGATCCTGCGAACGCGGCGAAGGTGCAGGCGGCCAATGCCGCCGCCGGCGACGCCATCCTCGACTACATCAAGTCGCAGAACCTGTCGGCGACCGCGCTCACCGTCACTTTCGACGGCGCGACCTCGACGGCGAGCGTGTTCGGCGTAGCCCCGGACCAGGAGACGCGGGAGAAGATCGTCCTGTGCTGCGGCAACGTCGCGGGCGTCGCCGGCGTCAAGGACATGATGAGCGTGGACCAGCGGCAAGCCGAGGGGCAGTACTACACGGTCGTTTCGGGCGACACGCTGTCGAAGATCGCGCGGCAGTACTACGGCGACGCGAACAAGTACATGAAGATCTTCGAAGCGAACAAGCCGATGCTGAGCTCGCCCGACCGGATCTACCCCGGTCAGAAGTTGCGCATTCCGCCGCAATGAGCCCGTCCGTGCTGCGCGCGCCCCCCGCCGGGTTCCTCTCGGCGCTGGTCCCGGCGTTGCACCGCCACGCATTCCCGGTCGAGGGCCCGGGCGACGACGATGACGACGACGATCCGGATCCCCCGATCGGGGATCCCCCCGATGACGATTGGGACGAGGACGACTGGGACGGGGACGGCGACGACGGGGACGATGACGACGACGAGGATCCGATCCAGCTGTCGCGCCGCCCCGGCGTTTAGGCCGCCCCGGTCATCCGCGCCGGCGTATCATCGTCCGTGCGGCGGCGAGCAGCGTGCCAGTGCGAAGCCGCGGCCGCGAATGGAGCCCGCATGTACGCGCAGATGGTCGACACCGGCGTAGCCAAGGTCAGCGACGTTGCAGAGATGACGCCCGAGGAGCGCGCCTTCCAGGAGCGCATCGACGTCGACGTCAAGATCGAGCCCAAGGACTGGATGCCCGAGGCGTACCGCCGGACGCTGATCCGCCAGATCCAGCAGCATGCGCATTCGGAGATCGTCGGCATGCTGCCCGAGGGCAACTGGATCACCCGCGCTCCGTCGCTGCAGCGCAAGGCGACCCTTATGGCCAAGGTCCAGGACGAAGGCGGTCACGGGCTCTACCTGTACTGCGCGGCCGAGACCCTGGGCGTGTCGCGTGACGCGATGGTCGCCGACCTGCACGCGGGCAAGTCCAAGTACTCGTCGATCTTCAATTATCCGACGCTTTCCTGGGCCGACATCGGGACGATCGGCTGGCTGGTCGACGGCGCCGCGATCATGAACCAGATTCCGCTGTGCCGTTGCAGCTTCGGACCGTATGCGCGCGCGATGATCCGTATCTGCAAGGAGGAATCGTTCCATCAGCGACAGGGTTACGACATCATGCTCGCGCTGTGCCGCGGCACGCCCGAGCAGAAGGCGATGGCCCAGGACGCGCTCGACCGCTGGTGGTGGCCT
>JAJXTF010000293.1 GCA_021784125.1 Pseudomonadota bacterium | reverse complement strand
CGAACTCCTCGTCGCTGAGCCTCGGGTGCTTGCGCAGGAAGTGGATCAGCTTGACGCCGCCGTTTCGAAACTCCGGCGCTTCATAAATCACGCGTCCATCGGTCAATTCGACGGCGAAATGCTCGTCGCCGAACTTGTGCGGCTGCATCCGGAGCACGTAATCCCGGCTGCGCACCGAGGCGACCAGGTCGTCGAAGGACTCGAGCCAGTGGTCGGCCATGTTGTCCCACTGCATCGGGGACAACGGATGCCACAGCAGATCCTCCGGGACGCCGTTGATCGTGTAATGCTGTGCGTAACGCTTGAAGGCCCGCTGGGTCGATGGATTCGTGATCATCAAGGCGACGTGGATCACGCCCCATTCGTAAAAATAACGCTCCTGCGTATCCTCGCGCTTGCGGCGCGCAGCCAGGATGAATTTCATCATTCTCCCTCTCCTCCGACAGTCACAGATAACCTCGCGCGTCTCGGGCGAATTCGTCGGCCGGCCGCTCGAGCAGGAAACTGCTGACGAAATCGCGGCCGCACTCGAGGAACGGGTAGCGGGCGCGCTTGGCCCACGGCGGCGGAGTGAATCGAGGCGCCACCGAATCGACGAATACCCGCCATTGATCGAACGTCTCGAACCACAGCTCGGTGAGCCGATGCCAGTGCGACAGCACCGAGTCGCGCGGGGGAGCGGCCTGCGGCGGCCACTCCCCCGGCAAGGCCGCAGAATCGCGGGACGCCAGCGTGCTGAACGCCCGGACCGGGCCGCCGAAGCGCGCGAGCTGCGGGGCGTGCACGTCGATGAACCATCGTTCGCCGTCACGAACCCCGACGCCTTCCGGATAATGCGTGAGGCAATACCATCGTAATGCCGCCGGCGCACCCGGCTGGCGGCCGGCACCCAGGAAATCCTCGGTTGCTTGCGCCTCGAAGAAGCCCGTGGCGACGCGCGGCCAGACCGGCGGCACCGTGAATGCGAGCGCCCCGTGCGCGCCCGGCAGCGGCATCTCGCGCCAATAACCTTCGGTGACCCGCCAGTTGTAGTGACCATGACCGCGCGCATCCGCCGGCGCGTCGACCGGCAGATAGCTGTCGTGGCGCAGCAACCAGGGGCCGAATCGCCGGTTGATCTCGGGCGCATGATCCCGCCAATACCAGCGTTCCATCGCGGCGATCGCATTCATCGGTATGTCATGGACGACGACGCTCTTCAGCATCGAGTGACGACTCCTCGCGGTTCCCGCAGTGCCTCGATCAGACGTGCGCTGCACCGAGCGCGCTCGGCACCTGGCGCACTCCCCTGCGTCGCATCATCGCATTATGGACATATAGTACCGCATTACGGTACTTTATCGTCACGATTTGGGGAAGCTCAGCAGGAGTATCAAACAATGATCACGATTCGTGGCGTCACCTTCGAGGAAAACCTCAACAACGCGATGGGCCTGGAGTTCTACGATCTCAGTCATCCCTGGGGACTCGGTCAACCGTGCTGGCCGTACTTCGAGGACGTGAAGATCGAGCGCTTGCACACGATGGCGAAGTCCGGTGTGCTGACTCAGCGCATCACCACGGTCATGCATTCCGGCACGCACATCGACGCGCCCGGCCACGTCGTCGAAGGCACGCCGTTCATGGACGAAGTCCCGCTGCCCCACTTCTTCGGCACCGGAGTCGTCGTCTCGATTCCGAAGGACGAATGGGGCGTGATCACCGCGGCCGACCTCGAGAAGGCCACGCCGCAGATCCGGGCCGGCGACATCGTGATCGTCAACACCGGATGGCACAAGCACTACGGGGACAACCAGAAGTACTACGGATACTCGCCGGGCTTCTACAAGGAAGCGGGCGAATGGTTCGCCGCCAAGAAGGTCAAGATGGTCGGCACCGATACGCAGGCGCTCGATCACCCGCTCGGGACGGCGATCGGACCGCACGGCCCCGGCTGGCCGAATGGACTGTTGCCGTTCGTCTGCCAGGACTACAAGAAGCGCACCGGCCATGACGTGCTGCAGGACTTCCCGGAGTGGGAGCCGTGTCATCGGGCGATTCTGTCGGCCGGAATCTGCGGCTTCGAGAACGTCGGGGGCGAAATCGACAAGGTCACGGGCAAGCGCGTGACCTTTGCCGGATTTCCGTGGCGCTGGACGAAGGGAGACGGCTGCATCGTGCGGCTCGTCGCGATCGTCGACCCGACCGGAAAATATCGGATCGAAACCGGGAAGGGCTGAGCGATGTTGGTCAAGCGCTTCGCTGACGCGAAGCCGTACGAGGCCCCGAACCACTTCGACGTCCGTTCGTTGCGGCTGCAGGGCTTCGAGCCCGGCGGACCGACGAAGTCCTGGGTCGGCTTGTCGCATTTCCTGCCCGGCGGCGGAGCCGGCCCCGATGCCTCGCCGCTCGAGAAGGTTTACGTCGTGCTGGCCGGAACGCTCTCGGTCACGGCGGCGGGGAGCACCGTCGAACTCGGACCGTACGACAGTTGTTGCATTCCCGGCGGCGAGGTCCGGGAGGTCAGAAACGCCGGCAACGCCGTCGCAACGATGCTGGTCGTGATGCCTTATCCGGAGAATCTCAAATGAGCGACCTGCTGCGCGAACCCGCCAGACTGTTCGACGTCCGCGGCAAGGTCGCCGTCGTCACCGGCGCCTCGGGGGCGTTCGGCGCGCTCGCGGCCCGCGTGCTCGCCGCGGCGGGCGCGAAGCTGGTGCTCGCAGCGGGAAAAGCCGCCGAGCTCGACGCGACCGCCGCCTCCTGCCGCGAGCTCGGCGCCGAGGTCGCGACCGTCGCGGTGCGTCCCGACACCGAGGGTCGCTGCGAGACGATCATGCAGGGCGCGATCGACCGCTTCGGCGAACTGTCCATTCTCGTCGTCGGCTCGGGACTCAACGACGTCGCTCCGATCGTCGAGATGTCGCCCGAACGTTTCGAGAACGTCATGCACGGCAACGTCTCCGGACCCTGGCTGCTGTGCCGCGCGTTCGGCAAGCGCGTGATACCACAAGGGCGCGGCGGCAAGGTCGTGCTGATGTCCTCGGCGCGCGGCAAGCTCGGGCACCCCGCCGGCTACAGCGCCTATTGCGCGTCCAAGGCCGCGACCGACGGATTGACTCGCGCACTCGGCTGCGAGTGGGGCAAGTACGGGATCACGGTGAACGCGATCGCACCCACGGTGTTCCGCTCCGCGCTGACGGAGTGGATGTTCGGCGACGACGAAAAGGCGCGCACGACCCGCGCCGGAATGCTCGCGCGCATACCCCTCGGGCGCCTCGGCGAACCCGAAGATCTCGCCGGCCCGCTGCTGTTCCTCGTTTCGCGCGCCTCCGACTTCTACACGGGCCACGTCCTGTACGCCGACGGCGGCTACACGGCGGGTTGACCGATGGCGGACGCGCAAGTCGTCGCGGTGATCGGCGCCGGTCTGATGGGCCACGGAATCGCACAGGTCTTTGCGACAGCGGGGCACCGCGTGCTGATCTACGATCCCGACCCGGCGGTGCGCGCAACCGTGCGCGAGC
>JAJXTF010000292.1 GCA_021784125.1 Pseudomonadota bacterium | reverse complement strand
AGCCGCGGATCCTCGACAACCTGTGGCCCGCACTGCGCCCGCTGCTCCACCGCCGATGACCGCGCCGGCCGATGCCCCCGTGAACCTGGCGCTGCCTCCGGGGCCTCCGCTGCGATCGCTGGCCAGGGTCCCGGTCGACCAGTGGGCCGCGTTCGCCGATCGCATCGACGTGCGCTCGCCCGCGGAGTTCGCGGAGGACCACCTGCCCGGCGCGGTCAATCTCGCGGTGCTCGACGACGGGCAGCGCGCGCGCGTGGGTACGATGTATGCACAGGTGTCCGCCTTCGACGCCCGCAAGGTCGGCGCCGCCCTGGTCGCGCGCAACATCGCCGACATCATCGAGCGGCACGCCGCCGACAAGCCGCGCGAATGGAATCCCCTGGTCTACTGCTGGCGCGGCGGCCAGCGCAGCCGCGCGCTGGTGCAGGTTCTGGCCGAGATCGGGTTTCGTCCCGCGCAGCTCGAGGGCGGCTACCGCGCGTGGCGGCGCCACGTCGTGCTGATGCTCGCACACCTGCCGCAGCGCTTCGGCTTCGAGGTCGTCTGCGGCCTCACGGGGTCAGGCAAGTCGCGGCTGCTCGCGGCGCTGGCCGAATCCGGTGCCCAGGTGCTCGACCTGGAGCGGCTCGCGAAGCACCGCGGGTCGCTGCTGGGCGACATTCCCGGGGATCCGCAGCCATCGCAAAAGGCGTTCGAGACTGCGCTCTACGCGGACCTCGCCCGCTTCGACCCGGCCCGTCCGGTGTTCGTCGAATCGGAAAGCAAGCGCATCGGTCGCCTGCAGGTTCCCGAAGCGCTGCTCGAAGCGATGCGCGCATCGCCGGTCCTGCGCCTCGATGCGTCGCAGACGATGCGGGTCGCCATGCTCGAAGCCGACTATGCGCACCTGGCCGGCGACGGCGCGGCGCTGCAGGCGCAACTCGCACCGCTCGAGAAACTCCACGGCAAGCGCACGCTCGCGCGCTGGGCGCAATGGGCGTCCGAGGGCGCGACGGCGCAGCTCGCGACGGAGCTCCTCGAGCTGCACTACGACCCCTCCTACGCCCGTGCGATCGAGCGCAACTTCCCGCGCCACCGCGATGCCCGCGTCCTGCGCGTCGAGGGCACGACCGGCCACGCGTTCCTTGCCCTCGCCGCGACGCTGCTCGACGCGCGCCACCCTCGATAGGCGAACGCTCCATGCACGCCGATTTCCGCATCGTCAACGTCTTCGCCGAATCCCCGCTCGCCGGCAATCCGCTCGCCGTCTTCGAGGATGCGCGCGGCATCGACGACGCGACGATGCAGGCGCTGGCGCTGCAGTTCAACCTCTCGGAAACGACGTTCGTCCTGCCGTCGGAACGGGCGAGCGCGCGGGTGCGGATTTTCACGCCGGCGTTCGAAATGCCTTTCGCCGGGCATCCGACGCTGGGCACCGCGCATGTCGTCCGCGCACTGCACTCGACCGGCGACCGCCTGACGCTGGAGATGCACGCGGGGATCGTGCCCGTGGAGGCCGCCGGCGACGTGTGGACCTTGCAGGCGAATCCCCCCGCGCACCGCAGGCCGGAAGCGACGCGCAAAGAGCTGGCGTCGATGCTCGGCCTGGCGGCCGACGATCTGCTCGCAGGCGCCGAGCCGCTTTGGGTCGACACCGGAAGCGAGCAGTTGCTGATCCCCCTTGCTTCCTTCGATGCAGTCCATCGTGCCCTGCCCTCGCCTGCTGCGCTGGCCGAGCACGGCAGCAACGGGAAGCGCGCGATGGCCTACGTCTTCGCCCGCGAAGGCTCGCGCGTAGTTGCGCGCTTCTTCTTCCCCAAGCATGGCGCGGTCATCGAGGGCCCTGCAACCGGATCGGCCGCCGCCAACCTCGGCGGCTGGCTGCTCGCGACCGGTGCGACGCTGCCGCAACGGCTGTCGATCGAGCAGGGTGACGCGATCGGTCGGCCCTGCCGGCTTGGGCTCGCCGTGGGCGCCGATCGCTCGATCCGGGTCTCGGGGCGCGTGATCGAGGTCGCCCGCGGCCGGTTGACGCTGTAGCTGCGTCTTTAGCTGCGTCGCATCGGCGCGGCGGCGGCAAGATGCCGCCGCGTTCACCTGCGTTTGCGCGCCGCGTTCACCTGCGTCTGCGCGCCCCGTTCACCTGCGCCTGCGCCCCCTACGTGCCCCACCTCGCGATGAATTCCAGCCAGTGCTGCTCCCCCGACGCGGCAATGCGCTCGCGCGCCAGCGCGATCTCGCGCGCATATTCGTCGGCGTCGACTTCGCCGCGCATCAGTCGGAAGCGCTGGTAGAGAAGATAGGTGTTCAGCACGTCGCATTCGCAGTAGCTACGCACGTCGGCGATGCGGCCCGCAGCGATCGCGGCGGCGACCTCGCCCCCGTCCATGCCGATCTTGCCCGGAAACCCGCACAGCCTCGCCATCGCATCGAGCCCCGCGTTCGCCCGCGGCTGGTATTGCGCGAGGACGTCCATCACGTCGAGGTGGCGCGTGTGGTAGCGCGACAGGTAGTTGTTGAACTTGAACTCGCGGTTGTCGTCGCCCCAGTCCCAGTACCGGGCCGCCGGAATGCCGTGGATCAGCGCGCGATGCTGGAGCACCGGCAGGTCGAAGCCGCCGCCGTTCCACGACACGAGTTGCGGGGTGTAGCGCTCGATGCCGTCGAAGAAGCGGCGGATCAGCTCGGCCTCGCCGTCGGCAGGCTCGCCGACCGACCACAGGTGCAAGCCGCCGCCGTCACGCAGCGCGCAGGCGATCGCGACCACCTTCTGCAGGTGATGCGGCATGAAGTCGCTGCCCGTGGCCATGCGGCGCCGCTGCGCGAACCACGCGAGCACGCCTGCGTCGTCGACGGCCGGCCCGATGTCGTGGACGCGCCGGATGCCCGCGATGTCGGGCACCGTCTCGATGTCGAACGCGAGGACCGGGGTCATTGCGCAACGATGCAGATCGACCGCGCGCGGCTTCCGCGCGATCGCGTCATGCCGGGAACACGCCCGTCGACAGGTAGCGGTCGCCGCGGTCGCAGACGATGAATACGATGGTCGCGTTCTCGACGGCCCGCGAGATGCGCAGCGCAATCGCGCAGGCGCCCCCGGAGGAGATGCCGCAGAAGATCCCTTCCTCGCGGGCCAGCCGCCGCGCGGTGTCCTCCGCATCGGCCTGGGAGACGTTCTCGACCCGATCGACCCGGTGGGCTTCGAAGATCTTCGGCAGGTACGCCTCGGGCCATTTGCGGATGCCGGGAATCGACGCCCCTTCCTCGGGCTGCGCGCCGACGACCAGGATCGCCGGGTTCTTCTCCTTCAGGAAGCGCGACGTGCCCATGATCGTGCCCGTCGTCCCCATCGCCGAAACGAAGTGCGTGACGCGCCCCTCGGTGTCGCGCCAGATCTCGGGACCGGTGCCGCGATAGTGCGCCAGCGGATTGTCGGGGTTCGCGAACTGGTCGAGGATGGTGCCCTTGCCTTCGTCCCGCATCTTCGCGGCAATGTCGCGTGCGGCCTCCATGCCGCCCGCCTTCGACGTCAGCACCAGTTCGGCCCCATAGGCGCGCATCG
>JAJXTF010000048.1:10712-15810 GCA_021784125.1 Pseudomonadota bacterium | reverse complement strand
TCCGATCTTCTCGATGCCGCCCCCCGATGCGACGATCGGGCTGATCGCCGGGAGAAGCGCGTTCGACAGCGCGTTCAGCGGTCCGCCGTTCCAGAACCAGCAGCTGGAGGCGCCGGGGATCCACACGGTGCTGAACTCCTTCGACGTCCTCGGTGGCACTCACACTTTCAGCGCAGCCTGGACGTCGCGCAAGTTCCACGACGACAATCCGAAGCTCTACCAAGCGCGGATGGACTCGCTCGACGAGGCGACGAAGATCCTGAACGCCGACAAGCGCGCCGCCTCGAAGCTGTGGATGGAGGACGGGAAATCCAAGTTGCCGCCCGATCTCGTCTACAAGGTGATCAGCGGGCCGCAGGTCAATTGGACGCTCGTGCCCGAGAACACGATGAAATACGCGACGTTCATGAAGGATGTCGGCATGATCAAGGCAGCACCGGCGAGTTGGAAGGACCTGTTCTTTCCCAAGATCCAGCACGTTCCCGGCATCTGATCGCGCGGCGGCGGAAGGCGCAATGGACGACAAGCCCTTTTTGACGCCGCGCGAGGCCGAGGCGGTGGTCACGGAACGGATCGAGCAGTTCGGCACCAGCGCGCTGCCGCGAGTCGACGTCTCCGAGCTCGCCGACGGAACCTGGAGGGTGCGCTGGGAGCACATCGAGCGCATCGTCACCCCCATGACCCGCGAAGCCTGGCGCGCGTGGCTGGAGGAAAACGTGGGGTCGCTCGATGCCGGGGACCTGGAGACCACCGAGAGCTGAACGAAGGCGAGCGCCGCCGGCCGCCAAGGCGGCCCGAGGCGCTCCCTTCTTCCCCTGGCGGCTACGCGATGATTTTCGACGACAGGAACGTTCTCGGCGGCAAGCTCGCCCCTTGCTCGGTGTCGCCGAGGACGGGGTTCTACCGTGACGGGTGCTGCAACACCGGCTCCGAGGATGTCGGCATGCATGTGGTATGCGCCCGCATGACGCGCGAGTTCCTCGACTTCGAGCGCGAAGCCGGCAACGACCTCGTCACGCCGGTGCCCGAGGTCGGATTTCCGGGACTGAAGCCCGGGGACCAGTGGTGCGTGTGCGCGGCGCGCTGGCGCGAGGCCTTCGAGGCGGGTGTCGCTCCTCCCGTCGTGCTGCAGGCGACGCACGAGGAAACCCTCGCCGTCATCCCGCTGGCCGACCTGCGTCGTCACGCCCTCGATCTCAATTGAAGGCCACGGTCACGCATGGAGCGGGGCGCCCGCGGGGACGACGAGCTACGCGCTGATCGTCGACGACCCGGATGCGCCCGATGCCGCGGCCCCGAAGATGACCTGGGTCCACTGGGTGCTCTACGACATCCCGGCCTCCGCGGGTGGAATCGCGGAGGCGATCGCGCCGACTGCGCTGCTGCCGGGCACGCACGAGGGTATCAACGACTGGAAGCGCAGCGGCTACGGGGGACCATGCCCGCCGATCGGCCGCCATCGCTATTTCTTCAAGCTCTATGCGCTCGACACGACGCTGCCGAAGCTCGCGCATCCGGACAAGACGGCGCTCGAGAGGGCGATGACCAGGCACGTCCTCGCCCAGGCCACGCTGATCGGGACGTATCGAAAGGGCAGATAGGCTCCGCCGCGAGGGTCGGGACGCCGGGGTCGCGCCACCCCTGCAGCGGTGTCCGGGCCGGGTGCCGCCCTCACTGGTCCATCGCATCGACAACCCATGCGCTGCCTCTTCGAGCCACGGCTGGTCAACGACGCCTTCGGCGATCCGGGCCTGTACGTCGATTTCCGCGACGAGCGCCGGGCATTGCCATTCGATCTCGGTGACATCGCCGCGCTGCCGCCGCGCAAGCTGATGCGCCTTTCGCAGGTCTTCGTCACACACACGCACATGGACCACTTCGCGGGCTTCGATGCACTGCTGCGGGTGATCCTCGGGCGCAAGGCCGGCCTGACGCTGTTCGGAGGGACCGGCTTCGTCGCCCAGGTCGAGCACAAGCTGCGCGCCTATACCTGGAATGTCGTGGATCGCTACGCGGAGCTGGCACTCGACGTACGCGAGGTCGGAACCGATGGCCATGGACAGCGCGCGCGGTTCTCGAGCCGCAGCCGTTTCGTCCGTGAACCGGCGGGGCCGTACGACCTGGCGGGCGACGTCCTGCACGACGAGGCGACGTTCCGCGTCCGCGGGCGCTTCGTCGATCACGGCATTGGCTGCCTCGCCTATGCGATCGAGGAGAAGGCGCACGTCAACGTCGCCAGGGATCGACTGGCGGCACTCGGCGTATCCACCGGTGCGTGGCTGCGCGAGCTCAAGCACGCGATGACCCGGCAGGTCGACGAGCTGCGCTCGCTGGTGCTCGACGTCGTCGCCGGACCGCGCATACGCTACGTCACCGACCTGCGCTACACCGAGGCGAACCTGCAGGCGCTATCGCAGCTGCTCGCCGGTGTGGACCTGCTGTTCATCGAGAGCGTGTTCCTCGACGAGGATGCCGATCACGCGCTGCGCAAGAATCACCTGACGGCGGGACAGGCGGGAACGATCGCGCGCGCGCTCGGGGCGGGCGAGGTGCGGCCGTTCCACTTTTCGCCGCGCTACCAGGGACGCGAGGCGGCGCTGGTAGCGCAGCTGCGGGCAGCGTGGGGCGGCAGACCGGCATGACGGAAGGCGTCCCTCGGATGGATCCATGATGTCCGTTGACCGGAACGTCCGGACGGACAACCATCCGCCACCCAGATCCACTTTCGGGGCCCCCGGACCCGGCGTCCGCACAGGAGCACGTCCAATGAGCATGTCGGCAATGGAGATTCGACTGCTGCGCTACTTCTTGGCGGTGGCCGAGGCGCACAGCTTCACGGGGGCCGCCCATGCGCTCGGCATTTCCCAGCCGACGCTCTCCCACCAGATCAGGAAGCTCGAGACGTACCTGGGAACGCCTCTGTTCGACCGTGCTGCGCGGAACGTGACCTTGAGCTCGGCGGGAGCGACCTTCAAACCGTACTGCGACCGGGTCCTGAAGGAGATCGATTCAGGCGTGCTCGCGATCTCGGAGCTCAAGGGCCTGATGCGGGGAACGTTGCGAATGGCGGTGTTCCACTCGTTCGCCAATTCAGGGCTCGGACCGGTGTTCGCGCAGTTCGCGCGTCTGCATCCTGGCGTTCGCATCGAGGCGCGGCTGCTGCCGCGGATGGAAATGGAGCGGGACCTGATCGCCGGGACGCTGGACCTGGCGGTCGCCTACGTCTCCGAGGACACGGAACACATCGATGCGGAGAAACTGACCCAGGAGGAGCTGGTGCTGGTCGTCGGCTCGCAAAGTCGCCTCGTCACCGGGGCCCGCCTGCAGATGCGGCGGATCGTCGATCTGCCTCTGGTGCTGCTGACGCAGGAATTCGCCGCCCGGCAGTTCCTCGACCGCTTTTTCGAGAGTCGCCGTCTGCAGCCCAGGGTGTCGATCGAGATGAACGCCGTCGATCCGATCCTCGCCGTCGTGCGGAACTCGGAGCTCGCGACGGTGGTCTCGGAGGGCGCAGTCGGCAAGGCGGACGGTGCGCGGGTCGTGCGCCTGGTCGATCCGGCCCCCAGGCGTTCGCTGGCGATCCTCTGGCGTCGGGGCGCACATCGGTCGGCGGCCGCATCGCGCATGGCCGAGATGATCCGGTCGGCCTACGGTGCGGGCTCGGCCCGGTCGACCAAGGCCGGCTCGCCGCGCGCGTCGAAACGCATTGCCTGAGCGGCGGGCCGGCGGGGATGCGGCGCGTGCAATAGATGACATCGATGGCAAGAATACATACGCTGTATTTGATCTATTGATTGCGGCGCGCTAGGCTTCACCCGGAGCTCCCGGCACAGAGGAGCATGCGTTGGAGGAAGGCTCATGGTCTCGCCCGACAGTTCGCCCCGCGAACCGCGTGTTCCCGTCGTCCTGGTCACCGGGTTTCTCGGCAGCGGCAAGACGACACTGGTCAACCAGCTGCTCAAGGCGCCGGCATTCACGCGCGCCGCGGTCGTCGTCAACGAGTTCGGGACGGTCAGCATCGATCACCTGTACGTGGCGGCCCCGGCCGCGCGTACCCGGGTGGTCGACAGCGGCTGCCTCTGCGGCCACGTGCACGAGCAGGTTGCTTCCAGCCTCCTCGACCTGCA
Source organism: Pseudomonadota bacterium (assembly GCA_021784125.1). Lineage (GTDB taxonomy): Bacteria > Pseudomonadota > Gammaproteobacteria > Burkholderiales > Casimicrobiaceae > VBCG01. Next base: position 11,683 of record JAJXTF010000048.1, on the reverse strand, counting down.
CGCCGGCCGAGGGCGCCTCGCCGCGGCCGGCTTCGACTGCGTGCTGATCGAGACCTCGGGCCTCGCCGACCCGGTGCCGATCATCCAGATCATCACGACGGACCCGGCGGTGTCCGCGCGCTTCGAGTTGCGCAGCGTCGTCACCGTCGTGGACGGCGTGCACGGCAGGCAGCAGCTGACGACGCACGACGAGTCCCGGAAGCAGGCCGCGATCGCCGACACGCTGGTGCTGAGCAAGATCGACATCGCGAGCGCCGACGAGGTGGACGCGCTTGCCGCGGCCCTGCAGGGCGCCAATGCCTTCGCGCGCCAGGTTCGCGCCGTCCAGGGACGCGTCGATGCGCAGGCGCTGCTCGACGGGCGGGCCTTTTCCGCTGCGGATCGGTCGGAGGCTGCCCGGCAGTGGCTGGGCGATCCGGCCTACGCCGATGCGAATCCTCCGGCGGCGGCCGATCCGTCGATCCGCAGCTTCGCGTTGCGGCACGAGGGCGAGATCACGGTCCCCGGGCTGGTGCTGTGGATGAACCTGCTCGCGGGGATGCGCGGCCGGGGACTCCTGCGTGTCAAGGGGATCGCCAACGTCGAGGGGCGACCTTACGCGATCCAGGCGGTGCAGACGGTGATAAGCGAGCCGCAGCCGCTCGACGGATGGCCGGACGAGGACCGGGACACCCGGCTGGTCTTCATCACGCGCGGCATGGACGCCTCCGAGGTCCGGCGGACGTTCGCGACCTTCGACTTCGATGCGGGCCGCGCTGCGCGCAACACCCGCATCGACCCCGAAACCTATCGCCGCTTCGCGGAAACGATGGAACTGTTCCGCGGCAGCAGCATTCCGATGTGAACGAATGGAGCATTCGACGATGACCGCAACGTCGCCAGTCAACGAGAGAGAGACCCTGCGCTACATCACCGCCGCACGCATGATCGACTGCACGGGGGCGGCGCCCGTCGCCGACCCGGTCATCGTC
>JAJXTF010000048.1:0-10702 GCA_021784125.1 Pseudomonadota bacterium | reverse complement strand
GATCGAGAAGATCGGCACCAGGGCGATGCTGCCGATACCGCAGGGCGCGGAGGTCGTCGACTGCGGTTCGTGCACGCTGATGCCGGGCATGCTCGACGTCCACATCCACACGATGATGTTCAACTGCCTGACCTTCCACAACTACCGCGTCGCGCAGTGGGAGATCACGCCGGAACTGCAGCAGATGTACGGCCTGTTCCACGCGCAGCTGTGCTTCGACATGGGTTTCACGACGCTGCGCGACATGGGACTCGCGGCGTCCCGGGGCCTGCTCGTCTCGGAGGCCTGCGCGATACGCGACGCGATCGACGCCGGCATCGTCGAGGGTCCGCGGATGCTGGTCGCCGCGTTCACGACGATCACCGGCTCGCACCTCGACCTGATCCAGCCGCGGGCGGCGTTGCGGGTGGGGTTCCAGACCGCCGACGGACCATGGGAGTTGCGCAAGCTTGCGCGGACGAACCTCCTCGCCGGCTGCGACGTCATCAAGACCTGCGCCTCCGGTGGCGGCGGAACCGACAAGGAGGAGCCGGACATCCGCAACATGACGCAGGTGGAGCTCGACGCCCTGGTCGACGAGGCGCACGCGTTCCACAAAACCTGCGCCGTGCACTGCTTCACGCCGTCGGCGCAGCGCATGGCGCTCGAAGCGGGCGCGGACACGATCGAGCACATGGTTTTCTCGGACGACGAGACGATCGGCATGATCGAGGACAAGGGCGTCTACGTGACGCCCACGCTGTCGCACCGCACCGACCACGCGATTCGCCTGCGCAAGGAGCAGGGCACGTCGCAGTTCGTCCTCAACAAGATGAAAGGTCTGCAGGAACACTGCTTCGGGACCTTCCAGAAGATGTACAAGGCCGGCGTGAACATCGCGATGGGCACCGACATGGGCTTCGATCCCGAGATGGGCAGCAACGCCGCCGAGCTCGAAATCTACGTCAAGCTCGGAATGACACCGATGCACGCACTGCAGACGGCGACGATCAATGCGGCGCGCGCCATCAAGGTCGACAGCCAGCTCGGGACGCTCGAGGCCGGCAAGCTCGCCGACGTCATCGCCGTCGACGGCAACCCGCTGGAGAACATCGCCTGCCTGAAGGAGAAGCGCAACATCCAGATGGTGATGAAGGAGGGCCGCATCCACGCCGATCGCCGTCCCGGCCGCTCGAAGAACGTCGTCTCGGCCGAGCCGGGCAGCTGGAAGATCATCGACTACCTGTGAGCATGGCAGCCGAATCGGAAGCCAGCTGCCGGATGGCCGCCGCGTGCCCGTGGCGATGACGCAGGCGAGCGAAGCGGCGGTCGTCACCGGCGCGAGCGCCGGCATCGGGCAGGCGATCGCACAGACGCTGCTGGCCAGGGGCATGACGGTGGTCACGCTGCAGCGCTCGGCGCCGAAGCTCGCGCATCCGAATCTGCTGTGGCGGGCGGTGGACCTGACCGACCTGGCCGCGACCCGTGCCGTCGCCGACGCGATCGCGAACGAGCTGCCGGTGCGCTACCTGGTCAACAATGCCGGGGCGAATTGCCCGAATCCGCTGGAGCGGGCGACCGTCGAGGAGCTGCAGTACGTGACCACGATCACGCTGGGCGCCGCGATGGTGCTCACGCAGGCCTTCGTTCCGCAAATGCGCGCGGCGCGCTTCGGCCGCATCGTCAACATCTCGTCGCGCGCCGCGCTGGGCAAGTACGGTCGAACCGTGTATTCGAGCGCGAAGGCCGGGCTGATTGGCATGACGCGGACCGTCGCGATCGAGGTCGGCGGCGACGGCATCACGGTCAATGCCGTGGTTCCGGGCCCGGTCGCGACCGACCACTTCAACCGCGGACACCCGCCGGGCAGCGAGCAGCGCCAGACCGTGATCGACGGCATTCTCGTCGGACGCGTCGGCACGCCGGAGGACGTCGCCCATGCAGTGGCGTTCCTGCTCGAACGCGAAAGCAGCTACATCACCGGGCAGGCGATGTTCGTCTGCGGGGGCACCAGCGTGACCGGAACGGGAGGACAGTAGCGATGTCCCGCGACGCCGTACGTGCGGCGCTGCTGGGGATCGGGGCCTGGGGTCGCGTGCTCGCGACCGCCGCGGCCGGGTCGGAGGGGATCCGCATCACGCACTGCCTGAGCCGCGATGCCGGGAAGCGCGATGCCTTCGCGCGCGAGTTCGGGTTCATCGCCTGCGACGACTACGATGCGATCCTGCGCGACCCGGACATCGATGCCATCGTGATCGCGTTGCCGAACGAGCTCCATTACCCGTTCGCGCGCCGGGCGGCCGAGGCCCGCAAGCACGTCTATCTGGAGAAGCCGATCGCCAGCACGCTGGTGGACGGCCTGCGCACCGCGGACCTTGAGCGCCGCCACGGCGTGCGCATCTGCGTCGGGCACTGCGCGCGCCTGCTCGCGGGCAACCGGGTGATGGGCAAGGCGATTGCGGACGGCGTCATCGGCCAACTCAATCGCATCGACGCCGTCTTCGCCAACGGCCGCGGGCTGCGGCTCACTCCCGGTGACTGGCGCTGGTACCAGGCGAGCTCGCCGGGCGGGCCGCTCAGCCAGATCGCCGTCCACCAGTTCGACGTGCTGCGGTACCTCGGCGGCGACGTCGCCAGCGTCAGCGCGACGGCAGCGCGCCGCTCGCCGGTCGGCGCCGAAGTCGAGGACGAGTGGCTGGTGACCCTGCGCTTCGCCAGCGGCGCCCTGGGCAGCGTCGCCGCAAGCTGGACCAGCACGGGTGCCTATCGCGTGCAGGTGTCGGGCGACCGCGGACTCATCGCCTACGAGATCGACCAGAGTCTCTGGAACGTCGCCGACGACCTGCACGTCGGTGCGTCGCTCTACCGCCAGGCGCTGGGCAGGCCGCCGCGCGAGCGCGTGCAACTCGAGCTGCCGCGCGGCAACATGTTCCGCGAGGAGCTCGAGATCTTCGCGCGGGCGGTCATCGGGGAGGGCGAATGCGAGCTGTCGGCCGACAACGGCTGCCAGGCGCTCGCCATCGTCGACGCAGCGATCGAATCGGCAGCCTCGGAGGGGCGACACGTCGCGCCCGCCGATCTGCTCGCCCGGGCACGGCGCGAGGCGGACCTGGCCGAGCCGGCGGCCCTGCGGCAGGTTCCGCAGCGGAATGGCGCCGTGGATTGCCGGAAGTCCCGAACCTAGCGGAGAGCATGGATGGCTGAGCGCATCGAAGTCGAGGGCGTCTCGTACGAGTACCAGACCGACCAGCGGCGTGTGCTCGCCGTGCGCGACGCGAGCTTCACCGTCGAGCCCTCGGAGTTCCTGTGCGTGCTGGGCCCCAGCGGTTGCGGCAAGACGACGATCATGAACATGCTTGCGGGCTTCCTCGAGCCCACTGCGGGCGAGATCCGCATCGGGGGGCGAAAGCAGGACGGACGGCTGATCGACCGCGGCGTCGTGTTCCAGGATTTCGCCCAGCTGTTTCCGTGGCGCACGGCGCGGCGCAACGTCGAGTTCGGTCTGGAGGTCCGCGGGGTCCCCAGGGCCGAACGCCGCGATGCGGCGATGCGCTTCCTGAAGCTCGTCCGCCTGGAGAGTTTCGCCGAGTCCTTTCCGCACCAGCTCTCCGGGGGTATGCAGCAGCGCGTCGCGATCGCGCGCGCGCTGGCCTACAACCCGGGCGTGCTGCTGATGGACGAGCCTTTCGCGGCGCTCGATGCGATGACCCGCGAGGAAATGCAGCGCCAGCTGGCCGACGTCTGGCAGCAGACGCGCAAGACCGTCGTCTACATCACCCACAACGTCACCGAGGCGGTCTATCTGGCGGACAAGGTGCTGGTGATGGCGGCGCATCCCGGCAGCGTTCGCGCCGAGATCAGGCTCGAACTCCCGCGGCCGCGCGATCCGCTGTCCGACGCGTTCGTCGAGGCGCAGCGCGAAATACTCTCCCATCTCGGGCCGCACTCGAGCGAACTCGAGCCCGAACGCACGCCGTCGCCGTTCGCCACAACGCGGAGGCCGACCGGCCCCGCGCCTCAAACCAAGCCAGAAGGAGGCATTCCATGACTGCAAGAACGCGGGGTCGTCGCGAGGTGCTCGGGATACTCGGGGCCACCGCATTGGCGGGGTTCGTCCCCGAGGTACGTGCCCAAGGCGCGTCTGCGCCACTGACCCTGGGCATCCAGAACACGTCCTGGGGCGTCGTCGGGATGGTGGCCGAAGGTGAACAGACGTTCAAGAAGCACGGGGCGAACGTCAAGGTGCTGCTGTTCGACACCGGCAAGACGACCCGCGACGCGATGATCGCAGGACGCGTCGACATCGGTGTGCTGGGTGCCACGCCGTTCATCATCGGCGCGGCCAAGGGCGAGATGCTGGGCATCGGCATGTCGATGTACGCGGGCCGCACCAATGCTCTGGTCGTCGCCAAGGGGAGCGGGATCAAAACGGTCGCCGATCTCAAGGGGCGCAAGGTGGCCTCGCAGCTCGGTTCGGCGACCGACTACGTGTTCGAGAACAAGATCATGCCGAAGTACGGCCTGCAGAAAGGCGACGTGCAGATCGTCAACACCCAGTTCCAGAACCAGGTGTCCGCACTGGTCAGCAAGTCGGTCGACGCCTTCGCAGGCGTCGAGCCGTTCCCGTCGGTGGCCGAGGTCGACGGAATTGGAACGGTGCTGCTCGACTACTCCCAGTTCGACATGGTTCCCGTGATCCTGGCAGCGAATCGCCCAGTGCTGGAGCACAAGCACGAGGCCGCAGTCGCCTTCTTCCGCGGCTGGCTCGACGCGGTCGACATTATGAAGAAGGACCCGAGCCGTGCGGCGAAGATCGTCTGGGACCACTTCAAGAGCCAGGGCTACGAGGTCAAGGAGGAGGTGATCGAGCGCATGATCTCCAAGCTCGAGATCGATCCCAACTATTCGCCGAAGCTCACTGCGTACCTGACCGAGCAGTCGCAGATCCTCGCCAAGCAACACAAGATCGCGTCGGTCCCCGACTGGAACAAGCTGCTCGACAAGAGCGTGATGAAAGCCGCGGAAAAGGCATGACGCAGCGGGCCTCCCGCATGCGCGACCGGGTGGCGGGCGTCGTCGCGCCTGCCGTCCTGATCGTTGCCTGCGCGCTGGCCTGGGAAGCCGTCGCGCGTTTCGGCGGCTTTCCTCCCAAACTGCTGCCCGACCTGCCGACGATCGCACATGCATTCGTGCGCCTGCTCGAAAGCGGGACGCTCGCCGCGGCCACCGGCGCGACGCTGGCGCGGCTGGGGGCCGGGTTCGCGCTGGCCGCCGTGGTGGGCGTGAGCGTCGGCGTCCTGATGGGGCGCTACCTGATCGTGGAGGACACGCTGCTGCCGATCGTGTCCTTTCTCTATCCGATCCCGGGGATTGCCTACGCGCCGCTGTTCGTCATGTGGTTCGGACTGGGCGATCTCCCGTCGGTGCTGCTGGTCGGGGTGTCGGCGAGTTTCACGATCATCATCAATGCCTGGAAAGGCGTGCGCGCAGTCCGGCCGATCTGGCTGCGCTCCGCTCACTCGATGGGTGCGGACGAGCGCACGATCTTCGTCAAGGTCATCCTTCCCGCATCGCTTCCCTACGTGCTCACCGGACTGCGCCTCGGCCTGGCATCGGCGTGGCGAATCCTGGTCGCGGTGGAAATGCTGATGTCGGTGCAGCAGGGCCTGGGTTGGCTGATCTTCGGCTCGCAGCAGTTCCTCAATACCGACGTCATGCTGGCGACGATCGCCGTGATCGGGGCGATCGGCATGCTGCTGGAGAAGCAACTGTTCGAGCGCGTCGAACGCTACACGCTCGTCCGCTGGGGGATGATGACAGCATGAGCGCCCAAGGGCCGTCCCGAGGCGCGAATGCTGTCCCCTTCGGGGGGCAGCGCAGTGGCTTTGGCCGCAAGCGTGGGCGTCCTTCGATGAGCGCCCCTCGATGAGCGCATCGCCGAATCGCCGGCGCCAGGTCACTGTGCGCGGGACGCTCGGGATCGTCGCGTTCCTCGCCGTCTACGAGGCCTTCGCCCGCAGCGGGATGTTCTCGACGGCGATCACTCCGCCGCTCGAGATCATCGGGGTGGCGTTCGTGTCGTCGCTGGCAGGCGGCTACATCTTCCTGCAGGCGGGCGCGACGCTACTGCGTGTGGCGATCGGCATGGCCCTTGCGCTCACTATCGCCGTCCCGCTCGGCATGCTGATGGGCCGCTCCCGGCTGGCCGAGCGAGCACTGGCACCGCTGGTCAGCATCCTGATGCCGATACCGTCGCTGGCCTGGGTGCCGCTGATCGTCCTGTGGTTCGGCATCGGCAATACCGCGACGATCCTGGTCGTGGTCTACGCCGCCACGTTCCCGCTGCTCTTCAATGTGTGGACCGGTGTGCGCACGGTGAACCAGATGTGGATCCGTGCCGCGGTCGTCATGGGCGCGTCGCGCGCCTGCGTGTTCAGGCAGGTCGTCCTGCCGGCGGCATTGCCCTTCGTGATCACCGGCATGCGGCTGGCATTCGGCCGCGCGTGGATCGCCGTCATCGGCGGCGAGCTTCTTGCGAGTCCCCAGACCGGCCTCGGCAAGGTGATCTTCGACGCGAACGAGTACCTCAACGCCGACGTGATGCTGAGCGCCTTGGTGGTCATCGGCGCGATCGGCCTGTTCTTCGAACGCATGGTGTTCCACCGGCTCGAGCGTTCGACGGTCGAGCGCTGGGGAATGACCGCGCAGACGCGACGATGACGATGCGCAGGGTAGCCTTAATCGGCGTCGGGCGCATGGGCGAGGCGATGGCCGCGCGACTCCTCGTCCGCGGATTCGACGTCGTTGCCTACGATATGGATCCCGCCCGCCTCACGGATTTCGTCGCGAAGCACGGTGGCTGCGCCGCGCCCTCGCTGGCGGCAGCGGGCGAGGACGCCGACATCGTGATCACCATGCTTCCCGACGGCGGGGTTGTGCGTGAAGCGCTGCTGGGGCCGGGGGGCGCGGCCCGCAGCCTGCGCGCCGGAAGCGTCGTCGTCGACATGAGCACCTCCGACCCCGGCGACACCCGGGCAACGGGCGACGCACTCTCGCGGCTCGGAGTGAAGATGGTCGATGCCCCGGTGATGGGCGGCGTGACGTTCGCGCGCAACGCGTCGCTGGACATCCTCGCCGGGGGAGACTCCGGCGACATCGATCGCTGCGACGACGTGCTCGCGGCGCTCGGACGCAGGGTCTATCGCTGCGGGCCGCTGGGCGCCGGGCACACGCTGAAAGCCATCGCGAACGCCATCAACGCGGCGACGTTCTCCGCCGTGCTCGAAGGCATGACCGTCGGTCGCAAAGCCGGGCTCGACACGGCGCTGATGGCGGAGGCCCTGACCGCGCTCTGCGCGGGGCGCCAGCATCCGCTGGAGAAGAAGATCGTGCCGCAGGTCCTCACGCGCAGCTATGCGACCGGCATGGCGCTCGGCCTCATTGCCAAGGATCTGCGCATCGCCACAGGATTGGCCGACGGGCACCGGGCTGCGGCGCCGATCACCCATTGCGTCGCGTCGATCTGGGACGACGCCAGCGGTCGCTTTGGCGCCGACGTCGACCAGGCCGAGATCGTCAGGTATTGGGAAGAGGGCGGGAATGTCAGGCTCTAGCGATCGCAGGCGCAGTGCCCGTCATGGCTGACGACCCCGACCTGCGTCGGCGGCTGCAGGACATCGTCGGCGAGCGCGGCGTCGTGACCGGTGAGGCAGACATGGCGCCGTATCTCACCGACTGGCGTCGCGCTTTCCACGGACGCGCAGGCGCGATCGTCCGGCCCGCGTCGACGGAGGAAGTGTCGGCGGTGGTGAGGCTCTGCGCGGGCGAGGGCATAGCCATCGTGCCCCAGGGGGGCAACACCGGCATGTGCGGCGGCGCGATCGCCGACGACAGCGGCCGCAGCGTCGTCATTGCGACGGGACGGATGAACCGCATCCTCGACGTCGACGCGCGCAACAACACGGCGACCGCCGAGGCGGGCTGCGTGCTCGCCGGCCTGCAGGCAGCGGCGGCACGGGAAGGCCGCCTGTTTCCGCTCAGCCTCGCGGCCGAGGGAAGCTGCCAGATCGGCGGCAACGTTTCGACCAATGCAGGCGGGATCAACGTCCTGCGCTACGGCAACACGCGCGAGCTGACGCTGGGACTCGAGGCGGTGCTGCCGGATGGCAGCGTGTGGAACGGGTTGCGCAGCCTGCGCAAGGACAACACCGGTTACGACCTGAAGCAGCTTTTCATCGGAGGTGAGGGGACGCTGGGTATCGTGACGCGCGTCGTCGTCAAGCTGCATCCGGCGATCCGAGAGCGGATCACGGTGCTGGCCGCGGCGGCGACGGTCGAGGCTGCCGTCGAGCTGCTCGCCCGGCTCCGCGAGCACTGCGGCGAGACGATCAGTGCCTTCGAGCTCATCTCCCGCCGCTGCCTGGATCTCGTGTTGCGGCACACGCCGGCAGCCCGGGATCCGTTCGCGCACGTGAGTGGGTGGTACGTGCTGGCCGAGGTCGGCGACACCCGTGCCGCAGGCGACCTGCGCGATCGGCTCGAGACCGGATTGCTCGCCGCCAGCGAGGGTGGAATCGTCACCGATGCGGTAATCGCCGAGAGCATGGCGCAGCGCGAGGCGCTGTGGCGCCTGCGTGAAGCGCTCCCCGAAGCGATCCGCGCCGAGGGTCTCGCGTTCCGGTCGGACGTCGCCGTGGCCGTTGGGCGCCTGGCTGCATTCGTCGAGGAGGCCGAGGGCGACCTGCTGCGCGCATTTCCCGGGATCCGCATCGTGTGCTTCGGTCACCTGGGCGACGGCAATCTCCACTTCAATGCGTTGCCGAACCGCGATGCGGCGCTGTCGCCCGACTGGGGACGCGACGCGGGCCGCGTCCTCTACGACGTAGTGCGCCGCTACGACGGGAGCATCAGTGCCGAGCACGGCATCGGCCAGGCGAAGCGCGGCGAGCTCCTGCGCTGCAAGAGCGAGATCGAGATGAACGTGATGCGCAAGGTCAAGCGCTCGCTGGATCCGGATGGCCTGATGAATCCGGGTAAGCTGCTCTAGCCGCTGTCGGCCGCGGGGCGCCCTGCGCGTCGCGGCGTTGCTGCCCGGCGTCGTGGTATCCATCCTGCCGTGCTCTCAACCCTGCCTGGAGATGACATGAAAGACATGACGCTAGCATTGGCCTCGGAGCTTGCCGACGGCACGCTCGCTGCAGGGCGCGCGGACGGCTGCGCGCCCCTCGCCGTCGTCGTACTCGACGCCGGGGGCCACGACGTCGTGGTCAAGCGCGAGGATCGTTGCGGCCTCCTGCGCACCGACATCGCGCGCGGCAAGGCCTGGGGCGCGCTCGGGATGGGCTTCGGATCGCGCGACCTCGCGAAGCGCGCCGAGGGCAATCCGCGTTTCTTCGCCGCGCTTGCCGCGCTCTCCGGTGGCCGCATGATTCCCAATCCCGGCGGCGTGCTGGTGCGCAATGCCGCGGGCGACGTCATCGGGGCCGTGGGCGTGAGCGGCGACACCTCCGATCGGGACGAAGCCTGCGCCGTGGCGTCGGTCAGACGGGCGGGCGTCGTGGCTGACGCCGGTTGACGCCGGTTGAGGCCGAGCCCGCAGCCTGCGGGGGCGGCCTTGCGGTAGTCGATTCCCGGCCGCATCGCGTATTCTCGTCGTCATGGCCGCCGTCGCATTCTCGCTGGAACCGGTGCCTCCATTTCGCCTCGACCTGACTACATGGGCCCTGAGGCGGCGCACGCATAACGCCGTCGACCGTTGGGATGGCCGTCACTGGCGGCGCGCGCTGGCCTCGGGAAATCGCGTTTTCGAGCTCTGTGTATCGCAACACGATACACGTGGCCCGCCGCGGCTCGATGTCGTGATCAGCGGAGTGCGCATCGGCGAGCATCAGCGGCAGGAAGCAGAAAAGGCCCTCGATCGGCTGCTCGGCGTCTCCATCGACCTTCAGCCGTTCTACGCGCTCGCTGCGACCGATCCCCGGCTCGCGCGGCTCGCCGATCGGTTCCGGGGCGTGAAGCCGGTTCGCTTTCCCGGCATATTCGAGTCGCTGGTCAACGCCATCGCCTGCCAGCAGCTGAGTCTGGACGCGGGCATCCACCTGCTCAATGCACTGACGCTCCGCTACGGCGAGGCGGTCGGTCGCGGCCGCGCCGCACTGCGAGCCTTTCCGTCACCGGTCGCATTGGCCGACGTGTCCGTCGAGGCGCTGCGGACGCTCGGCTTCAGCCGTCAGAAGGCGCGCGCACTCATCGAGTTGTCCGGTGCGCTGGCGCGCGGGACGCTCGATCTCGAAGCACTCGCAGGGCGGCCCGATGGCAGCCTTCGGACCGAGTTGCAGTCGCTGCGCGGCATCGGCCGATGGAGCGCCGAATACACGATGCTGCGCGGATACGGGCGCCTGCAACAGTTTCCGGCGGACGACGTCGGAGCCTGGCGTGGCCTCCAGCGCTGGCTGCGGTTGCGCAAGCCCCTCGATTACGGTCGCGCAATTGCGATCACCCGCCGCTGGCGACCGTACGCCGGTTTCGTCTACTTCCACCTGCTGCTCGGCCGCCTGGAGCACGAAGGATGGATCAAGGGATCCAAGGCAGGATGCGGGGATTCCGGATCAGCCGCGGATGGAGCAATGCCGTGATCGAGCTGGAGCGCGTCTACGGGGGCAGCGCGAAGCGCGGGACGCGCTTCCTCGTGGAGCGACTGTGGCCCCGTGGGGTGCGCAAGGAA
>JAJXTF010000291.1 GCA_021784125.1 Pseudomonadota bacterium | reverse complement strand
GGGATTTTTCGGCGCGCGCGAGATCGACGAGATCGCCGCGCACTCGCTTGCCATCGTCGTCCACGATCTCGAGCAGTTGCAGATGCTCGAGCGCGCACGCCTTTCCAGGCCGATCGAGACCTGGGTCAAGGTCAACACCGGCATGAATCGCCTGGGGCTCGCGCCGAGCGACGTTGCCGCCGTCTGTGCCCGCCTGGAGGCGACGGGGGCGGCCGCGCCGCTGCGGCTGATGATGCACTTCGCCTGCGCGGACGAGGCGGGGGGCATCGCCGAGCCGCTGGCGCGCTTCGAGGAAGCCTGCCGCGGCCTGCCTTATGCGCGATCGCTCGCCAATTCGGCCGGGGTGGTTCGCTATGGCGAAACCGGCGGTGCTATCGTGCGTCCGGGCATCATGCTCTATGGCGCGACACCCTTCGCCGACCGCAGTGCTGCCGGGCTCGGTCTCGCCCCGGCGATGACGCTGCGCTCGAGTCTGATCGGCGTGCAGACGCTCGCGGCGGGCGGGCGTGTCGGCTACGGCTCGACGTACACCGCGGCGGGACCGATGCGCATCGGCGTCGTCGCCTGCGGCTACGCCGACGGTTATCCGCGGCATGCGCCGAACGGGACGCCGGTGATAGTCGCGGGACGGCGCGTCGGGACCGCGGGCCGGGTGTCGATGGACATGCTGACCGTCGACCTGTCGGATGTTCCGCAGGCCGGTGTCGGCAGCGAAGTGGTGCTGTGGGGCGAGGGCCTGCCCGTCGACGAAGTGGCCGCGGCGGCGGGCACGATCGGCTACGAGATGCTGTGCGCCGTGGCGCAGCGCGTGGCTTTCGCGACCGCATCCCCGCCACCCGATGCTGCGAAATTCGAGGAGTGAACGTGTACATCGTCGTTACCGGTGCCGCCGGATTCATCGGGTCCAACCTCGTCAAGGCCCTCAACGCCCGGGGCGAGACCGACATCATCGCCGTCGACAACCTGACGCGCGCCGACAAGTTCCGCAACCTCGTCGACTGCGAGGTCGCCGACTACGTCGACAAGGACGAATTCATCCTGCGCGTCGCCAACGGCGATTTCGACGACGATGTCGCGGCGGTGTTCCACCAGGGCGCCTGCTCGGACACGATGGAGTCCGACGGCCGGTACATGATGCGCAACAACTACCGGTATTCGGTGACCCTGCTCGAGCACTGCCAGGACAACGACATTCCGTTCCTGTACGCGTCCAGCGCATCGGTCTACGGCGCGGGGACCGTATTCCGCGAGGAGCGCGCGCACGAGGCGCCGCTCAACGTCTACGGCTATTCGAAATACCTGTTCGACGAATACGTGCGGCGCATCCTGCGCGAGCGCACCGCGCAGATCGCCGGCTTCCGCTACTTCAACGTCTACGGTCCGCGCGAGCAGCACAAGGGACGGATGGCGTCGGTCGCGCTGCATTTCTACGAGCAGTATCGCCGCGAAGGGCGGGTGCGGCTGTTCCAGGGCTCGGGCGGCTATCCCGACGGCGAGCAGCGGCGGGATTTCGTCCACGTCGACGACGTCGTCGACGTCAATCTCGACTTCTGGAAGCACCCCGGACGCTCGGGCATCTTCAACCTCGGCACGGGCAGCGCGGCGCCGTTCAACGCGGTGGCGGTCGCGACGATCAACGCCTGCCGCAATGCCGCGGGCGACCCGCCGCGTACGCTGGCCGAGCTGCAGCGCGACGGCGCGATCGAGTACGCGCCCATGCCCGATGCGCTGGTCGGCAAGTACCAGAGCTTCACGCAGGCGGACCTGACGCGACTGCGCGCAGCCGGTTATGGATCGCCGATGCTGACGGTGGACAAGGGTGTGGCGCGCTACGTCGAAAGTCTGATGTCGCTTTCGGAACCCCGTTCGTAAGCTGGCGTTGCCTGCCTGCCCTCGTCCGGGCCCGGCGCCTGGAGGGCGTGCCGACATCCGTCAACCATCGAAGGAGTTCCGCCATGATCCGTCTGCTCCCCGCGCTCGCATTCGCGCTCGCGTCCCACGCTGCCTTTGCCGCCGTCGACCTCAATACCGCCACCAAGGACGATCTCGTCGCACTGTCGGGCATCGGCCCGGCGAAAGCGCAGGCGATCCTCGACTACCGCAGCCAGCACGGCGGCTTCAAGTCGGTCGACGAGCTGAAGTCGGTGAAAGGGATCGGCGCGAAGCAGTTCGAGAAGCTCAAGCCCGAGCTGAGCGTCGCCGCGGCGCCCGCAAAGGCGGCTTCCCGCCAGGAAGCGAAGGCCGCCGGCAAGGGCGAGGCCAGGGCCCGCAGGTAGGCGCTGCCGTGACCGGCGGCCAGCGGCGGAGCGGGCATCCGACGCCGTCCGGCCGTCCGGCGGGGCGATTCGAGGTCGTTGCATGGCGCGGCGTGTCGGTGGGGAGGTCGCCTGCCCCGCACGCGGTCAACTCCCGGGGCGGGTGGCGCGTTTAGGCCCCAGCGGCAGGACTCCCGCAGGTCCGGTCGCTGTGCTGCGGCATTCCGCAGACCCCACCCATAACGGAGAACCCCATGAAACGGCTCTTGCTCGCACTCGCGCTGCTGTTTGCGTCCGGCCTCGCGCTTGCGGCGGTCAACATCAATACCGCAACCAGGGAAGAACTCGAGGCGCTGCCGGGCATCGGGCCGGTCAAAGCGCAGGCGATCATCGATTACCGCAATGCCAACGGTCCGTTCAGGTCGGCCCAGGACGTGATGAAGGTCAAGGGCATCAAGGAGGGCGAGTTCGGCAAGCTCCAGGGCGAAATCTCGGTCTCGGGACGCACCACCGTCCCGGCCGGTGCCAAGAAGGCGGAACCGTCCACGGGCGGTTCGATGCGGGCGACGGCACCGGCGGCTGCCGGCGGCGCCGCAGCGGGCGGTTCGGCGATGACGCCCGCGCCCGCAGCGAAGCCTGCCGCCGCGCCGACAAGGGAAGCGGCCAAGGAAGCCCCGCGCGCCAGGACGACCAAAGCCGAAGCGACCAAGGAAGCCCCAGCCGCCAAGATGACCAAGGCCGAAGCGGCCAAGGAAGCCAAGGCAAAGGCGAAGGAAGAAAAGGCGGCCAAGGTCAAGGCGGAGAAGGAAGCCAAGGCCAAGGCAAAGGCGGAGAAGGCCGCCAAGGCCAAGGCGGAGAAGGAAGCCAAGGCAAAGGCGGCGAAGGAAAAGGCGGCGAAGTAGATGCAGTGACGGCCGGCGGGGCATTCCATTCCCGCCGGCCGTGCAGCACCCCCTCCGCTACAATGTGCGGATGACCTACCGCACGCTCGCCGACAGCGTCGGCAATACACCGCTGGTGCGCCTGCAGCGACTGCCGGGCGCCACCTCCAACGTGATCCTGGCGAAGCTCGAGGGCAACAACCCTGCGGGCTCGGTCAAGGATCGTCCGGCCCTGTCGATGATCACCGAGGCGCAGAAGCGCGGGACGATCAAGCCCGGCGACACGCTGATCGAGGCGACCTCCGGCAACACCGGCATCGCGCTCGCGATGGTCGCGGCGATCGCCGGCTACCGGATGATCCTCGTCATGCCCGAGAACCAGACCGAGGAGCGGGTCAAGACGATGCGCGCCTATGGGGCCGAACTG
>JAJXTF010000290.1 GCA_021784125.1 Pseudomonadota bacterium | reverse complement strand
GTGACGGTCACGCACCCGGACGTAGTCCGTTATTTCATGACCATACCTGAGGCCGCGCAGCTCGTTATTCAGGCGGGCGCCATGGCCGAAGGTGGTGACGTGTTCGTGCTCGACATGGGTAAGCCCGTACGAATTTACGATCTCGCACGGCGGATGGTGCACCTGATGGGCCTCAAGGTGCGCGACGAGACCAATCCCGACGGCGATATCGAGATCGTTATCACGGGCCTGCGCCCTGCCGAGAAGCTATATGAGGAACTCCTGATCGGCAACAATGCCTCCGGTACTCAGCACCCGAAAATCATGAGGGCGCTGGAACACACGCTCCCTTGGGATACAGTTCAGGGAATGCTCGACCAATTGCTGGTGGCGTTGGCGCGCTTCGATGCGCCGCGCGCGCTTGAGTTATTGCGCGAGGCTGTCGTCGAATATAAGCCTGCGCCGCAGCTGTACGACCTTGTGTGGGCGCGGCGCGAAGGGACGGCCGACGCTGATGGGAAAGTCACTCAGATCAACGCGCGCCGCAGTCTGCGCGAAGCGCCGGCAGCTCAAGGATCCTCCGGTTTTGCCCGCCCTTGAGGTAATCTGTTCGCTTTTAGCGGCGGACGGGCGGATTCTTGGTACCTAAATTCAGCATTCTCGTGACCGGCGGCGCCGGCTACATCGGCAGCCACGTCGTGCAGCAGTTGACCGCGGCCGGCGAGAAGGTCGTCGTGCTCGACAACCTGGTGAAGGGATTCCGTCAGGCGGTGCCGAGCGGAACGCCACTCGTCGTCGGCGACGTCGGCGACGCCGCGCTCGTCGGACGGTTGCTCGCGGAGCACGCGGTCGGGACCGTGATGCACTTCGCCGCGCATACCGTCGTGCCGGAATCGGTCGCGAATCCATTGAAGTACTACGGCAACAACACCTGCGGCACGCGCAATCTCGTGCAGGCCTGCGTCGAGCGCGGGGTGCGGGAGTTCGTGTTCTCCTCGACCGCGGCCGTTTACGGGATCCCGGCGGAGGGCGTCGCCGACGAGGACACGCCGACCGCGCCGATCAACGCGTACGGGACCTCGAAGCTCATGAGCGAGTGGATGCTGCGCGACGTTGCGGCGACCGGTGCGCTGCGCTACGTGGCGCTGCGCTACTTCAACGTCGCGGGCTCGGACCCCGAGGCCAGGATCGGTCAGGCGACGCCCGGCGCGACCTTGCTCACGAAGGTCGCGTGCGAGGCGATTGTCGGCAAGCGCCCGGGGGTCGCGATCTATGGGACCGACTATGCAACGCCGGACGGTACCGGGGTGCGCGACTACATTCACGTGGTCGACCTCGCCGCCGCCCACGTCGATGCGCTGCGTTACCTGCGGGGCGGGGGCAGTTCGGTCACCTTGAATTGTGGCTACGGTCACGGGGTGTCGGTGCGCGAGCTGTTGGCGATGGTCGAGAAGGTCGCGGGTCAGAGACTCGCGATCCGCGAGGAGCCGCGCCGTGCGGGTGACCCGCCGTATCTAGTTGCGCGCGCCGAGCGCATCCGCCGGGTGCTCGGGTGGACGCCGAAGTTCGACGATCTCGAGCAGATCGTCCGCCATGCGCTCGCGTGGGAGCGGCGTCTACAGGCGCAGCCGTGGGGATGAGCGCTTGCGAGCGACGTGCCGCGCGTCGTGAAGGACTGTTGCACGGCGAAGCTCGACGGGGACGCGTGGGAGGATCATCGGTGCCGAATCTTCGAAATTGCCGCATCGGCATCATCGGCTTGGGCTATGTCGGGTTGCCGCTCGCGGTCGAATTCGGCAAGCACCTGCGCGTCGTCGGGTTCGATCTCAAGGCGGACCGCATCGAGGAATTGCGCGCAGGGCAAGACCGCACCCTCGAGGTGTCGTCGGCCGACCTCGCGGCAGCGACTCGGCTCGAGTTCACGACCGAGTTGCGTGACCTGAAATCTTGCCGGGTTTACATCGTCACGGTGCCGACCCCGATCGACGCCTTCAAGCGCCCCGATCTCGCGCCGTTGATTTCGGCCAGCGCGAGCGTCGGTAAGGTCCTCAAGAAAGGCGACGTGGTCGTGTACGAGTCCACCGTGTATCCGGGGTGCACGGAGGAGGTTTGCGTCCCGATCCTCGAGCGCGAGTCCGGGCTCGTGTTCAACCGCGATTTCTTCGCAGGCTACAGCCCCGAGCGCATCAATCCGGGCGACAAGGAACATCGCCTGACCACGATCAAGAAGGTGACCTCCGGTTCGACGCCGGCGACCGCGGATTTCGTCGATGCGTTGTACCGGTCCATCGTGACCGCCGGAACCCATCGGGCCTCCTCGATCAAGGTCGCCGAGGCGGCCAAGGTCATCGAGAACACCCAGCGCGACGTGAACATCGCGCTGATCAACGAGCTCGCGATGATCTTCGCCCGACTCGGGATCGACACCGAAGAGGTACTGCGCGCCGCCGGCTCGAAATGGAACTTCCTGCCGTTTCGCCCGGGCCTCGTCGGTGGGCATTGCATCGGAGTCGATCCCTATTACCTCACCCACAAGGCGCAGGAGATCGGCTACCACCCGGAGATGATCCTCGCCGGCCGGCGGCTCAACGATTCGATGCCGACGTACGTCGCCGGCGAGATCGTGAAGCTCATGACCCGCAAGCGCATCCACGTGAACGGCGCGCGGGCGATCGTGCTCGGGATCACGTTCAAGGAGAACTGCCCCGATATCCGCAATTCCAAGGTCGTCGATCTGGTGCGGGAATTGCAGCGCTACGGCGTCGCCGTCGACGTGCACGACCCGTGGGCGGATTCGCGGGAGTGTCGGCACGAGTATGGGATCCGCCTGACCCGTGCCCCGAAAAAACGCCACTACGACGTCGCGGTGCTCGCCGTGGCCCATCAGGAATTTCGCACCGGCGGTGTACAGCGCGTGCGGGGCCTGTGTCGCAAGAATCACGTGCTCTACGACATCAAGCACAGCTTTCCGGCAGCGGAGATGGATGGCCGGCTGTGAGGGGTCGCGGCCGATCTCGCTCGCATGGCTTGGCCGTAGCCGCTGTCACGGCCGGCGCGTCCGTGATTCCTCGAGCTTACTTCACGGAATGATCGGGGAAGTGAAAAAAGCGATGGTCGTTGCGCTCGTCACGCTCGGTTTCGTGCGTGCCCGGCAGGTGCGCAGGATCTGAGCGAGCTTCGTCACGACGAGACGAATCCGGGGATCGGGTGGTCGGGATAGCCGACCGATCCCTGGCGGCGGAGAAAACTGGGTGATCGGTGCGGTATCGGCAGCGCTGCGCTCCGCTTGTGGCGGAGCAGCAGCCGGCCCTACACTTGAACTTACGATCACACGCCGACTACGGATGGTTTCGTGGCATCGCATCCCACGCTTCGCGCAGTACTCCTCGTCGCGGCCTGCCTCTCGCTGTCGGCGTGTGGCGGCGGCGGCGGTGCGAGTGCGCCGAATGACGTGTCGATGAGCGAAACGCCGGCGTCGCTCACCGTCACCGCGCTGCAGACCGACCCCGCGCCGACCGCGCAGTTCAACTTGATTTTTGGGACGACCAGCGCTGGTTCGACCGCGATCACCCCGACCGATCAAATCACC
>JAJXTF010000289.1 GCA_021784125.1 Pseudomonadota bacterium | reverse complement strand
CGAGCTACCTCGGGCAGCTGCACGTGACCGAGGCGCTGCTCGAGGCGCGCAAGTTCGATGCTTTCAACCGCATGTCGGCCTTTGTCGTCCATGATCTGAAGAACCTCGTCGCCCAGCTGTCGCTTATGCTCAAGAACGCCCAGCGCCACCACGACAACCCGGAGTTCCAGGCCGACATGCTGACCACGGTCGAGCATGTGGTCGGCAGGATGAACGCCCTGATGCTGCAATTGCGCGTCGGCGCCACCCCGGTCGATAATCCGCGTCCGCTCGATCTCGAGGCCGTCGTGCGACGGGTTTGCGCGGCCAAGGCCGGCCCGCAGAACGGCATCTCGGTCGAAGTTTCCACTGCGGCGGTCGCGATCGGGCACGAAGATCGCTTGGAGCATGTAATTGGCCACCTGATCCAGAATGCAATCGATGCCAGTACCCCTCCCCGGCAGATCGGCGTGCGCATCGGGCGCGAGGCCGGCCACGCCGTGCTCGAAGTCCGTGACCGCGGAGTCGGCATGACGCCCGAATTCGTCCGCGAGCGGCTGTTCAAGCCGTTCCAGACGACCAAGCCCACGGGCATGGGCATCGGCGTTTACGAGAGCTCGCAGTATGTGTCGGGCTTGGGCGGCAGCATTGCCGTCGAAAGCGAACCGGGCGTCGGGACGAGCGTTTTCCTGCGCCTGCCGTGCGTGCAGGCTGCGGCATGACCGACGAGCGCAGACCCCTGCTGATCGTCGAGGACGACCCTGCGCTCCAGAAGCAGATGCAGTGGGCCTTCGACAAGTACGAGACGATCGTCGCCAGCGACCGCGAGAGCGCCATTGCCCAATTGCGCCGGTATGAGCCTGCCGTTGTCACGATGGACCTGGGCCTGCCGCCCCATCCCGACGATCCTGCCGAGGGGCTGCGGCTGCTGGAGGAGATCCGCGCGCTCGCCCCGGCGACGAAGGTCATCGTGCTGACCGGACAGAACGACCGCGCGAACGCCCTGAAGGCGATCGGTCTCGGCGCGCATGATTTCTGCACGAAGCCGTTCGAACCCGAGCTCCTGACCTGGGCGATCGACCGGGCCTTTCGCGTCCACGACCTGCAGACCGAGAACGCGCGGCTGCAGGCGGCGCAGGAATCGCCCGCGATGGCGGGGATCATCACCCGCGACCCGGCGATGTTGCGCATCTGCCGCACGATCGAGAAGGTCGCGCCGACGTCCGCGACGATACTGATCCTCGGCGAGTCGGGCACGGGCAAGGAGCTCTTCGCCCGGGCGCTGCACGATCTCTCGCCGCGCCGGAAAGAGCGCTTCGTCGCGATCAACTGCGCGGCGATCCCCGAAACCCTGCTCGAGAGCGAGCTCTTCGGCTACGAGAAGGGGGCATTCACGGGGGCCGCCAAGCAGACCCTGGGCAAGATCGAGACCGCCAATGGCGGGACGCTGTTCCTCGACGAAATCGGCGACCTTCCGTTCTCGCTGCAGGCGAAGCTCCTGCGCTTCCTGCAGGAGCGCGTGATCGAGCGCGTCGGCGGGCGCCAGGAAATTCCCGTCGACGTGCGGATCGTCTGTGCAACCCACCAGAGCCTCAAGGCGTACATAGAGCAGGGGAAGTTCCGCGAAGACCTGTACTATCGCCTTGCGGAGATCGTCGTCGAGATTCCGCCGCTGCGGGAGCGGCAGGGCGACGCTGCGCTGCTCGCCCACGGCTTCGCCCGCAAATTCGCTACCGAGCAGAAGCGGCCCTCGATGACGCTTCTTCCCGATGCGATCGAGGCGATCTCTGCCTATTCGTGGCCGGGCAACGTGCGGGAGCTCGAGAACGTGATCAAGCGGGCCGTCATCATGGCCGATGGCGCCGCGATCGGCGCCGCCGACGTCGGGCTCGCGGTCACCGTCACCCAGGAGCCGGATGCTCTCAATCTGCGGCAGGTTCGAGAGGTTGCGGAAAAGAACGCATTGCTGCGCGTCCTCGGTCGGGTCAACGGCAACCTCAGCAAGGCCGCCGAAATGCTCGGCATCAGCCGCCCGACACTCTACGATCTCATGCATCGCTTCGGCCTCAAGTAGGCAGACGCTTCCCCCTTCCTCCAGGACTCCCCCATGACCACCCTTCGATCCCGAAGCCTGCGTCTGGCCGTCATTGCCGTCATTGCGGCCATGTCGACGACCGGCTGCGCGCGCAACGATCCGGCATCGTTCATCGCCTCGGCGAATTCGTACATTGCCAAGTCGGACTACAAGGCCGCGATCATCGAACTGAAGAATGCCCTGCAGAAGGCACCGGACAACGCGGAAGCGCGCCTTCTCCTGGCGAAATCGCTGCTCGCAACCGGTGACGCGGTTGGTGCAGAGACCGAGGTGAGAAAGGCGATCGAGGCGCACGGTCCCGACGACGAGACCTATCCCGTGCTCGCAGAATCGCTTGCCGCGCAGGGACAGTTCGCGAAGCTGACCAAGGAACTCGGCGCCCGCAAGTTGGCGACTCCCAAGGCGCGCGCGAAGCTGGAGGTCTCGCTCGCCATGGCTTATCTCGCTCAGCGCGATGCCAAGGCTGCGCGAACGGCGCTCGACGCCGCGCTTGCCGACGAGCCGGACAACGTCCGTGGACTGTTGCTGGAGGCGCAGGTCGCCGGCGGTGGAGGCGATCTCCCCGGTGCACGCAAGTATCTCGACGCCGCCCTGGCCAAGGCGCCGAACGACCCTGAAGGATTGCTGCTCAAGGCGCAGCTGGCATTGGCTGACCGCAATCGCGACGAAGCGCTGAAGGTTCTGGAGCACGGAGTCGACGCGAATCCGCGATCCTTGCCGCTGCGCTACGCACTGGCAACCCTGGCGGTTACGACCGGCAAGCTGGATGTCGCGAAGGCCCAACTCGGCAAGATGAAGGAATTCGCGCCGCAGGATTTCCGGACGGTATACACGGAGGCACTGGTGGATTTCGCGGGTGGCGATGCAGCGAATGCGCGCGATGCCATTCAGAAGGTCCTCGCCGCGAGCCCCGACAGCATGCAAAGCCTGCTGCTATCCGGCCTCATCGATCTCCAGCTCAGATCCTACGCGTCGGCGGAGGATTCGTTGCTGAGGGTCCACGCGGCGGTTCCCAACGACCCGATATCCGGGCGGGCGCTGGCGACCCTCTACCTGCAGACCGGCCGCGCCGCCCAGGCGCTCCAGGTACTGGGCCCCGCGCTTCAGCGCTCGCCCGACGATGCCTACCTGTTGCGCACGGCGGGCGAAGCCTATCTTGCGTTGGGCGACGCAGCGCATGCCGCGGCTTCGTACGAGCGCGCGAACAGCATCGACAAGAACAATGTCGCCAGCGAGGTTCGCCTGGCCCAGGTCCGGCTTGCGACCGGGGAAACCGACCGCGGTTTCGGCGACCTGCAGGCACTTGCCGCCAAGGATTCGTCCGAATACCAGGCCGAGCTCGCGCTCTACAGCGAGTACATGCGTCGGCGCGACTACGACCACGCGATGACTGCAGTCGATGCGCTCGACAAGAAGCAGCCGAAATCGCCGTTCGTGGCAAACCTCCGCGGTGGTGTCTATGTCGCGAAGCGCGACCTCAAGTCCGCGCAGGCGAG
>JAJXTF010000288.1 GCA_021784125.1 Pseudomonadota bacterium | reverse complement strand
GGTTGGCGCCCAGCACCAGGCCCAGCGCCACCGGCAGCGAGAGAACGTGCAGCGAGGCGAGCGACGCGAACAGCAGCACCGCGGCGAGGCTCGAATAGCAGAGGATCGTGAACAGCGCCGCGACCAGCATGTCGAGCATGACGTCGCCGGTCAGCGAGGCGAAGATCACCTTGACCCCTGCCGCCTGCACGACCGGGCGCGCGGCGACCGAGATCCACTGCAGCGCGAACATGATGAGGCCGAGGCCGATCAGGATGCGACCGAAGCGCCCGGCGGCGGTGGCCTGGCTCGACAGGTACAGCACGATGCCGGTGAAGATCAGCAGCGGGGCGAGCCACGACAGGTCGAAAGACAGCAGCACGGTGACGAGCGCCGTGCCGACGTCGGCGCCGAGCATGACGGCGAGGGCCGGCGCGGTTCCGATCAGGCCCTGGCCGGCGAAGGCCGCGACGATCATCGCGGTCGCGGTGCTGCTCTGGATCAGACCGGTGACACCCAGCCCGGCGAAGAACGCCGGTACCCGCCGGGACACGCTGCGGCGCAGGATGCGGCGCAGGTTGCCGCCGTACATGCGCAGGATCGCGGTGCGGACGATGTGCGTGCCCCAGACGAGCAGCGACACGCCGGCGAGGAGATTGAGCAGCACCTGCACTCAGCTCACCATGGCAGCGAGTACGTCTTGACGTTGGTGAAGCTCTTCATGGCCTCCTGCACGCCTTCCTTGTAGCCGAGGCCGGAGTCCTTGATGCCGCCGAAGGGCGTCAGCTCGAGGCGGTAGCCCGGTACTTCGCGGATGTTGACGCTGCCGACGTTGAGCTCGGCCACGAAGCGCGTGATGTAATCGAGGCGGTTGGTGCACACCGACGACGAGAGCCCGTAGGCGGTCGAGTTGGCGATGCGGATCGCGTCGTCGATGCCGGCGAAGCGGATCACCGGCGACACCGGACCGAAGGTCTCTGTGCGCACGACGTCCATGTCGGGCGTCACGTGGTCGATGACCGTCGGCGAGTAGAGCGCAGCCTCGCGGTGATTGCCCACCAGCAGCTTCGCGCCCTGGGCGATGGCGGCGTGGACCTTGGACTCGAAGCCCGCGGCGGCATCGGCATCGATCACCGTGCCCATGTCGATCGCGGGATCGGCGGGGTCGCCGTAGGTCCACGCCCTGGTGCGTGCGACCAGGCGCTCGACGAAGGCGTCGGCGACGCGCTCGTGCACCAGCATGCGCTTCACCGCGGTGCAGCGCTGGCCGGAATTCCTGTACGAGCCGGTCGCGGCGAGCGTCGCGGCCTCGTCGAGGTCGGCGTCCTCCATGACGATGATCGGGTCGTTGCCGCCCAGCTCCAGGACCTGGCGCTTGTAGACGGCCCTCGCAGCGATGTACTTGCCGACCGGCACGCCGCCGGTGAAGGTCACCAGATCGACGTCGGCATTGGTCAGCATCTCGTCGGCGATCTCGCGCGGATCGCCGGTGACGACCGACAGCATCGGCGGCGGCAGGCCCGCTTCGTAGAGGATGTCGGCGAGCGCGAGTGCCGTGAGCGGTGTCTTCTCGGTGGGTTTCAGAACCATCCGGTTGTTGGTCGCGATCGACGGCGCGATCTTGTGCGCGACCTGGTTCAGCGGATGGTTGAAAGGCGTGATCGCCGAGATGACGCCCAGCAGCGGCTCGCGCAGCGTGTACACCTTGCGCGACTTGCCCTGCGGCGTGAGGTCGCAGGAGTAGACCTGCCCGTCGTCCTGCAGCGCCGCGTTGCCGGCGAAGACGAACACGTCGCAGGCACGTCCGACTTCGTACAGCGAGTCCTTCCTGCAGAGCCCGGATTCGGCGGTGATCAGCCCGGACAGCGCATCGCCGCGCTCCCGGATGAGCGCGGCCGCCCTGTGGCAGATCGCGTAACGGTCGTATCGCGTCAGCCGCGGCCGGTAGGCGCGCGCCTGTGCGAAGGCGTGGCGCAGCTGCTCGACGCTCGCCTTGGGAACGCTGCCGACCGCGCCGCCGGTCCAGGGATTTCTGACCTCGATCCGGCGCGGGCTGTCGACGCGCTCGCCGGCGATGCGCATGGTCTCGTGCCTGGGCGGAGCGTCGTCGGGCCTGCGGGTGTCGTTCATCGGTGTCGAAGGTATCAGGACAGGTGGTTGAGCGCGAGGTCGAAGGCGTCGAAATTGCGCCAGCGCCGAGCAGGGAGGTTCGCCGCCGGCCGGTTGGCGATCAGCGGCACCTGTTGCTCCGAGGTGCCGCCGTGCGAGCGCAGGGGTGCGTCGAGGCCCGACAGGTCGTGGCGGGTCCTGCGGCTGCCGATCACCGTCAGCCGCTCGGAGACGACGACCAGGTCGCCGACGCGATCGGGGGGAAGCTCGAAGCTCGCACAGGCTTCGCTGCGCGACAGGACGGTG
The DNA here is from genome assembly GCA_021784125.1 of Pseudomonadota bacterium. Classification (GTDB taxonomy): domain Bacteria; phylum Pseudomonadota; class Gammaproteobacteria; order Burkholderiales; family Casimicrobiaceae; genus VBCG01. Next base: position 1,181 of record JAJXTF010000288.1, on the reverse strand, counting down.
TCGATGCCGGGCAGGGCGGCGATGCGTCGGCCCAGCGCGGTCGCGTCCAGGCTGGCGCCGACGTGGACCGTGGCGAAGGACCCAAGCGCGCCGTGATGGACGACGTAGGGATCGGTGATCGGCAGGACGACGCGCGTCGCCGCGGGACCGTGCCAGGCGTCGAGCAGGTCCTGCAGGAACACGATGTTCGGGCGACCGAAGGCGTCGGTCTTGGCGTTCATCCCGTGGTCCGCGGTCAGCACGACCGTGGCTCCGAGCGCATCGAGTCGCGCGAGGTAGCTGTCGAGCATCGCGGTGAACGCATTGGCGGCAGGGGTTCCGGGGGCGTGCTTGTGCTGCACGTAGTCGGTCGTCGACAGGTACATGAGGTCGGGACGCTCGCGCTCCTGCAGCGCGCAGCCTGCGGCGAGGACGAACTCGGACAGTTCGGCGCTGTACACCGAAGGCAGCGGCATGCCGGTGAGCGCCATCGCGTCGTCGAGGCCGTTCTCCGCCAGCGTCGCGTGATCGGCCTTCTCGGCGGAAAAGCAGATGCCGCGCATCCGGTGGCCGAGCAGCGTGCGCAACTTGTCCTTGGCGGTGACCACGGCAACCTTCGCGCCTTCGTCCGCAAACGCGGCGAGGATCGTCCCGACCCGCAGGTACTTCGGGTCGTTCATCATCACTTCGGCCCGCGCTTCGGCATCGTAGAAATAGTTGCCGGCGATGCCGTGCACCGACGGTGGCGTGCCGGTGACGATCGACAGATTGTTGGGGTTGGTGAAGGAAGGCACGACGCAGTCGGCCGTCAGGCAGGTGCCGCGACCGCCGAGGCCGGCCATCCACGGTGCACTGCCCGCGACGATCGCCTGGTTCAGATAGTCGGGCTCGCAGCCATCGACGCAGACGACGACGACCGGTTCCGCCGGCCAGCGGTAGCTGCGGCCGTTGACGGTCAGCGATCGCATCGGGGCTTCGCGCCGCGGCGGGCCCGCGGCGTGCCGTCCGCCGCAACGTCGTGCACGCGGTGCACGCGATCGCGACTGGCCATCGCGTGCTCGTAGAGAGCGCGACCCGCCGCGGCCGCCTGGCCGGCCGCAATGCGCTCGACGATGGCTCGATGCTCGCCCATCGACACCGGCAGCCGCCCCGCCTGGCCGAGCGATGCGCGTCGATGCAGGTGCAGTTCGTTGACCAGGCGC
>JAJXTF010000287.1 GCA_021784125.1 Pseudomonadota bacterium | reverse complement strand
CAGCGCGACCATCACCTGCCGCGACAGGCCGACCAGGAACTCGAGGTCGCGGTCGTCGAAAGGCTGGCCGCCCGAGCGCCAGACCGCCATCGCGCCTTCGACCGCGTCGTCGGCGACCAGCGGCACCACCATCAGCCGCTCGTCCTGATCCTCCCCGGTACCGGGGATCTGCACGGCACGGGGGTCGGCCTGGGCGTCGTTGACGAATTCCGCCTTGCCGCTCTGAACCAGGCTGCCGATGATGCCGACCCCACCCTCGATGACCGTCGCCTTGACCGCGTCGGCGATCTCGCCAGTGGCGACGATGGCGCGATAGGTCGAGCCGCCGGGATCGGGCAGGAAGATCGCGCTGCTGCCGGCGGCGAGCAGGTCCCGGGCATGATGCGCGATCCGATCCATCACGGTGGCGAGGTCGAGCGACGACGACAGGTCGCGGCCGACCTCGGCCAGCGCCGCCGTCTCGCGGGCTCGGCGCTGTGTCTCGTCGAACAGGCGCGCGTTCTGCAGGGCCACGCCCATCGACGCCGCCACGGTGGTGAGGAGGTGCACGGACGCCTCGTCGAAGGCGTCCTCGCGCTCGAAGCTCTCGAGCGAGATTCGCGCACGCAGCTTGCCCCCGATCAGCACCGGCATGAAGACCACGGACAGGGAGTTATCCGAACCCGGAAACGCTTCGATGCCCAATGCTTCGAATTCGGTGGGGTCCTTCACCACCACCGCCCGCCCGGCAGCCAGCGCACGGTTCAGCTTCCTATCGGGGTCGTCCCTGAACGGCGCCGTCGACCAGCGCTGCCCGTGCTCGTACGCGTAAAGCGGATGCACCAAGCCGGTCTTCTCGTCATTCCACATGATCGCCAGGTTGTCACTGCCGAACAGCTCGCGCAGCTTGTCGCCGACCACGTCGACGATGCCCTGGAAGCTCAGCTCGGCCGCCATGCCCTGCTGGATGCTGTTGATCACCGCGAGCTCGGAGCTGCGGCGCTCGGTCTCCTTCAGCAGGCGTTGGGTCTCGTCGAACAGGCGCGCGTTCTCCAGCGCGACGCTCATGCTGCCGGCAAGCGTTTCGAGCAGGCGCACGTCGGCGTCGCTGTAGGCATACTCGTGCTCGAGATTGCTGAGCGTCAGCATGCCGCGCACCTGGTCGCCCACCCGCAGCGGGACCGTCAGCTGTGCCTTGGGTCGGCGCGGATCGTCCGGGGCGAGAGAGGCGCTGGCGTATTGCCGGATCGCCTCTTCGATTCCCTCGTTGATGAGGAGGGTCTTTCCGGTACGCAGCACGTGGGCCCCGAACCCCGCGGGCGGCGCGGGAGGCACGTGGATGCGCTGATTGGCGCCGAGCGACTGGTAGACGTAGTGCAGCAGGTCCGCGTCGGGATCGTAGATGCGGATGCCGACGATGGTCTCGTCGAACACCTCGCAGAGTTTGTCGCCGACGGCGTCGTAGACGCCCTGCAGTTCGAGCTCGCCCGCCAATGCTTGCTGCACCGCGTTGATGATCGCGAGCTCGGCGCTGCGCTGGCGCTCGGCCTCGAAGCTTTGCGCATTCTGCAGCGCGAGGCTCAGGCTCGCCGCCACGGTCGTGATCAGGTTGACGTCGGCGTCGCTGAATGCTCGCTCGGGCTGCTTGCCGATGACGACGACGCCGGTTGCCTGGTCGCCGACCAGCAGCGGCGCGTAGACGAACGAATTGTCCAGCGTCGTCCCGCCGAGCTGCACCACCTGCTCACCGATCCTGTGATACATCGCGTCGAGCTCGGCTGCCGTGTGGAACACCAGCGTCTGCCTCGTGCGCAGCACGTAGCCGCTGACGCCTCGAGGGGGGGCTGATGGCGGCCGGAAGTGCTCGCCGTGATCGACGAGAAATGGGTAGGTCACGAGCTCGCGCTGGCGATCGAGCAATGCGATGCCGGTGACGTCGGCGCTGAACACCTCGCGCAGCTTCTCGCCGACGAGATCCACGATCGCCTGGAAATCGAGCTCCGCGGCCAGCCCGCGCTGGATCGCGTTGATCACCTCGAGCTCGCGCACGCGCTCGTCGAGTGCCGCAGTGCGCTCCTCGACCTTGCGCTCCAGCCCCTGCGACCATCGCGCGTTGTCGAGTGCGACGGCCGCCTGTGCTGCGAGCATGCCGAGCAGGTCGCGGTCGGGCTCGCGGAAGCGGCCGAAAGGCCCGTCGATGTCTGCGTAAATGTAGCCGAGCAATTCGCGCTGGGCGATGAGCGGCGCCACGATCCGCGAGCGCTGGGAAAGCTCGTCGGTGCCTTCGGGGTCGTGGACCAGGGTGACCGTGCGCGTGCGGCGCACCCCGGAGAGCAGCGGGGCGATCTTGCGCAGCAGCGCGGGCGCATCCTCGCCCTGCGGGACCAGCGATCCCACGAGCTGCAGCCCGTCCGGCATGTCGAGCGCGAGCAGCACGCGCTCGGCGCCGGAGAGCTCCGTCGCCTCGTCGATCAGGAATTCGTGCAGCTCGGCGCTGCCGCGCAGCTCGTTCAACCGCAGGCCGGTGTCGACCAGGCGCTCGAAGGGCTCGCGCAGGCTCACCTCGCCCTGCAGGTGCGCGCTGCGGCGGGCGGGCGAGAGTCTGCGCTTGCGCGCATCGGCGAGCCAGGCAGTGATGATCTCGCGGTGCCAGCGGATCTTGTTGAGGTAGTTGCGGCGCAGCCCCTCGTCGCCGAGGCCCGCGATGCGCTTGCGCATGAAGTCGTAGGCCATTTCCAGCGTCTCGCGCGCGGCCTTGCGCTCGCCATTGGCCGCCAGCGCGCGACTGTGTTCCCACCAGACCATGGACGTGTACAGGCCCTGGATCGGCGCAAGATCGTGGCTTCGGTGAATGGCGACCGCGCGCCGGGTGGCCTTCAGCGCCGCGACCGCGTTGCCTGTCGCCAGCAGCGCATGGGCGAGTTCGGCCAGGGCGTTGCATTGAACGGCGTCCTGCTTCGCGCCACGCGAAAGCGTCACCGCGCGCTTGTAATGGGCAACTGCCGATTGCGCATCGTCCGCGCGGAACGCAAACCGGCCGCGCAGCATCGGCTCGGTCCCCGGGAAGCGCCTCCCGGCGTCGCGGCCCCCTGGCGTGGCGACGACTTCCGCCAGGCGCTCGCGGGCGCGATCGAAATGTCCCATCTCGGCTTCGACGACGGCCAGCAGCCACACGCTCCCATCGGCGCCTGCCGTGTATCCCGCGCGGTGAAAGATGTCGCCGGCCTGGCGCAGGGTCCGCCGGGCGCGCCGGTACAGGCCGAGATCCGCATAGGCGACGCCGAGGTTGAAGGTGATGACGGCCTGGCGTTCGAGGTAGCCCGCGATCTCGAACGCCGCCAGCGCCTGGTTCAGCAGCCGCAGATTTCTGCCGATGTCCGCCTCGTTGAACATCAGCATGTTGAGCGCGTTGCCGGCGCCGTAGAGGTCGCCTGCCGTGCGGCACAGCGCCAGCGCCTCGCTGGCCGCCCGATCTGCCTCTGCTGCCCGTCCGTGATTGCTGTGCGACATCGACAGGACCCACATCGCGCGGCCTTCGCCCGCGCGGTCGCCGAGCGAGGCGAAGAGCTTGCGCGCACGCAAGGCGTTGGGCACCGCC
>JAJXTF010000286.1 GCA_021784125.1 Pseudomonadota bacterium | reverse complement strand
CACGCCTTGCCGGTCGTGTCGTAGGTGAACCACGTCGCGAAGATCACGTCCCCCTGGTGCGCGAAGTTGATCCCCCACCCCGCCTCCGACCCTGCCGGTGCCGCCCACCACAGGCCCTGGTAGTTCGCTCCCGATCCCGATGGGACCTGCAGCGTAGCCGTCTGTCCGGCAAAGTTGGTCGGTGAATTGACCAGCAGCTTGCCGTCGCGGTCGATCGAATGCACGCCGTCGGTGGGCAATGCCTCGTAGGCGACGACGTCGACGTCGGCGTAATTGATCGTTCCCTGCGGGACGTAGAGGAACCCGTCGGGAACGACGTAGTCGGGCGTCACGACGCCGAGCTTGGCGAAACCCTGCGTCGCGATCAGGAAATGGCGGTTCGCGGTGTTGCCGGGCAGGTCCGACGGAAACGCGAGCGCGTGCGCCGGATCGTTGCCTTCGGTGACCGAGATCGTGTGGCCGGCCAGGAATTGCTCACCCGACGACGACACCGAGAGCTCGATGAACTGGATGCTACCCGTCGCGTCGGAGAAGATCTCATCGATCTTCCACAGGTGGAACGAGGCCGTCGCCTGCAGGGAGCACAGGGCGAGGGCCGCAAAGCCGAGCACGCGGGCGATGCGCCGCGTCGATGACGTTGCCATGGGTTCCTCCGCGGGCCGGCAGGATGCCGGCTTCGGGAAACGCAAACAACGTCGCGGGCAGTGCTATTCCGCGGGTTTCGCCTGGTACCAGGCCGCGTAATCCTTCTTCAGGTGCGCGAGCTTGGGCAGATCGTTGTAGACGATGTAGGGCTGGTCGGGGTGCAGCTCGAGGTAGTTCTGGTGATAGGCCTCGGCCGGGTAGAACCTGTCGAGCGGCACGACCTGCGTGACGATCGGCTTCGCGAACGCTTTCGCCCGGCCGAGCTGGGCGATGTAGCGCTGCGCGATCTCCTTCTGCTGGTCGTTCGCGTAGAAGATCGCCGACCGGTACTGCGTTCCGACGTCGGGACCCTGCCGATTCAATTCGGTCGGGTCGTGCGCGACGTCGAAGAACACCTTCAGCAGCTCGGCATAGCTCACTTTCGACGGATCGTAGGTCACCTGCACCGACTCGGCATGTCCGGTCGTGCCGGTGCCTACCAGCAGGTAGCGCGCCGTCGCCGAATTGCCACCGGAATAGCCGGAGACGACGTTCGACACGCCCTTGACGTGCTTGAACACCGCGTCGACTCCCCAGAAGCAGCCGCCTGCGAACACTGCCGTCGCAGGGCCCCGGGTCGCAGCTGCAGGCTGCGGCCCGGCGTAGTCGGGCAGGGCCGCCTGCGCAAAGCCGCTCGCCAATGCCAAAGAGAACAGACCGATCGATGCCAGGCGCATGGTCGCCTCCGAGAGTCGTCTGAAGATCATCAGTCGTGCCCGTTCATGCGCGCCTTACGCGCGGCTGCACATCTTCCACCAGACTGCCTGCGGGCGCCATCGCCGCGGCTGCGGGTGGCACCGTCCCGCCTGCCAGCACGACGACCGGTCCGCCCGCAGCGCGCGCGTCGGCCGCGCGCGTGCCTGGCCGATGCCTTGCGCTATCGCGTAGGCCACGGCCGGAAGCGGCGACGGGAGGCCCGCGCCAGCGCGAAACGGGGTGGTTCCACTTAGGGGTGCCTTGCCGGAGACGATCGGGGATCAGCAGTGAGATCACCGGATCGCGAATGCGTTCACGCCACCCGTCGGGCAGGGTTATCGCCCTCTCGCTTCGTTCATCCGCTTCGTTCGCCCGCCTCGATCGCGCCGGGCGCCTCGCCTGCCGGCCGGAGAGGGCGGGCTACTTGGTGCCGAAGATGCGGTCCCCGGCGTCCCCCAGTCCAGGGACGATGTAGCCGTGATCGTTCAGCTGGCGGTCGACCGCGGCCGTGTAGATCGGAACGTCGGGATGCGCCGCCTGCAGCGTCGCGATGCCTTCCGGCGCCGCGACCAGGCACACCATCCGGATCGATCGCGGCCGCGTCTGCTTCAGGCGCGCGATCGCGGCCACCGCGGAATTGCCGGTCGCGAGCATCGGGTCGAGGACGATCGCGTCGCGCTCACTCATGCCGCCCGGCATCTTGAAATAGTACTCGACCGCGCGCAGGGTCTCCGGATCGCGGTAGAGGCCGATGTGCCCGACCCGCGCACCCGGCACGACGTCGAGGAATCCGTCGAGCAGTCCGGTGCCCGCTCGCAGGATCGGCACGAACACGAGTTTCTTGCCATCGATCAGCTTCGCGCGCATCGGCTCGAGCGGCGTCTCGATCTCGACCTCCTGCATCGGCGTGTCGCGCGTCACCTCGTAGGCCATCAGCGCACCGATCTCGTTCAGCAGCCGGCGGAAACTCGTCGTACTGGTTTCCTTGCGCCGCATCAGCGTGAGCTTGTGCTGGATCAGCGGATGGTCGAGGACGTGAGCCTCCGACATCGCTCAGGCGCGCCGCGCGGACGGGTGCAGGCGGCTGGAGCGGGGCACCCCGGCCAGCAGGTATTCCATCTGGTCGGCGAGGATCCGGCGGTTGCGCAGGATGAAATGCTCGTGCCGGTTGGGCACGTAGGGCACGTAGAGCAGCGGCATGTTCGCCTGCTCCGGCGCGCGGTTTCCCTTGCGCGTGTTGCAGGGGCGGCAGGCCGTGACCGAGTTCATCCACGTGTCGCGCCCGCCGCGCGATGCGGGGACGATGTGATCGCGCGACAGGTCGCGGTACTGATGGCGCACGCCGCAGTAGGCGCAGACCTGGCGGTCGCGGGCGAACAGCATCGGGTTGGTGAGGCTGGGGGTGTGCGCAAGCGGATGGCCCGCACTGCCCTTGATGGCGAGGATCGACTTCGTCGCGATCCGCGAGCGCGTGCCGTCGCGCTGCCAGCCGCCGCGGAATTCGCGGACGATCCCGCCCAGCGACCACGCGACCATCTGCCGCGCGTGGTAGGTGACGGCCCCCTCGAGCTCGACCCACGCCTGGGGCAGCCCGGCCATGTCGACGGTGAGTACCAGCGGATCCATTGGAGTGATTCTAATGCCAGCCGGGGGCGGCGCACATCTGCCCCCCCGAAGCTTGAATCAACGCCGGGGCGGCCGTTCCGGATGACGGGCTTCGTCACGGGTCCCGGCGGGAACCTCCCGCCGGGACCGACGCGACTGCTGACCGCAGCGGATTACGGTTCCCGCTGCGGCGGCGATCCCGCATTGTCGGTTGGGAGTGCCGCGCACAGCACTCGAAATCGCCGTCTTCCCGCCGCCCTGCATTGCGCGGCGTCGTGCCGGTCACGGGCAGGATCATCGACCGGTGGCCGCAGCGACGTCGGCGGCAGATTCACCGCCGGCCGATTCCTCGCGCTCCGAGCTCGCGAGCCGGACGACCATCCCGTCCGCGCATTGCCAGTACGTGCCCTGATGCCTCGTGTCGACCAGGTGATGGTCGCCGTGCCGGTAGGGCCGCCGGTACGTTGTGTCGTCGTAAGCCATTTCGGGTGCCTCGTTGCGTTGTCATTGCCGCTCCGGGCGACAAAAAAGCCCGGGGCCTTGCCGGCGCCGGGCTCGCAACGGGAACGGACATCCGTCTAGGGATGCGCCTCC
>JAJXTF010000047.1 GCA_021784125.1 Pseudomonadota bacterium | reverse complement strand
GGCGTGGCCAGGGATGCGTGGTCCGGGCGCTGCGCTCGCTCGCTCACGCCGCTGGGGGGACGCGCATCGCCCGCGCGGCGTTGGTCTGCTTCTGGCGAAACGCCGCGAGCTTCCTCGCCAGCGACGGATCGGATGCGGCGAGCAGGGCAACCGCGAACAGCGCGGCATTGGCGGCGCCGGCCTCTCCGATCGCGAAGGTCGCGACGGGAATGCCCTTGGGCATCTGGACGATCGACAGCAGGGAATCCTCGCCGCGCAGGTACTTCGAGGGCACCGGCACGCCGAGGACGGGGACGACGGTCTTCGACGCCAGCATGCCGGGCAGGTGCGCAGCGCCTCCGGCGCCTGCGATGATCGCGCGCAGGCCCCGCGGCCCCGCGTCCTCGGCATATTCGAACATGTCGTCGGGCGTCCGGTGCGCCGAGACGACGCGGGACTCGTAGGCGACGGCGAAAGCATCCAGCTGCGCGGCTGCATGCTTCATCACGTCCCAATCGCTGTCGCTGCCCATGACCAGGCCGATCAGGGGCGCCGCCTTGCGCTGTGCCATGGGTGCTTTCGGTCGACGAATGTCGGTGCGAATTCTAGCGCATGCGCCGCGCGCGCAGGGCATTCGCGCCGGGTCCGTGGCCCGGCCGCAACACGGGGATGGCCGCCTGACGGTCCCACGCGCCGTTCATCGCATCCAGCGCCGGCCGAGGTTGTGCCCGGGCGCGCGGTTCGGGACAATCCGCATTGTGAGCACAACCGCGTTCCGCCGCCTTGCGCGCGCATCCAGGGCGCTCGCAGCCTTCCTGCTGCTCGTCGCGTCGACCGCAGCGCTCGCCCAGACCGACGCCGACTTCCTTGCCGCCCGGGCAGCCTACGATCGCCGCGACTGGACCGCGCTCGATGCGCTCGCCCCGTCGCTCGCCGGCCATCCGCTGGCGCGCTACGTCGCGTTCTGGCAGGTCGACGCGCGGATCGACAAGGCGACCCCGCAGTCCGTGCACGATTTCCTGGCCCGCTACCCGAACGGACCGCTCGCCGATCGCCTGCGCGTCGACTGGCTGAAGTCGCTGGGCAAGCGCGGCGACTGGGCGAATTTCGCCGTCGACTATCCGCCGCCGTCGGGCGAGGACGTCGAGCTGCAGTGCTACGGCATCCAGTATCGCTGGCAGCGCGACGGTGCCGCCGCCCTCGCGGCCGCGAAGCCGCTCTGGTTCACCGGAAGGACCACGCCCGATGCCTGCGAGCCGCTGTTCGCGGCACTGATCGCCGGTGGCGGGCTGACGCTTGCCGATCGGACCGAGCGCTTTCGCCTCGCCACGGCGGCAGGCAACTTCCGCCTCGCGCACGCGCTCGCCGGCGACATGCCGGGCAACCGCCGGATCACCGCGCGCGAATTCGCGGCGGTCGATCGCGATCCGCTGCGTGCGCTGGCGAAAGGGCCGTCGTCGCTGAAAACGCCGGCCGGGCGCGAGCTTGCGCTCTATGCGTTGGACCGTGCGGCACGCAAGGACGCGGCGGCGGCGCGCGACGCCTGGCTCGAGTGGCGCGGTCGCATCGACCCGGCCGATCGCAATTACGGCAACCTGCGCATCGCCTACCACGGCGCGCGCCAGCTCGATCCCCGCGCGGACGAGTGGTTCAAGGACGTCCGCGACGCCGGGCTGGTCGCGGCGCCCGGAACCGACCCGCAGGGCGCGCAGGACTGGCGTGTCTGGCGCGTGCGTGCGGCGCTGCGTGCACAGGCGTGGGACGACGTGGCGCGGGCCATCGACGCGCTTCCCGCCGACGAGCAGCAGCAGCCGGTCTGGCGCTACTGGCGCGCGCGGGCGCTGTCCGCGGCCGACCGGACCGAGGAAGCCACCGCTCTCTACACCGGGCTGCTGGGTGACCTTCATTACTACGGCCTGCTCGCTGCCGAAGCGCTGGGCGAGGGCGCGTCGCAGCTCGCCGCGCTGAAGCGCAGCGAGCTGGCGAAACCGGATGCCGCGGCACTCGACGCATTCGGCGCAAGGCCCGGCGTGCAGCGGGCGGTCATGCTCGCCCGGTTCGACATGCGGCCCGAGTCGCTGCGCGAGTGGATCGACGCGATCCGCGGGCTCGACGACGACGGGCTGCTGGTGGCCGCCGAATACGCGCGGCGCGCGGGGCTCTACGACCGTGCGATCAACACCGCCGAGCGGGCTTCGACGCGCTTCGATTTCGCGCTGCGCTACCTGACCCCCTATCGCGCCGAATTCGAGGCTGCGGCCCGCGACCAGGGCCTGGACGAGGAGCTCCTGTACGGCATTGCGCGGCAGGAATCGCGGTTCATCGCCACCATCGTCTCGGGCGCGGGCGCGGTCGGGCTGATGCAGCTGATGCCGGGCACCGCGCGCTGGATCGCGCGCCAGCTTGCCCGCGACGATTACAGTCCCGCGCGGATCTCCAGCGTCGGCCTCAACACCCAGTTCGGCGCGTTCTACTTCAAGTACTGGCAGGATCGGCTGGAAAGCCTGCCGGCCCTTGCGGCAGCCGCTTACAATGCAGGTCCGCGCCGCGCCAAGGCCTGGCGTCCCGCGTCGGGCGCGCTGGAAGGCGCGATCTGGGTCGAGACCATACCCTTCGACGAGACGCGCGATTACGTCAAGCGAGTGCTCGCCAATACGATGCTCTACACGCACGCCCTCGACCGTCCCTACATCCGCCTGACCGAGCGCCTCGGCATCGTCACTTCCGCCTCGGACGATCGTTCCGACCTCGCGGCGCGGGATCCATGATTACTGCGGGCGCGACCCGGGAGCGCGTGCTGGTGCTGGGCGGGAGCGGTTTCGTCGGACGCCACGTGATCGCGAAGCTCGCTGCCGCGGGCCACGACGTCGTCGCCGTCACGCGGCGACGCGAACGTGCGCGGCACTTGCTGCTCCTGCCGACGGTGCAGGTCGTCGAAGGCGATCCTCACGATGCCGCCGTGCTCGCCCGCCACGCCGCCGGCGCCACCGCCGCCGTCAACCTGGTCGGCGTGCTGCACGAGCGCGGGCGGCAGAGCTTCGAGCGTGCCCACGTCGAACTGCCCGGGCTGCTGGTCGCGGCCTGCAAGGGGGCCGGCGTGCGGCGCATCCTGCACATGAGCGCGCTGGGCGCAGCCGCGGATGCGCCGAGCCGCTACCTGCGCTCGAAGGCGGGGGGCGAGGCGGCGATCGCCGCTTCCGGACTCGCGTGGACGATCTTCAGGCCTTCGGTGATCTTCGGTCCCGAGGACACGTTCCTCAACCTGTTTGCGAAGCTCGCGCGCGTGTTGCCGGTGATCGCGCTGGCCGGGGCCCATGCGCGCTTCCAGCCCGTGTACGTCGGCGACGTCGCGGCGTGCATGGACGCGGCGCTTCCCGACGTCGAGACTGCAGGGCAGCGCTACGAGCTCTGCGGTCCGCAAGCCTACACGCTGGAGCAACTCGTGCGCTGGGTCGGCGAGGTGAGCGGCGCCGCGCGCCCGGTCGTCGCGCTGGGACCCGCGCTGTCGTCGCTGCAGGCACGCGTGATGGAATGGCTGCCGGGTCCGCTGCTCACCCGCGACAACCTGCTGTCGATGCAGCGCGACAACGTCTGCGGCTGCGCTTTTCCGCCGTGCTTCGGGGTGACGCCGCGGTCGATCGAGGCGCTCGCGCCCGGCTGGCTCGCGCCGGCGTCGCGCAACAGCCGCTTCGACACCTACCGCGCGCAACGCGGCCGCTGATGGTGTCGCGGCTGCCGGCGCCGGTGCGGGTCTATCGCGTCGGCGGTTCGGTGCGCGACGAGCTCCTTGGACGCGAAGCAGGGGATCGCGATTTCGTCGTCGTCGGAGCTACGCCCGAGATCATGCTTGCCGCGGGCTACACGCCGGTCGGCCGGGATTTCCCCGTGTTCCTGCACCCGAAGACGCGCGACGAGTACGCGCTCGCGCGCACCGAGCGCAAGTCGGGCCGGGGCTACCGCGGTTTCCGCTTCTTCGCCACCCCCGAAGTCACGCTCGAGGACGACCTGCGGCGCCGCGACCTGACGATCAACGCGATCGCGCGCGCCGACGACGGAACGCTGATCGATCCCCACGGCGGCGAAGCCGACCTGCGTGCAGGCGTGCTGCGCCACGTCTCGCCGGCGTTCGCCGAGGACCCGCTGCGGGTGTTGCGCGTCGCGCGCTTCGCCGCGCGCTTCGGATTCCGGATCGCGCCCGCGACGATGAAGCTGATGCGCGACATCTGCGCCGCGGGCGAGCTCGCCACCCTCGCGTCCGAGCGCATCTGGCAGGAGGTCGCGAAAGGCCTGGGCGAAGCGCATCCATCGCGGATGCTCGCGACACTGCGCCGCTGCGGCGCGCTGCATTCGCTGCTGCCCGAGATCGACGCGCTGTACGGAGCACCGGGGGCCGGCGCGCGGACGGGGTCGCGCGGCAGCGCAGGCAAGCGCGTCGAGCGCGCCCTGGACCGTGCCGCGGCCCGGCGGCTGCCGCTCGCGGTGCGCTACGCGGTCCTCGCGCAGGGGAGTGCGGGCGCGGGAACACGCGCGGGCGACCGGGGCGATGCCTCCCTGCGCAGCGCAGTCGCGCGCGCCGAAGCGATTTCGCGGCGACTCAAGGTGCCGCTCGACTGTCGCGACGCCGCGCGACTTCTCGCCCGCTGGCATCCCGCGCTGGTGGCGGTGCGCGATCTGACGCCGGCGCAGTTGCTGGATCTCCTTTCCTCCGTCGACGCGCTGCGCCGGCCCGAGCGGCTCGATGCGCTGCTCGCCGCGAACGCAATCCTGGCGGGCACCGGGCGCCGCAGCGAGGGTGGGGAGCGCAGCGCGCAGCACTTGCGCGGGGCGCTCGCGGTGATCAAGGGCGTCGATGCGGCTTCGATCGCGCGCGCTGCGCGCGCGAAGGACGCACTGCGGGCGAAGGCTGCAACGGAGGGCGCTCGGCGCGGCGCGACGATCCCCAAGGCTCTGCGCGCCGCACGCATCGCCGCGCTGCGGACGTGGCTGCGCAGCGCTCCCGGATCGCCGCCGTAGCGGACAGTCGGGGCGGATCGGCGCTGCGCATCGGCCCTGCGCATCGACGCCGGCCGGCGCTCAGGCTCGGCCCATTCCCTCGCGTGCTTCGGTGACGCAACCCGCGTCGTCGCGCGGGTCCCGGTGCGACTTCGGTCGTCCACCCACGACTCCCTCGTCGCACCACCCGCTTTGCGACGACTGCGTCACAGGCGCCCGCGCGGGAATGGGCCGAGCCTGAGCGCAGCGCCGAGGCGCTCTGAAACACGGGCGCGTTTGGGCAGCGGGACCCGATCGCGCGCCTCGCGCGAGTGGCGATCAGATCCGGTAGGCGATCGCGCGCATCACGTCCGCGGCCATGCGCATCGCGCCGCGGACGGGCAGGGGCAGCGGCACCGCGCCGGCTTCCTGCGCCATCGCGCCGTGGCGCGCCTCGTCGTCGCGCATCTGCTCGACGATCGCGCGGCTCTTCGCATCGCCGGCAGGGAGCCGGTCCATGTGCGAGGTCAGGTGCTCCTCGACCTGGCGCTCGGTCTCGACGACGAAGCCGAGGTTGAGCCGGTCGCCCGCGATGCCGGCGACGGTGCCGATGGCGAACGATCCCGCATACCAGAGGGGATTCAGCAATGACGTGCGCCGTCCGAACTCGGCAAGCCGCGCCTGCGTCCAGGCCAGGTGGTCCTCCTCTTCGCGCGCCGCATGCGCGAAGCGCTCGCGCAGATCGGGATCGCGCGCGACGAGGGCCTGCGCCGAATAGAGCGCCTGCGCGCAGACTTCGCCGGTGTGGTTGATGCGCATCAACCCGGCCGCGTGGGCCACCTCGTCGGGGCGCAGGTCCGCATCCTGCAGGTTCGCGCCCGGTGCGGGCCGCGCCGGCGTGACGGCGCCCGTCAGCGTGTGCAGGGCGCGGTCGAAAGCGATGATCAGGGAATCGAGCATCCGGTCATCGTAAACAATCGCGGGCCGCGGCGCCATGCCGCGGATGCGACGCCGCAAAAACAACGGGCGCCCGAAGGCGCCCGCTGCCGAGGAGTTCCCGGCCAGGCCGGGGCGTTCCAATGTTGCCTAGAACAGGTGGTACACGCCCAGCACCAGACCGCCCGGGTCGCCACCCTTCGCGACGCCGTAGGTGTTGATGTTGAACGAGTACTGCACGTTGTTGTCGTTGTTGATCTTGACGTAGCCACCGTAGATCGCCGTGCGCTTCGACAGCGGGTACGTGTAGGTCAGTTCCCAGGTATTCGCGCTGGTGTCCGAACCCTTCACGAGGTAGCCGACTGTCTGACCATCCGCGGCGCTGCCCTTGCCATCCGATGCGTGGCCGAAGTACGCGTAGATCGTGCCGGGGCCGACCGGGGCGATGGCGCTGATGCCGTACATATCGCGCTTCAGGTCGCCAGTGGGCGTCTCGTACTTCGTGTGCTCGTACACGCCGGCAATGCGCACCGGACCGAAGTTGTAGCCGCCGGTCAGCGTGTAGTCGCGGTCGTTCAGCCCGGCACCCCGGACCTTCTGGTTGCCGCCGTAGGCCGCGCCGACCTGGATCGGGCCGTTCGTGTAGATCACGTTGGCGCCGAGGATGTAGGCGTGCGTGGCGTTCTCGAGCGTCGACCCTTGAACGCTGTAGGTCAGGCCGTTGTACGACGGCGAATCGTAGCGCAGCGAGTTGCCGTCGCGCGTATCGAAGCCGCCGTTGGCGCGCGCCTGCGGGCCTTGCGCCCACAGATTCGCCGTCGAGAAGATCGACGACAGCAGCGTCGGGGTGCTGCCGAAGATCCCGTGCATGTCGTCGGTCGTGTTCAAGAAGTTGCCCATCTTGAACGTGCCCCAGCTGCCTTGCAGGCCGACGAAGGTTTCGCGACCGGCGAGGACGCCGCCGCCTGCATCCGCCGAAACTCCGGACTCGATCTGGAAGATGGCATTCAGGCCGCCACCCAGCGACTCGACGCCCTTCAGGCCGAAGCGCGAGGTGTTGGAACTGACGCGGAAGACATTCGGGTTCGAGCCGTCGGCCTGCTTGCCGTTGACCATTTCGAAGTCCATGTTCACCCGGCCGTACAGCGTGACATTCGCGGTCTGCGCATGCGCAGCCAGCGGAATGCCGAGAACGCCCGCCACGGCGACAGCAACGAGCTTCTTTTTCATCAATGCTCTCCTCTAACTGATTGATTTGGCAGGTGCACAGCCCACTTCGCCTGCCATCGGAACCTTCTCAACTCTGGCGAGAAGTTGAACCCATTGTGCCAAATGGCGCAAACCATTGGCAACATAACCCGACGGCGGCGCAGATACCCGTTGCCGCCTGTTGTGCGCAAGCAACATCACAAGGGCAACACGTATGCCAGATTTTCTGAGCATTCCGCGCTAAAATGCTGAGCAACAAGGGAAAAGGCTCTATTTTCCAGCACCGGGCAAGCTTCGGCCGACCCGCGGGCTGTTTTTGCGTCTTAAGTCGGCTCCGGGACGCGCTGCGGGCCGGGTTTGTTGCCGTTAAACGGGGTGCGTGCCGCCAGATCCGGCGGCGCGCGCCCGACGACAGGGAAAGCCGATGCCGAATGCCGTCGTGGCCGCATCCGCGCTTGCGGCATTGCTCGCCGCCGTCGCGGTCGCGATCCTGCGACGGTTTGCGCCGAAGCTCCCGGCGGATCTGCCGAACGCCCGCTCGCTGCACGCCGATCCGGTCCCGCGCGTAGGCGGCTACGCGATCTGGTCCGGGTTCGTTCCCGCGGCCCTGCTCTTTCCGCCGCCCTTCCCCGGCGGGCTGGCCGGATGGATGCCGGCGTGGGCCGCGCTGTTCGCCGTGTCGGCGCAGGACGATCGCCGCGGTGTGGGCGTCACGGCACGGTTGGTCGTGCACGCCGCAGCCTCGGTGTGGACCGCGGCGTGGCTGGTGCATGGCGCGGGGTACGCCGCTGCGCCAGCGGTGGCAGCGGTCCTGGTCGTGGCTTGCGCACTCGCTCTCGCATGGTCGGCGAACCTGTTCAATTTCATGGACGGCAACGACGGTCTGGCGGCAGCCATGGGCATCTGCGGATTCGCTGCCTACGGCATTGCCGCAATGCACGGCGCCGCGACGGCGCAGCCCGCGACGTCGGGCGCATCGGCGTCCCCGCCCGGGGACGCGCCCGCGCTGTTCGCGCTCGCGTCGGCGATCGTTCCGTTCTTCGCCGTCAATCGCCCGCGGGCAACGATGTTCCTGGGCGATGCCGGGGCGGTCCCGCTGGGGTTCCTCGCCGCGGCCTTCGGCATCGCGGGGGTCGTCGCAGGGCGCTGGCCGGCGTGGTTCCCGCCGCTGGTATTCCTGCCCTTCATCGCCGACGCGACGCTGACCCTGCTGCACCGCGCCCTGCGCCGCGAGCGGCTGTGGGAGGGCCACCGCAGCCACTATTACCAGCGCCTGCACCAGCTCGGCGCGGGCCATGCCGGAACGCTCGCCGTCTATGCGGCGGCGATGGCGGCCACGGCCGCGGGCGCGGTCGCCTGCCTGCTTGTCGCGCCGGCGGCGGGCCCGTGGGCACTCGCGGCCGCTTGCGTTGTCGTCATCATGTTGTTCGCGGCAATTGATTATCATTGGCGAAAAAACGCCACCACCTCGGCCCCCCGATGACCCCACGCTTCAACTGGCGCGCTGCGCTGGCTTTCGTCCACGACGCGTGCATGACCGCCGTCGCGTGGACCGCGATGTACTGGCTTCGCTTCAACCTCGATCTGCGCGAGCCGTTCGTGGGCGACATGTGGTCGACGCTCGCCTGGATCCTGCCGCTGCAGGCGACGATCTTCCTGTCGCTCGGTCTGTATCGCGGCCTGTGGCGCTTCGCGAGCCTGCCCGACCTGCAGCGGATCATGCTCGCCGCCGGCCTGGGCGCGATCCTGATCCCGCTGGTGCTCGTCATGCTGAAGCTGCAGACGGCGGTGCCGCGCAGCGTGCTGTTCTTCTACCCGATCGTGCTGATCTTCCTGATGGCGGGCTCGCGCTTCGTCTACCGCATCTGGAAGGAGCATCGCCTCTACAGTCCGCTGGCCGCGCTCGGGGAGCCGGTGCTGGTGATCGGCGCGGGCGAGGCCGGTGCGCGGCTGACCAACGAGATGGCGCGCAGCCGCCAGTGGCGCGTCGTGGGCCTGCTCGACGACGATCCGACCAAGCATGGGCGGCAGCTGCGCAACGTCAGCGTGCTCGGGCCGATCGCCGATCTTCCCTTGTGGACGAAGCGCTACGGCGTGCGCAAGGTGATCATCGCGCTGCCGTCGGCCAATCACGCGGTGCGCCGCCGCGTCGCCGAGCTCTGCGCCGGCGTCGACGTCGAGGCGCTGACCGTCCCGGCCTACGACGAGCTGATCTCCGGGCGCCTGCCGCTCACCATGCTGCGCAACGTCGAGCTCGACGACCTGCTCGGCCGCGACCCGGTCGTCCTCGACAACGCCGGCATCGCCGAATGGCTGGGCAACCGTGTCGTCATGGTCACCGGCGCAGGCGGGTCGATCGGGGCCGAGCTGTGCCGCCAGATCGCGCGTTTCCGCCCGGCGCGGCTCGTGCTGTTCGACATTTCGGAGGCCGCGCTCTACGAGATCAGGACCGCGCTGCTCGACACGTTCCCGCAGCTCGGGATGATCGCGATCGTCGGCGACGTCAAGCATGCGGCGCTGGTCGAGCAGACGCTTTCGCGCGAGAAACCCGACGCGATCTTCCACGCGGCCGCGTACAAGCACGTGCCGCTGATGGAGGAGACGAACGCCTGGCAGGCGGTGCTGAACAACGCCTACGGCACCTGGGTGATCGCGAGCGCCGCCGTCGCGGCGAAAGTCGAGAAGTTCGTGCTCGTCTCGACCGACAAGGCGGTGAACCCGACGTCGGTGATGGGGGCGAGCAAGCGCGTCGCCGAGCAGGTCTGCCAGGCGCTGCAGGATGCCGGGACGCAGTTCGTCATCGTCCGCTTCGGCAACGTCTTCGGCAGCGCCGGCAGCGTCATTCCGCGCTTCGCCGAGCAGATCGCGCGCGGCGGTCCGGTCACCGTCACGCATCCCGACATCACGCGCTTCTTCATGTCGCTGTCGGAGGCGACGCAGCTGCTGCTGCAGGCGGGGCTGCAGGGCAAGGGCGGCGAGATCCTCGCCCTCGACATGGGCGAGCCGGTGCGCATTGTCGATCTCGCTCGCGACATGATCCGCCTCTACGGCGCCGACCCGGACCGGATCGCGGTGGTCTTCACCGGGCTGCGCCCGGGCGAGAAGCTCTACGAGGAGCCGCTGGCTTCCGAGGAGGCGACCAAGCCGACGACGCACCCGAAGCTGCGCATCGCGCAGGCGCGCGCCGCCAATCGCGATGCGGTCAGGCAGATGGTCGCGTGGTGCGAGCGCGACCGTGTCGCCGACGACGGCGAGGTGCGGGCGCGCATGCAGGCGTGGATCCCCGAGTACGCACCGCCCGCCGGCGCGTCGATCAAGCCCATTCCCGTCGACGGGGCGTCCGAGCCCGTCGCCGTGCCGCTGCGCGCGCCGCGGCGACGCTAGAGCGCCGGCACGTCGCCGGCGGCCGGCGCGCGTTCGCGCCGCATCCCGTATCCGAGCAGCAGCGCCGTCATCGCCCAGAATTCCTTGGCGTTGCTGCGGAAGAGGAAATCGTCGGTCTGGTTCTTGGCCAGGAATCCGGCCACGAGCGCCAGTCCCAGCATGCCGACGAACGCCAGCGCATCGTCGCGCGAGCGCAGGAAGCGCAGGTAGGAGAGCGCCAGCGCGGCGATGAACGAGGCGAACGCGACGAGCCCCGGAAGACCCGTCTGCAGCCACTGGCTCGCGAACACGTTGTGGGCGTGGGCGAGCAGCGGATTCCCGAGCTCGGTCGTGAGCGGTCCCGCGAGGATGCGCCGCCCGAAACCGTAGCCGGTCCAGGGCCGCGCGGCGATGCGGTCTTTCACGTGCTCCCACAGCACGATGCGCGGATCGTGCTCGAGCGTGGCGGCGACGCTTTCGCGCCCCTGATAGGCGGTCTCGGCGCGCTCGACCAGCGAATCGAAGAACGCGAGCCCGAGCACGAGCAGCAGCGCCGCTGCAGGCAGGATCCAGCGCATCGGCGCCCGCGTGAACGATTGCGGCCAGCGCCAGGCGGCGGCCAGCGACGCCGTCGCGAACGAGACGCCCAGGGCGATCCATATGATCCGGTTCTCGCTCATGCGCGCGGTCACGATCAGCAGCGCCAGCAGGACGACCCCGACCGCAGCCAGCGGCGTGCCGCCTCCGAAGCCCGCGGGCTTGGGGGCGATCAGCGCGAACAGGAAGGGTGCCACCAGCACCAGCCACGTCGACCAGGGGCCGACGCCCAGGTGCCAGCGGCCGGCATCCCAGCCGCCCTGCACCGCGTTCGTGCCGATGGCCAGCAGGGCGAAGAAGGCGAAGCTCGACAGCGCGGCGCCGACGAGAACGCGAAGGCTCCTGGCGTCGCGGGCGGCGACGTAGAAAGCGAGCATCACCAGCAGGCTGTCGCCGAGCTCGCGCTCGAGCTGGCCCAGCGTATACCGGCGATCGACCGACCACGCGAGCGACGCCCACGACCACGCGACCCAGGCGAACAGCGGCAGGAGGACCGCCGGTCCGGCCAGCGGGATGGGCGTGCCGCGGCGTCGCGCCGTGAACCACGCGACGAGCGCGCACAGCGCGGCGACACCGTAGGCGACCGACCGAGGGAACGTCGCCGCATTGGTCGGCAGCAGGAACAGATAGGCTGCAGCGGACGCCAGCAGCCAGCGGTTGATATGATCGGTCATCGCGCTGCCGGGCCGCGCCTCGATACGACGCGCGATTCTACCTTCATCATGCTGCTCCACGCCGCTTTCGCGCCATGCGCATCCTGATCGTCAAGCGCGACAAGCTGGGCGACCTGCTGCTGACCACGCCGGTGATCGAGCACCTCGCGACCGTCGCTCCGCAGGCCGAGATCCACCTGCTCGCCAACGACTACAACGCCTGGGTTGCCCGCGGCCATCCGGCATTGGCGCGCATCTGGAGCTATCCGCGCGCAAGGACGGGCCGGCGGCTGCGCCTTCGGGCACTTGCCGCGCAATTGCCGTTGCTGCTGAGCCTGCGCCGCCAGCGCTACGACTGGGCGCTGGTGATGGGCGGGGACGAATCGCACCGCGCGATCCGGCGCGCGCTGGCGGTCGGCGCGCGCCGCGTCGTCGCCTACGTCCACGATCCCTCCGATTACGGTCCGCGCCTCACCGATCCGCTGCCGCCACCGCAGGCCGGGCACGAGACGATGCGCATGCTCGCGCTGCTCGCGCCGCTGGGAGTCGAGCCTCCCGCCGTGCCGCCGGTGCCGCGTTTCGAGCTTCCGGCCGCCTCGGCGGCATTCGCAGCGCAATGGCTCGCCGCGCGCGGGCTCGCGCCGGCGGGCTACGTCGTGCTGGGCCTGGGTGCGCGGCGCGCGAAGAAGCAGCCGGGCGCCCCCCAGGCGATCCGCTGGATGCAGCGGCTGTACGCCGAGTTCGGGCTGCCGACCGTGCTGATGTGGACGCCCGGCGCCGCGGACAACCCGGTCTATCCGGGGGACGACGCGCTGGCGCAGCAGGTGCTCGATCGCGCGGGCGCGCACGTCCATCCGTTCCGCGGCCCGATTTCCGATGCCCTGGGCCTGATCCACGACGCGCGCACGACGCTGATGCCCGACTCGGGCCTGATGCACTTTGCCGCGGCCAGTCCCGGGGGCGTGCTGGGGCTGTTCGCCGATCCGCAGGACTCGGCGCCCGCCTCGCGCTGGGCGCCGCTGGGTGCGCGCGCGCGCCACGTCGAGGCCGGCAGGAACGTGGCGGAGCTCGACGAGGACGCGGTCTTCGCCGAGTTGCGGCCGCTGCTCGCCGCTAGACCGGCTTCCGGTAGAGCCAGGGATTCAGCGCCGGATCGTTGTACATCTTGAACTGCCGGTAGATCCGCCAGAACGCGCGGCCCTGTGCGGCGCGCGCGAGCAGCGTGTCGAGGCAGCGCGCCAGGTCCTCGCGCTGCAGCGACAGCCGGGCCAGCTTCCCGGCGCAGGCCGCGATGTGCTCGGGCGTCGCGTCGCCGCGCAATGTCTGCGCGCGCATGTGGTGGACCTTGAGAGCGAGGATCGACAGCCGGTCGATCATCGCGCCGGCCGTTTCCGAGTTGTGCCACGCATCCGCCTCCGGCGCGACCCCGGCGAGCCGCGCGAGCAGCGTCTCGTCGATGCGCTCGATCGCGTCGTTGCGCTTCTGGTTGTAGCCGTCGATCGCGCGCTTGTTCGCCGCGATCGCCGCGTCGGGGACGTCGGTGCGCCGCGCCTGGTCCTCCTCGTCCCACAGCAGGTGGTTGCAGCGATGGTTCGCCGCGATGTGCTCCCACGCCTCGCCCGCGGGGTCGGCGACAGCTGCGCTCGCGCCGAGCGCGATCCGCCGGTCGTGGAAGGCGAGGATCGACGCCGAGCCGACGTCGTCGAACGGGTTGCTCGTGCTCGTCATGCCGAAGCCGTCTCCAGGGATTCGATTGCGCGCAGCACGTCGGCGACGCCGATCGCGGGCATGCACAGGTGGCGCGGGCATTGCGCGACCGAGCGACCGCAGCGTCGCACCCATGCGATCTCGCGCCTGAACAGTATGCGCTGGTCGCGACAGGGGAACGGGTCGACGCTCACCGCGCGGTAGGGAGCGTCGCGCCAGAAGTCGCCGGCGCCGCAGATCACCGCCGACCCGGGCCCGAACAGCGCGACGGTCGGGACGCCGACGATGCGGCCGAGGTGCGCGACGCCGGTGTCGGGTGCCACCAGCAACCGCGCGCCCGCGAGCAGGCGCCAGAGCTGGGCGAGGTCGAGCGCTCCGGCGTACGACCGATGGCGCTGGGCGCCTTCGATCGCCGCGACCATTTTCGCCTCCCCCGGGCCCGCCGACCACACCGGCGTGATGCCGCGCGCGGCAAGCCGGTCGGCGAGGTCCATCCACCGCGCGCCTTCCCAGCGCTTCAGCGGAGTGCTCGCGCCCACGTGCAGCACTGCGTAGGGGACCGCGGGGAGCTCGAACGCGGCCGCCGGTGGCGCCGCCCATTCGCCGCTGCGGTAGGGCGGCGGCGGAGGGCCGTCGGCAAGACCGGCGACCATGTCCCCCCAGGCTGCGGGTCGGTCGGGGTAGGGAATCAGCCTGTCGACCGGCCAGCTCTTCGTCGCGGGGCGGTCGCCGGCGAACGCGACGATCCAGCGCGCCCGCATCGCCGCGGCGAGCCACGAATGACGGTTGTCGCCGGGGACGAAAGCGAGATCGAAAGGCGCTTCGCCGAACAGTGCCGCCGGATCCCGCCGCGGGTCGAAAGGGAGCGCGCGCACCCCGTAGGGACGCGTCGCATACAGCGGCACTGCAGCGTGTGGCAAGGTCATCGCGATGTCCGCCTGCGGGTGCAGCGTGCGCAGCTTCTTGAGCAGCGGCGTCAGCATCAGCGTGTCGCCGAGCAGCAGGTGATGCGCGATCAGGATGCGCCGCGGCTCGCGCGGGGGCGCGCGGCGCATGCCGCGCACGAGCAGCGCCCGCGCGACGACCTTCACGCGCCAGCGCGTCCTGCCGCTCTGATCCGCCACGGCGCTCAACCCGCGCGCTCCGCGATCGCCCGCCGGAACACGTTCTCCATCCGGTCGAGCATCGTGGCGAGCCCGTAGCGTGGACCGACGAACGCCCGCGCGCGCTGCGCCATCGCCTCGGCGCCCGCGCGATTGTCGAGGACGGCGTCGATACCCGCGGCGAGCGCCGCCGGATCCTCGCGCGCGACGACGCGCGCCGTCTCGCCGTCGCGCGCGATCTCCGGTATCGCGCCGGCGTCGGTCGTGACGCAGGGGATGCCGGCGAACATCGCCTGCAGCAGCGCCTGCGGAACGCCTTCGTTGGCATAAGAAGGCAGCACGAAGACGTCGAAGGCGGGCAGCCAGCGCATCACCTCGGTTTGCTGGCCCGCGAAGATCACGCGATCGCGCAGCCCGAGCGCGTCGACCTGCGCCTCGAGCGCCGATCGCTGCGGTCCGTCGCCGACGATCGCGAGCCGCGCGTCGCGATGCGCGAGCCGCGGCAGCGCCTCGATGAGGAAGCGGTGTCCTTTCCAGCTGCGCAGCGTCGCGACGACGCCGATCCAGGGGGCCGACGCGTCGATGCCGAGTGCGTCCCGCGCGGCTTGGCGCGAGCGCGGCGCGTACGCCTGCGCGTCGATGCCGGTGGGAACCGAGTCGACGCGCGCCGGGTCGAGGCCGTTGTCGCGAACGAGCTGGTCGCGCAATGCATCGCCGGTCGTGACGACGCGGACCGTCGCCCGACGGTAGAGCCAGCGCGTCGCGGGATCGTTCGGAACCGGAATCGACACGTGGCGGGTGCGCACCAGCGCGGGTGCGGGCCTGCCGGTGACGCGGAGCCACCTGCAGGCCAGCGCCGCGAGCCAGGCGTCGGTCGAGCTGTGGGCATTCACGACGTCGACCGGATGCGCCGAAAGCGCCCCGACCAGCGCCCGCAGGCCGCCCGGGCGCTTGCGTCCTATCGGCAGCGCCTCGGCGGTGACGCCGAAGCGCGGCGCCTCGTCGAGCAGGCGCGAGCCGGGTGCCGCGTAGACGACGACGCGGTGGCCGCGCGCGAGCAATCCCGCGGCCTCGGTCAGCGTGCGGATCTCCTGGCCGCCCCAGCCCATCGACGCCTCGGTGTGCGCGATGGCGAGCGCGTCGCGTTCGCCCATCACCGGCAGCGCAGCGGCCTCACGCGGCGAGCGAGGCGGTCGCGAACTGCATCCGGTGCAGCTTCGCGTAGATGCCGCCGCGCGCGAGCAGCGCCGCGTGCGTTCCTTCCTCGACGATGCGCCCGCGATCGAGCACGACGATGCGGTCGGCGTGCTCGATCGTCGACAGGCGGTGGGCGATGACGATCGTCGTGCGGCCGTGCATCAGGGTGTCGAGCGCTGCCTGCA
>JAJXTF010000046.1 GCA_021784125.1 Pseudomonadota bacterium | reverse complement strand
CCGAGGCGCGCACGCTGGAGCAGAGCATGGAGGCCGGCTGGCGGCTGCTGGCCGACCTCCCGCAAGGCGAGCTGACGCGTCTGTCGGATGCCCAGATCGCCACCCACATCACGCCGCGCAGCGGCGGCGCCGCGGTGTCCCGATGAGCGAGGCGAGCGTCACCCGCGCTGCCGTGCTCGAGATGAAGGACGAGCGGCGGGCGATGCACGAGGGCTACGTCTTCCTCGACGAGAAGTGCCTGCTGCTCGGCGGCGAGATCCTGCGCGGGCTCGCGCGCTACGGCGCGATCGACCGTGAACTGGTCGCGGCACAGCGCACGGCAACCGCTGCGCTGCAGGCGGCGGTTGCACGGCACGGCCTGGGGGACCTGCAGCTGTATCCGCCGCTGGCGCAGGGCGACGCGACCCTCGTGCGCAGGTCGCGGTCAGTCATGGGCGTGCGCCTGCAGGACGTGGAATGGCAGCCCGCGCGCGAGGCGGCACCCGCGTCGGTGCAACCGTCTCCGGAGGCCGAGGCTTGCCGGCGCGCGTACGTCGCATTGATCGCCGCGGCGGCGCGGCTGGCTGCGATCAGCGGCAACCTCGAACGCCTGTCCCGCGAATACCAGCGCTCGGTTCGGCGCGCGCGAGCGCTGCAGGACGTGCTGCTGCCGGAGCTCGAAGAGCAGGTCCGCGGCGTCGAGACGCGTCTTGAGGAGCTCGAGCAGGAAGACGCGATTTCGATGCGGCGTTTCAGCGCGCAGGGGACCGCAGGCGCAGGTGGATGTTCTTCAGCTGCGTGAACTGGAGCAGCTCCTCCAGGCATTCCTCGCGCCCGAATCCGGATTGTTTGACGCCGCCGAAAGGCGCGCCGAGGAAATGCCGCCCGACCTCGTTGATCCAGACGTAGCCCGCCTCGACGGCCATCGCGGTGCGATGCGCACTGTCGAGCTCGTTCGTCCAGATCGAGCAGGACAGTCCGTACTCGACGGCATTGACGTCGGCGAGCATCTGCGCTGCGTCGCTCCATGGCAGCAGCGACAGCACCGGCCCGAAGATCTCCTCGCGCGCGATGCGCATCGCCATCGTGGCGTCGGCGAAGACCGTCGGCAGGACAAAATTGCCGCCGGCAAGCGCGGGATCGGAAGGGGGGCCGCCGCCGCACAGCAGGCGCGCGCCGTCCTGAATGCCGCCGGCGATGAAATCCAGCACGCGGTCGCGCTGGGCGCGGCTGACGATCGCGCCCATCGTCGTCGCCGGATCGGTCGGCGGTCCCGGGCGGAAGGCTGCGATGCGCGCGACGATGCGCCGCTGCACCTCGTCGTAGATGTCGCGGTGGACGAAGGCCCGGCTGGTCGAGCCGCAGGACTGGCCGCACCAGCCGAAATTCATGCCGGCGATCGCCGCGGCAGCGACGTCGTCGGGGTCGGCGTCGGGGAACGCGATCAGCGCGTTCTTGCCGCCGAGCTCCAGCAGCACCGGCTTGACGGTGTCGCTGGCGGCGCGCATGACGGCACGACCCGCACCGACGCTGCCGATGATCGCGACCATCGCCACCCCCGGGTGTGCCGCCAGCGCTGCGCCCGTCGCGCGGTCGCCGGGGAGGACGTTGAAGACGCCGGCGGGCAGCACGCCGTCGAGCAAGTCGGCAAGGCGCAGCGCCGACAGCGGCGCCTGGTCGGGCGGCTTGACGATGACGGCGTTGCCGGCGGCGAGCGGCGCGGCCGACTTGCCTGCAGCGAACATGAACGGGTGGTTGAACGGAATGATCCGGGCGACGACGCCGAGCGGCTCGCGCACCGAGAAATTGACCGCATCCATCCCCATCGGGATCGACGCGCCCTTGGCCTCGGTCACGAGCCCCGCGAAGAACTCGAGCTGCGCCACGGCGATCGCAGCGTCCGCACCCATCTCGCGCACCGGATTGCCGCAATTGGCCGCATCGATGTGCGCGAGCTCGCCGGCGTGCTCGCGCAGGATCGCCGCGACGTGCCGCAGGATGCGCGCGCGCTCCAGCGGCGCGACGGCGCGCCAGGTGCGGAAGCCTTCGCGCGCCGCGGCGACGGCGGCATCGACGTCGGCCCCGGCGGCGATCGCGACCTCGCCCAGGGATGCTCCGCTTCCCGGATCGAGCGTCGTCGCGTAGCGCCCGTCGCAAGGCTCCTGCCAGGCGCCGCCGATGTAGAGCGAGCGGCGTATCGCGGCAATGCGTTCGGCGTGAGAGGGGGCCATCGGTCGAGAGTCGCGGCGCCGCGTCAGGTTTCGAGCAGCGGCGCGAGGCGTTGCGCGAGCGACGCGCGCGGCTGCGCGTTGCCGGCATCGACGGACCTGCCGGTCCCGAGGTAGCGCTCGGAAATCTGCGGATCGTCGAGCAGGTCGGCGCCGGTTCCCTCGGCCGCGATGCGCCCCGATTCGATCACGTAGCCGCGATCGGCGATCGCAAGGCTCTGGCGCGCATTCTGTTCGGACAGCAGGATCGCAAGTCCTTCTGCGCGGAGGCTCTTGATCAGGCGGAAGATCTCGATGACCAGCAGCGGCGACAGGCCGAGCGACGGCTCGTCAAGCATCAAGAGCCGCGGCCGCGACATCAGGCCGCGGGCGATGGCGAGCATCTGCTGCTGGCCGCCGGAGAGATTGCCCGCGGGCGTCCCCCTGCGTTCGCGCAGCACCGGGTAGCGCTCGTACACGCTGTCGAGACGGCGGCCGATCTCGGCGTCGTCGGCGCCGCGGTGGACCCAGGCGCCGAGCGTCAGATTGTCCTCGATAGACAGGCCGGCGAACACCTGCCGGCCCTCGGGCACCTGGGCGAGACCGAGGCGGACACGCTCGCTCGACGGGAGGCGATCGATGCGCCGGCCGTCGAAATGGATCTCGCCGGACTGGACCGGCAGCAGGCCCGACACGGCTTTCAGCAGCGTCGACTTGCCGGCGCCGTTCGCTCCGATCAGGGCGACGATCTCGCCGGGACGCACGATGAAGCTCGCGCCGCGCACGACCGCGTCGTTGCCGTATCCGACGGTCAGGCTGCGCGCTTCGAGCATCAGTGCGCCCCTGCGCCCTGGCCGATGTAGGCCTCGATGACGCGACGGTCGCGCTGGATGTCCGCGGGGACGCCGCGGGTGAGCACGGCGCCGGCATCGAGGACGACGATCTCGTCGGCGACTTCCATCACCAGCGACATGTTGTGCTCGACGACGACGACGGTGATGCCGTTCGCGCGCACCGCCGAGAGCAGCCCGGAGAGCTCGGCGGTCTCGCTGTCGTTCAGTCCCGCCGCGGGCTCGTCGAGCAGCAGCAGCCGCGGTCGCGCCATCAGTGCGCGCACCACCTCGAGCAGTTTCTGCGCACCCATCGGCAGCGTGGTGGCGGGCGCTCGCCTGAACGGCGCGAGGCCGACGAGCTCGAGCAGCGCTTCCGCACGTGCGGTGACCCGACGCTCCTCGTCGCGCACCGATGGCAGCCACGCCATCTGCGCCAGCGGACCGCCGCGCAGGTGGCGGTGTGCGCCGACCAGCGCGTTCTCCAGCGTCGTCATGCCGGGGAAGATCCGCGCGCTCTGGAACGTGCGCGTGAGCCCCAGCCCGGCGATGCGCTCGGGAGCGAGGCCGGCGATCGAGGCGCCGAGGAACCTGACGTCCCCGGCGTCGGGGCGGTAGAGGTTGGTGATCAGGTTGAAGAGCGTCGTCTTGCCCGCGCCGTTGGGTCCGATCAGCGCGGTGAGGGTACCTTGCGCTACGGTGAACGAGACGTCGTCGACAGCGACGAGACCGCCGAAGGACTTCGACAGGCCGATCGCTTCCAATGCGGCCGGGGTCACGACAGGGTCCCCGGCACCCGGGCGACCGGCGCGGTCCCGCGCCCACCCGTGATGCGCCGCAGGCGGTCGACGGCCGTGCCGAAGATCCCGCCGGGCAGGTAGCGCACCGCGAGCACCAGCAGCAACCCCGTCGCGAAGGTCTTGTACGCCGCGAGTGGCTGGAACACCGTGGGCAGCAGCGTCAGGATCGCCACGCCCAGCAGCGGTCCGACCAGCGTCCCTTCGCCGCCCAGCACCAGCATGGCGAGCATTTCCAGCGAGCGCGGCGTGCCCACCATTTCCGGCGACAGGAAGTGGAAATAGAACGCGTACAGGCTGCCGGCGAGCGCGGCCAGCGCTGCGCTGATCGCGAGCACGATGAGCTTGTGGCGCGCCACGTTGATTCCCAGCGCCGCAGCCGCGGTCTGGTCGGTGCGGATCGCCTGCAGCGCGCGGCCGAAACCGGAGCGCACGCCACCGTGCAGCACCACGACCAGCACGACGATGAGCGCCAGCACGAGGTAGTACATCCTCTCCGAGGTGTCGAAGGCGTACGGGCCGATCCGGAACGACGGTATGCCGACGAGCCCCGAGGGCCCGCCGGTCAGGTCGGTCAGCCCGACGGTGAACGAGTCGACGAGCAGCCCGAAGGCCAGCGTGGCGAGGGCCAGGTAGTGTCCCCGCAGCCGCATGGTGAACAGCGACAGGACGACGGCGCAGGCGACGGCAACGACGATGCCCGCGGCCGTCGCCGCAAGGGGAGACCAGTCGTGGTTGGTCGCGAGGATCGCCGACGCATAGCCGCCGATCGCCATGAACCCGGCCTGCCCGAGACTCACCTGCCCGGCATAGCCCATCAGGAGGTCGAGGCCGAGCAATCCGATGAACAGGATGAAGGTGATGACCAGCGAGCTCATCACCGGGACCGAGTTCACGGCGAGCGGCAACGCCGCGAGCAGCGCGACTGCCGCGATGCCCGCCACCGCTGCGCTCCTGCCGCGCAGGCGCACGATCGGCGGCCAGACGCGGTTCTCGTCGCGCACGTCGGTGCGCCGCTGCGGTCCCGACGCGAACAGGCCGCTCGGGCGCCACAGCAGGACGACGAGCAGCAGACCGAAAGCCAGCGAGTTGGCAAACAGCGAAGACACGTAGCCGGCGGCGACCTGCTCGACGACGCCGAGCAGCAATCCGCCGACGACGGCGCCGACGAACGAGCCCAGACCGCCGATGGCGACCGCGACGAAGCCGTAGATCGTGAAGAAGCGGCCGGTGTCGAACTGCAGCGACGTGATCGGTCCGACGACGATGCCGCCCAGCCCGCCGATCAGCGCGGCGAGAACGAAGCTCGCGAGCGTCGCGCGCGGGACGTCGATGCCCATCAGCCGCGCCGCGACGGGGTTTTCCGCGCACGCGCGCAGCGCCTTGCCCGCCGTCGTTCGCGTCAGCAGCAGCCACAGGCCCAGGATCACCGCCGCGGTCACCGCCGCGATCCAGAAGCCCTGCGTCGGCAGGCGGATGCCCAGCACGCGGACTGGCGCCTCGCCGGAGAACGGCGGCAGCGCATAGGGCTGGCTGCCCCAGACCAGCAACGCCAGACCTTCGGCCAGCGTCAGCATGCCGGCGGTCATGATCAGCATGCCGCTGACCGGCAGCCTCGAGAGCCCGGGAACGAAGAAGGCAGCGCCGATGATGAGCCCCACGGCGACGACGGCGGCGGCGGCGCCCGCCGCCGCCAGGCCCGTCGGCCAGTGGAAGACCTGTCCCAGCGAGTACATCGACAGCGCGCCCAGGATGCAGAATGCGCCCTGCATCAGGTTGATCGCGCCGGTGACGCGGAACACCAGCGAGAAGCCCAGGGCGACCAGTGCGAAAACGCTGCCCTGGAGCAACCCGCCGATGACGATCTGTACTGCTTGCTCCATCGAGCGACGACGGAGCGGTTACTTCGCGAGGGGCACGCCCGTGGCCTTGCTGACCGGTTCCCAGCGCTGCTGGGCGGCGTCCCAGCGGGTCACGATCGCGTTTTCCACGCTCAGGCCCCGCTGCGGCACCTTCTTGAAGTCGTACACACCGTTGATGCCCGCATACGACGTCTGCCCGGCCAGGTACTCGCGCACCTGCGCGGCGGTCGCATTGGGGGGGAGCTTGCGCAGCGCGTCGATCACGGTCATCGCCGGACCCCAGCCGTGGTTCGCCGCCGCATCGGGCGCCGCGCCCTCGGCCTTGTAAGCGGCAAAGAAATCGTCCTGCGCCTTCCGCACCGCCGCCGGTACCTCGACGCCCGGGCCGTACGCGGCCCAGGCCGCCGACGGGAAGTAGAGCTGCTTGGGCAGGAACGCGGCGTACTGCTTCATCTGCGCGTAGGTCATGTTTCCATCGGTGGTCGCCACCGGAACATCGAGGCCGGCCTGCACGATGCCCTTGAAGATCGTCGCGATCGGCGCGCCGGTGCTCCACGCGATGAACGCCTGCGGCTTCGCGGCCTTGACGCGCTCGATCTGCGCCGCGACGCTGACGTCGGTGGGGTTGAAGTGCACGCGCTCGACAAGCTTCACGTCCTTGTTCTCGGGGAGCTTCAGGACCTCGTCGACGCCGCGTTCGGCATCCTGGCCGCTCGCGTCCGTGCTGGTGATCAGCGCGATGCGCGTCCAGCCCTTCATCCGGAAATAGCGGATCAGCGCGTTCTCGAGGTCGTGGGTGGACACGCTCGAGGTGAACACGTAGCTCCCCGCCGGGGGATGGATTCCGGGCGACATGCAGTACATCACCGGGCCGTCCTTCACCAGCGGCGCGACGGCGTTGCACATCGCCACGATCGCGGGTCCGATCAGGACCGACGGCTTGGTCGCGAGGACTTGGTTCGCCATCTGCACGGCGGTCTGCGGGCTGGACTGGTCGTCGTAGAACTTGAACTGCAGCTGCTTGCCGTGGATGCCGCCGCTGGCGTTGACCGTCTTCTGCACCAGTCCGAGGGCGTGCTGCTCGGCCTTGCCGAGGAACGATGCCCCGCCGGTCTGCGGAAGGATGACGTTGATCTCGTAGCTTTCCGCGGCGGCAGCGCCGGCGAACGGAGTGCAAAGCGCGAACGCCAGTGTGGCGGCCGCGAGTTTCCTGTGGATGTGCACCGGTCTTCCTCCTCTGGATGGCGCGGATCGCGCCGTTGCGTGGGTTCGGGCGCGCGGTTCCTGCCGCTGCGCTCTCTGGATGGAGCGGCGGCGAGAATAGCATCCGGCCCGATCCCCGCAAAGTCCGCCCGGTCGCCCAGGGCAGCGGCTCAGTTCCAGAGATCGACGGTTTTGCCTTCCTCGCGCAGGCGTTCGGCCCGCGCCCGCAGCCAGCGCTGGAACGAGGGCTCGCCGACGTAGCCGCGATCGGCGACGTAGGCGAAGGACGAGGAGAAGTGGAAAGGGCGCAGGTAGGCATCGATGCGGAAGACCTCGCTGCCGGCGGCATCGAAGAACACTACCGACGGCGTGTACACGATGCCGAGCTCGCGCGCCCATGCCGCCGCCGTCGTGCTGCGCCCGGCGGGGGTCGTCAGCGGCGTCGCCGCGGAGATCGAAAAGCGCGCGACGTCGAAGCGACGGACCTGCGCCATGACCTCCGGATGGCGGAAGCCCTCGCGATGCAGCTCGTCGCAGGCCGGGCAATCGACGGTTTCGAAGATCACGGCCAGTGGCTTGCCGTCGGCGCGATGCGCGAGGTCGTAGGGCGGCGCCATGAAGAAAGCTTCGTCGTGGAGCGTCGGGCTCGCTTCCTCCCTGACATTGGCCTGCAGCCAGCTTGCGAGGGTCTGCTCGCGCTCATGCCGGCCGGCGACGTAATCGAGCACCGCTTCGAAGCGCTGCGGCGGCCAGTAGCCGTCGAGGCGCGCGACGACCTTGCCCTGCTCGTCGAAGAACAGGACCGTCGGGGTGAACTGCACGTGGAGCTGCCGAGCGAGCTCCTTCTCCGGCATCCTGCGGCCGTCGATCCAGGTGGTCTCGCGATCGCCCCAGAGATCGAGCGCGATCGCGACGAAGTTGCCGCGCGTGGTCTCGACGATCGACCGCTGGGCGAAGTTGACACCCATAAGCTTCGCGCAATAGGGACAGCCGTCCTGGCCGAAGTAGACCAGCAGGCGCTTGTGGTCCCGGGCCGCGTCGGCGATGTCCTCGCGGAAATCGAGGAAGGTCGTCGCGAACCACGCGGGGACGTCGATGGGCTGCGGCGCGCTGCGCTGGGCGATGGCGGCATCGGCGCCTGCGGCCAGCGTGAGGAACGACAGGATGATGGCACCGAGCTTCATGCACTCCGCCGATCGGGGAAGACGTTGCCCCTGCGCGAGTATCGACGCAGCGCCCGCGGCGGTCAACCGCGGCCGCGCGCTCGGGGCGTGTTGCTAAGATGCGGGTCGTTCGTTTCGGATTGCGTGCGTCGACGATGGAAACCGTGCCGAAGACTCCGCTGTTGCTGGTATCGACGGCCACGCGTTGGCTGGGAACTGCTCGCGTGCCGCGTGCGCTCGCGCTGGCGGGCTTCGAGGTCGCGCTGCTGACGCCGCGCAATGCGCTGGCGGAAAAGAGCCGCTACGTCGCCAGGATCGGCTACCTGCCCGACGATGCGACGCCGATGGCATGGGCTGCCGCGTTCGCGTCGATGGTCGAGGCGACCTCGCCGCGGATCGTCGTTCCCTGCGACGACATGGCGTTCCGGCTGATGCACATGCTGGTGCAGTCGGATCGGCTCCTGGTGCGCGCGGACCTCCAGCCGCGGCTGGCGGCGCTCGTCAGGCAGTCGCTCGGAGACCCCGCGCATTACGAGGCCAGCGTCGACAAGACCCTGTTGCCGCCCGCGGCAGAAGCGCTGGGCATCCGCGTCCCGCCTTATGCGGTCGTCGAGGCGCTGCGCGAGGCCGAGGGCTTTGCCGCCGCGCGTGGCTACCCGGTGGTCCTGAAGCGGGCCCACGGCTTCGCAGGCCAGGGCGTCGCGATCTGCGCCGACGCGGGTGCGCTGGCGCGCGCCTTCGCCGAGTTCACGGCGGTGAATGCGCAGGACCCCGGTTGCCGGGTCGCCAGCCGGCATCTCGTGCAGGCGCACGTTCCCGGCAGCGTCCGCTACTACATCGCGACGGCCTGGAACGGCGAGCTGATCGCGGGATACGCGGGCGAGAAAGTCGTGGCGCACCCGGAGCCGGTGGGACCGCCGACCGTCGCACGCTACTTCCGTGCGCCGTCGCTGCGCGAGACGACGTCGCGGCTGGTCCGGGGCTTCGGGATCAGCGGGCACTTCTTCGCCGAGTTCATCACGCCCGCCCTCGGCGGCGAACCTCTCTTGCTGGAGATCAATCGGCGCATCACGCCCGCATCCCACCGGGGCGCGGCGCGCAACGTGGATTTCTGCGCGGCGCTCTATGCGGGTCTGCATGGCAGGCCGTCGACGTCGGGCGCGGACATCGCCGAAGGCGAGGAAGGGATCAGCGTGTTCTTCCCCGGCGAATGGCTGCGCGATCCGGAAAGCCCCTGGCTGCGCGATTGCCCGGTCGACGCTCCCTGGGACGAGCCCGAGCTGTTCGAGGCGCTGCTGGCGCTGCGACACGGCGCATGACGCGGCCGCCCCGCCCGAAGGTCAGTTGAGCAACGCGGCGAGCTCGCGCCGGTAGCGGCGCACGACGTCGCTGTCGCCGGGCAGCGCCGCGAACACCGTCAACATCGTTTTGCGCCCGATGTCGTCGCCGAACTTGCGGTCGCTGCGAACGATGGCGAGCAGCTCGGCGAGCGCGGCCTCGTAGCTGCCGCCGGCCGCCAGCGCGCGCGCATGGGCGAGCTTCGCAGCGCAATCGACCGGCACTGCCGCCGCTTGGCGCGCCAGTGTGGCGAGATCGGCGCCCGGGTCGCCGGCGAACGCGGCGCGCGCCTGCAGGGCGGCGCGCCTGCGTTCGTCACGGAGCGCGCGGCGCGATCCTTCGGCCTCCCCGAGCAGCGCGTTGGCCTCGGTCGCGCGATTCGCCTCGAGCAGGGCCTCGATGCGCGTCAGCAGCAGGTCCTCGTCGCTCGCGTCCAGCGCCTGCGCCTCGTCGAGCCGCGCGAGCGCGGCCTCGGCATCGCCGCCGGCCAGCAGTGCCCTTGCGGCCGCGACGAGCGGCGCGGCGGGCGAGGGCAGGGCTGCGGCGAGAAAGTCGCGTATCGAGCGTTCCGGCAGCGCCCCGGTGAATTCGTCGACGACCTGGCCGTCGACGAACAGCTTGCAGTTGGGGATGCCGCGCACGCCATGGCTGGCGGCGAGCTCCGGTTCGTCCTCGGTGTTCAGCTTGACGAGCGTCAGCCTGCCTTCGAATTCGGCGGCAATGCGGTCGAGGATCGGCCCGAGCGTGCGGCAGGGTCCGCACCACGGCGCCCAGAAGTCGACGAGAACGGGGCGTTCGCTCGAGGCCTGTACGACGACCTGGTCGAAGTCGGTGCGCGTGACGTTGATCGCAGTCATGGGATTCGCAGTCTTTGGATTCGGGGTCTGGCGGTCATCCAAGACACATGAGGGCGGCCGGCGGCGGAGTCAAGCCGCGTGCCCGCGGGCGGGCAGGGATGCGGGTCAGGCCCCGCAATTGCGATTAGGCCCCGCGGTTGCGATCGAGCGCCGCGAAATCGAGGCCGGCGAGCAGCGTCGCCGTGTCGCGCATCAGGCGCGTCTGCGGCCGCGCGCGGGGTGCGGCGAGCACCAGCGAATTGCGCACGACCGGCGCGCCGATCGGGGCGATCCGCAGGTCCAGCCCCTGCCCGTAGGCCTGGACGCCGGTTTCCGGCATCACCGTGCTGCCCGCGCCAGCGTGGACCAGCGACAGGACGGTGCGCACCGAGTCGACCTCGGCGACGACGCGCAGCCGAACGCCCCTCGAGCGTGTCGCGCCGTCGATCAGGCTGCGCAGGGCGTTCGGTACGCCAGGGAGCACCAGATCGTAATTGGACAATGCGGCGAGCCGCAGGCGCGACGGAAGCGCGGGACCCGAGCCGGGTGCGACCAGCACCAGTGGCTCGCGCGACAGTGTCCGGTATTCGAGCTGGGGGGCCGCCGGAGGATCGAACAGCAGGGCGAGGTCGAGCCGCCCCGCGATCAGCCATTCGCGCAGGTGCGTGCTGAGCGACTCCGCGACCGAGATGACGGCCAGTGGAAACCGCTCGCGGAAGCGCTGGACGAGGGACGCGGCCATCACGTGCGCGACGCGCGGCGGCAGGCCGACGACGACGCGCCCGCGCGGACTCGCGTTCCAGCCGAGCAATTCGTCGCGCGTGCGATCGGCGAGCTCGAGCAGCGCCTTGGCGTGGCCCAGCAGCGCTAGGCCCGCGTCGGTCGGGACGGCGCCGCGACCCGTGCGGTTCAGCAGCCGCTGTCCGAGGTCGGCTTCGAGCAGGGCGATCTGGCGCGACAGCGCGGACTGCGTCAGGTCGAGCTGCGCCGCGGCCCGGGTGAAACCCCCGGCGTCGACGACGCGGACGAAATGCGCGAGCTGCGTCAGGTCCATCGGGCGTTCAAGGGTTGATGCATCGCGTCGCCGCGGGGCCGGCTTCGGCGGCGGACGGTCCATCGAATATACGCATCGCTGCTATGCTACCTATGCGCTTCCGTTCTGGCCAGCCGGACCGCAGAATCGCGCCCTGTGTTGGCCGCGCATCGTCGCGCGAGGCCCGATCCGGTCGTGTCTTCCCAGTCGCCCCCGCCAGCCGCGCCCCTTTCGTACCATGCATCGCCCGCCCGGCCGAAGCTCCGGCTGCCGGCGGGCGCCTGCGACGCGCACGTCCACGTCTTCGGACCGCAGACGAGGTTCCCGTTCGCGCCCGGGCGCAGCTTCACGCCCTGCGAGGCTCCGAAGGAGAGGCTCTACGCGCTGCACGCGCTGCTGGGCATCGAACGCTGCGTCGTCGTGCAGTCGAACGCCCATGGCTACGACAACTCCGTGACGGAGGATGCGCTCCGCGCGAAGAACGGCGCCTACGCCGGCATCGCGCTGTTGCCGTTGTCGGTCGGCGATGCGGAACTCGCGCGGCTCGACGCCGCGGGTTTCCGCGGCGCACGTTTCCATTTCATGCGTCACCTGGGTGCCGCGGCGCCGATCGAGGACGTGATCGCCTTCGGCAACCGGCTCGCCGGCATCGGCTGGCACCTGCAGCTGCATTTCGAGAGCTCGCTGGTGCACGAGCTCGCCCCGGCGCTGCTGCGCTCGCCGGTACCGATCGTCATCGATCACATGGCGCGCATCGACGCCTCGCGCGGCGTCGACCAGCCCGATTTCCGCAGGCTGCGCGAGCTGATGCGCGATCCGCGCTTGTGGGTCAAGGTCAGCGGCCCGGAGCGGGCGTCGCGCCAGGGTCCGCCCTATGTCGACGCGATCCCGTTCGCGAGGGCGCTGGTCGAGGACGCGGGCGATCGCGTGCTGTGGGGCACCGACTGGCCGCATCCCAACCTCGATCACGTGCCCGACGACGGCCTGCTCACCGACCTGATCGCGCAGGTCGCGCCGACGCAGGCCGAGCGTGCCGCGCTGCTCGTGGCCAACCCCGAGCGGCTCTACCGCTTCGGTCCGGGGCGATGAAGCGCTTCGAGGGAAGGGTCGCGATCGTCACCGGCGCCGGCTGTGTCGGCCCCGGCTGGGGCAACGGCCGCGCGATCGCGGTCAGGCTTGCCGAGGAGGGCGCCCGGGTGCTCGCCGTCGACCGCGATCTCGAGCGCCTCGAAGAGACGCTGGAGCGCGCCGGCGAGCTTCGGCCGTCGATTCGCGCCGCACGGTGCGACGTCACCGATTCCGGATCGGTCGCTGCGGTGGTCGCAGAGGCGCGGGAGATCTTCGGCCGCGTCGACGTGCTGGTGAACAACGTCGGCGGCTCGGCCGCGGGCGGCCCGGTCGAGATGAGCGAGGACGTCTTCGACGCGCAGGTCGACTTGAACCTGAAGAGCGTGTTCCTCACCTGCAAGCACGTGCTCCCGGTGATGGAAGCGCAGCGCGGGGGCGCGATCGTCAACGTCGCGTCGACGTCGGGCCTGCGCTGGACCGGCGCGGCACAGGTTGCGTACGCGGCGACCAAGGCCGGGGTCATCCATTTCTCGCGCGTAGTCGCCGTCGAGTATGCGAAAAAAGGCATACGCGTGAACTCGGTCGTCCCCGGCCAGCTGCACACGCCGATGGTCGAGGCTCGGCTCGCCAAGCAGCGCGCGGGCGGCGACGTCGAGGCGCTGCTGCGCCAGCGCCTCGCGCGGATCCCGCTGGGGTTCATGGGCGACGGCCGCGACACGGCCGCAGCCGTGCTGTTCCTCGCCGCCGACGAGGCGCGCTTCATCACCGGCACCGAGGTCGTGGTCGACGGCGGCATGACGGTTCGCTGCGACTGAGGCTACCGACCGAGGCAACCACAATGTCAACCCCAACCCCATAGGAGCAACCGATGATCCGCAAAATCGCCTCTGCGCTCGTCCTGGCGGGCGCCATCGTCGCCGTGCCTGCGTTCGCCCAAGAGAACGTCGTCCACCTCGTCGTCGCGTTCCCGGCAGGCGGTCCCACGGACTTCGTCGCGCGAGCTATCTCCGAGCAGCTCGGCCGCGAGCTCCACAAGCACGTGATCGTCGAGAACAAGCCGGGCGGCAACGGCGCGGTCGCTGCCGAATACATCGTGCGCTCGGCTCCCGACGGCTCGACGATCTGGCTTTCCAGCGTCGGGGCGGTTGCGATCAACCCGGTCCTCTACACGAAGCTCGCGTACGACGTGAAGGACCTGGCGCCGGTGTCGCTGGTCGTCAACAACAACGAGCTGCTGGTCGTCAATCCGGCCAATCCTGCGCAGAACGCGGCCGAATTCGTCGCCAACGCGCGCAAGGCGACGAAGCCGGTGGCGATCGCGTCGACGGGCATCGGCAGCATCCCGCACCTCGCGATGGAGCAGCTCGCCGATGCGACCAAGGTGAATTTCCTGCACGTCCCCTACAAGGGCGCGGCCCCCGCGATCACCGATCTCCTCGGCGGACAGGTCCAGGCATTCTTCGGAGACGTCCCCGGCCTGATCGGCCAGGTCAAGGGCGGCAAGCTTCGCGCGATCGGGATTGCGGCGCCCAAGCGCAATCCGGAGCTGCCGAACGTGCCGACGCTGGCCGAACAGGGGCTGCCGGGCGTGGACACGGACAACTGGTACGGCCTGTTCGTCAACGCGAAGACGCCCGCGGCGGTGATCAAGACCCTGAACGAGGCTGCGCGCGAAACGCTCGCCACGCCCGCGGTACGCGACAGGCTGGCGAAAGCAGGCGCCGAGCCTGCGTCGTCGACGCCGCAGGCGCTCGGCAAGCTGCTGGAGAGCGATACGCAGAAGTGGGGCAAGCTGATCAGGGCCAAGCACATCTCGCCGGAGGGTTGATTGTCCGGGCCCGAGGTGGCGACGGTCGCGGGGACCTTGCGATG
Source organism: Pseudomonadota bacterium (assembly GCA_021784125.1). GTDB lineage: Bacteria > Pseudomonadota > Gammaproteobacteria > Burkholderiales > Casimicrobiaceae > VBCG01. The sequence goes on along the minus strand of JAJXTF010000046.1, from coordinate 1,743 downwards.
AGCGACGACATCCGCGTGCCGCGGGTCGAGCCGGGCACCCGGCCCGAGCTTGCCGGGATCGAGCGTTCGATCCTGGCCGAGCGCGGGCGCATCTCGCTGCTCTACCAGGTGCTGCTCAACAGCCCCCCGATCGCCGAGGGCTGGGAGAAGCTGCTGACCGCCGTGCGCAACCGCACGCTGATTCCGCCGACGCTGCGCGAGCTCGTCATCCTGCGCGTGGCGGTGCGAAACCGCGCGTCGTTCGAGTACGCGGCCCACGTGCCGCACGCGCTCGCCGCCGGCGTGTCGCAGGCGAAGATCGAGGCGGTCGCGCGATGGCGCATCGAGGCGACCGCGGCGCAACGGCCGGGGACGGCGGCGGACGATCCCTACGACGACGACGAGCGCCTGGTGCTGGAGCTCGCCGACGCGATGACGCGCGACATCGACGTCCCCGGTGCGCTGATGGATCGCCTGCGTGCGCGATTCGACGCGCGCGGGGTCGTCGAGATCGTGACCACGGTCGCGGCCTACAACATGGTGTCGCGCTTCCTCGTCGCGATGAACGTCGTGCATCGGTGATGGCCGGTCCGCTGGACGTGCCGCCGGACGCGCTGCTGGTCAGGTTCCGCTGGCCCGGTTCCGACCCATCCGAGGCGGACCCGTCCGAGACGCTGCGCGCGCTGCTCGCGGGCGATCCCGTCGTTCGCGACCTGCGCGTGTTCCGCGCGCTCGAGACCGACGAGGGGCATGCCTGCGTGGACATTGCCCGCGACGAGGCGGCAGGGGCGCGGCTCGCGGCCGCACTGCGGGACGCCCTGCGCAATGCGCTGCCCGGCGCCGAGGTGTTGCGTCTCGCGGCGATGACTCGCGTCGCCGGCGCATCGGCGGGCGAGGCGGCGCCCTGGCACTACGTCGTCGAGACCGACGTGCAGCCCGGGTGCGAGGAGGACTTCAACGCCTGGTACGAGCAGGAGCACCTGCCGGGGCTGGCATCGGTTCCAGGCACCGTGCGCGCGATGCGCTACCGCAACGTCGACGGCCATCCCCGCTATCGCGCCTGCTACGACCTCGTGCGAGCCGAAATCCTGGGCAGCCCGCCCTGGCTCGCCGTGCGCGCGACGCCGTGGAGCGGCCGCGTGCGGCCGACGTTCGTCAACACGCGCCGGACGATGTTCCGCCGCGTGTGAACCCGCCACGGGATTTGCGGCGGGAGGCTTCATTCGCAGGCGCAGTTGGTGTGTAATCGCGTCACCCGACTCCGGAGCACGACCATGACCTCTCCCGGCGCAGCCTTCAGCGCAGCGCGCGACTTCCTGCTCGCGCATCGCAGCGACTACCAAACGGCGATGCGCGATTTCCGCTGGCCCGAGCTGTCGCAGTTCAACTGGGCGCTCGATCACTTCGATCCGATGGCGCGCGGCAACGATGCGCCGGCGCTGTGGATCGTCGGCGAGGACGGCAGCGAGCACCGGCGTTCGTTCCGGCAGATGTCGGAACGCTCGTCGCAGGTCGCCAACCACCTGAGGAGCCTCGGGGTGCGGCGGGGCGATCGCATCCTGCTGATGCTGGGCAACGAGCTCGCGCTGTGGGAGACGATGCTGGCGGCGATGAAGCTCGGCGCGGTGGTGATCCCGGCCACTGCGCTGCTGACGGCCGACGACCTGCGCGATCGAATCGAGCGCGGCCGGGTGCGCCACGTCGTTGCCGCGAGCGCTCACACGGCGAAATTCGCCGACGTGGCCGGCGACTACACGCGCATCT
>JAJXTF010000285.1 GCA_021784125.1 Pseudomonadota bacterium | reverse complement strand
CAAGCGCGACCGCGTCGAGATCGTCAAGGTCCACACGCGAAAGCTGACGCTGGCGCCCGACGTCGACCCGGAAAAGGTCGCTGCACTGACCCCCGGATTCACCGGGGCCGACATCGCCATCCTCGCTAACGAGGCCGCGCTGCTCGCGACGCGACGCAAGGCGCAGGCGATTTCGCTCGACGACTTCACGCGGGCGATCGAGCGCATCGTCGCCGGACTGGAGAAGCGGAATCGCCTGCTGATCCCGAAGGAGCGCGAAATCGTCGCCCACCACGAGATGGGCCACGCACTGGTCGCCCTCGCACTTCCCGGCACGGAGACGATCCACAAGGTGTCGATCATCCCCCGCGGCATCGGCGCGCTCGGCTACACGATCCAGCGACCGACCGAGGATCGCTTCCTGATGACGCGGCAGGAGCTGGAGAACAAGATCGCAACGCTGCTGGGCGGTCGCGCAGCCGAGATGCTGGTCTTCGGCGAAGCCTCGACCGGCGCGGCGGACGACCTGGCCAAGGCCACCGACATCGCGCGCGCCATGGTCGCGCACTTCGGGATGGACGAAGACCTCGGCGCAGTCAGCTTCGAGACCGACCGCACGACGATGCTGGGCCCCGGTCAGCCCCAGACCTGGCTCGAGCGCGGCTACAGCGAAGCCACCGCGCAGCGGATCGACGCTGCGCTGAAGCGCATCATCGACCAGGCGTTCGCACACGCGACCACGCTGCTCGGCGAGCACCGCGGCGTGCTCGATGCGGCGGCAAAGGAGCTGCTGGAAAAGGAGACCCTGGAAGAGGAGGCGCTGCGCGGCTACGCGGCCCGGATGACCGCGCCTGCGAGTGCCGCTGCAACCGGTACGACGGCCGGCGCGACGACACGGCCGCCCACGGCAGTGTCCGGGCGGTGACCCGCCAGCAGGCCCGTCGCCCCCAGCCGATTCCTCAGCGCCAATCGTCGATCGAGGGAACGCGGATGCTTTCGACTTCCGGCAGGTCGAACCCGAAGTGCTCGGCGAGCAACGCCCGCAGCGCTGCGCGGTCGGGAAGCTGCAGCGTCCGCGTCTCCGCCCCGCGCCTGATCGTGACGTCGCGGTTCATCACCGACACGCGACCATCGCCGGTGAGCGCCCGCAGCATGATCCGGTTGACGAAAGACGAGCTCGGATGGGTCGCGGTGAAATGATTCCCGACCTCGAAATCGATCGGGTTGTCATCCTCGACGGCCGACACCCAGCAATCGACGGCCTTGTCGGGGGTCTGCGTGCGAAGCGCCCACACGCCCCCGTCGCGGGCCATCCAGTGCGTCTCGGTCCCCGCGCTCACCGGCGCGCCGTCGACCAGCGGCACCGGCACGCGGGGCGCCAGCGCGCCGAAACCGGGATCGACGACGAACACTCCCTCGGCGACCGGTACGGTCAGGAACATGTGGGTGCGCGGCGATTCCCTGCGCGGCGCGACGACGACCACGCGCGCCGTGTGACGCACGGGGTTGAAGCCGATCGCCTCCAGGGCCGCTGCGAACAGCGTGCAATGCTCGAAGCAATAGCCGCCCCGTCGCGCACCGACGAGCTTGCGCTGCACCGAATCGAGGTCGAGGCGAACGCCCCGGCCGAGCAGGACGTCGAGATTCTCGAACGGGATGTGCGACATGTGGGCATCGAGCAAGCCGGCGAGCGTTGCGAGATCGGGACGAAGTTCGCCATTCCACCCGATGCGCTCGAGCCAGGCGTCGAGATCGAAAGCCATGCGCGTGCTCCCTGCAAAGGAATGGCCGCCCGTCGACCCGCGGCGGCGACCGGCGTTCCTCGGCGACATTATGGAGGCAGAACCATGAGCAAGCGAAGCTTCCCGCTGCCCGAGGTCTACCGGCTGCTCGAGCCCGGGCCGGTCGTGCTGGTGACGACCGCCGCCAAGGGCGAGACCGACATCATGGCGATGTCGTGGCACATGATGATGGAGTTCGAGCCCCCGCTCGTCGGCTGCATCGTCAGCGGGCGCAATCATTCGTTCGACCTGCTGCGCGCAAGCAAGGAATGCGTGATCAACATTCCGACCGTCGAGCTCGCCCCGAAGGTGGTCCGTTGCGGCAACACGTCGGGGCGTCGTGTCGACAAGTTCGAGCGCTTCGGTCTGGCGCCGGTCGCCTCGTCGCGGGTCGGCGCGCCGCGGATCGAGGAGTGCTACGCGAACCTCGAGTGCCGGATCGCCGACGCGCGCTGGGTCGACCGCTACAACATGTTCGTGCTCGAGGTCGTCAAGGCATGGATCGATCCCTCGGTGAAGAAGCCGCGGACGATCCACCACGCCGGGCGCGGCGCATTCGTCGTCGACGGCGAGACGATCCGGCTGCGTTCGAAGGCCAAATAGACGAGGTGCCACGATGCCCGCTCGCAACAAGGTCGCCCGCGCTCGCGCCAAGGTCGCGGGAAAATCCCCGCGCAGGGGCAAGGCCGCGCCGGCATCGATCGCATCGGCACGGGCGCCTGCAAGGATCGCCGGCAGCGAAGCCGGCGTCATCGGACTGGCGCGCCAGCTGCGCGCGTGGACCGACTCGGTGCTGGGCGTCGCGGGGGCAGCGGCCGACATTTCGATCGGCGCCGCCAAGGCGCTGCTGGTCAAGCCCGGGCAGCAGGCGGCGCTCGCAAAGGCGGGAGCGATGCTGCGGCGGATGCGCGAGGCCGCGGGCCTCAGCGTCAGGGAAGTGACCGACGCGATCGACCTCGAGGATCCGGTGCTGCTCGAGTTGGTCGAGAACGGAAAGATCGCGCTGCCGTTCGAGATCGTGCTGCGGCTCGCCTCGGTGCTCGGACGCAACGACCCGCTGTCGTTCGTCATGCGCTTCACCCGCTCGTACAACCCCGACGTGTGGCGCACGCTCGAGCGCCTGGGCTTCGGGCGCCTGGTCGTGCAGGCGGGCCGCGAGCGCGAATTCGCGAACATCTACCGCGGCAGCGATGCCGCGCGCCGGCTCTCGGACGAGGATTTCGCCGCTGCGCTCGCGTTCACCAAGCAGGCGTTCGAGCTCGCACTGGCCTTTCGCGACGGCAAGGCCGGCGCGCCACGGCGCTCCGCGCGCGTCAGCTGAACGCCGGCGTCGCCACTGCGCGCGCCGAGAGGCGCGCGGCGAACCACCACGCGAGCAGCGGCAGCATCACGGCCGCACCGCCGAACACGCGCGACGCCGATCCATGGTCGACGACCCACGCCGCGCAGACGATGCCCACCGATTGGCCGAGGAACAGCATGCAGGCGTAGAGCGACACCGCGGTGCCGCGCACGCTCGGCACCATCTGCGTCGCATGGGTCTGCAGCGTGTTGTGCAGCATGTAGAAGCCCAGTCCGCCGACGAAGCACGCCGGCAGCGACCAGGCCCAGTGCGGCATCAGGGCCAGCGTCGTGAACGTGAGGCACAGCAGCAGGCCGCCGCCGCGCACCAGTCCCGTCTCCCCCCAGCGGCGCAGCATCGCGGGCGCGAGGCGGCTGTAGAAGAAGCCGCCGACGCCATAGAGCGCCAGCACCGCACCTGCCCAGGTCATCGCCAGGCCGAAACGCTGGTGCAGCTGGGTGGGGACGAACGCGAAGGCGCTGTATGCG
>JAJXTF010000045.1 GCA_021784125.1 Pseudomonadota bacterium | reverse complement strand
ATGAAGTTGATGACGCCACCGATGGCGTCCGACCCGTAGAGGGCCGAGGCGCCGTCCTTAAGGATTTCCACGCGCTCGATCGCCGAGAACGGGATGCCGGCGAGGTTCACGCCCTGCACGCCCTGGATCTCGCCGGCGAAGCCTTCCATCCGGTGCCCGTTCAGCAGCACCAGCGTGCGTCCACCGCCCAAGCCACGCAGCGAGGCGGTCTGCGCGGAAAGCGTCGTCGCGCCAACCGCATTGGCGAGATTGATCGCGCCTATGCTGTTGTTGGACGAGACGAGCTGCAACAGCTCCATCGCGTTGGTCGCACCGGACTTCTCGATGTCCTTGCGCGTAATCACCGTGACGGGCAGCGCGGTTTCACCCTCGACGCGCCTGATCGCCGTGCCCGTCACATCAACGCGGATGTCCGGATTGGACCCTTGGGCCTGCTGGGCGTATGCGCCGGAGACCGTCAGTGCGCCGCCGACACCCGCCAGGTAGGCGAGCGCGGTCGCGACCTTGTTGCGTTTGAAATTCATGTGGAAACCCCCGAAAGAAAATGGTACTAAACGGTACTAAAAGGGACGATATGTTCGCCTTTCGGCACACAGGGGCAACGTTACAACACGCTCCTTTCTGGCAGCAACGAAAGTCCGGAAGGATCTGCCGTTCGTCGGGACTTTTGTTGCAAATCCACCCAAAATGCTCATTCGTCACGCCGACCCTGCCGATCTCGCGGACATTGTTGCGATCTACAACGCCTCGATCCCCGAGCGCATGGCAACGGCGGATCTCGCGCCGGTCACGGTGGCGAGCCGGCAAGCCTGGTTCGCCGAGTTTTCGCCGCAGCGGCGCCCGCTGTGGGTGGGCTGCGACGAGGCCACGGCTGCGGTGCTCGGATGGCTGTCGATACGGTCGTTCTACGGCCGTCCCGCCTACGAGGCGACGGCCGAGGTAGGCGTCTACACCGCGCCGGCCGCGCAGCGGCGGGGCTGCGCCCGGGGGCTCCTCGCGCAAGCGATCACGAGCGCGCCTTCGCTGGGGATCGAGACCCTGCTGGCGTTCGTCTTCGGCCACAACGTCCCCAGCCTGCGACTGTTCGAGGCTGCGGGTTTCCAGCGCTGGGGAAGCCTTCCCCGGGTGGCGAAGCTCGACGGCGTCAGGCGCGATCTGGTCATTCTCGGGCGCCCCATCGGCGACGCGGACGCGTCCCGATGATGGCGACCAACGGGGTTTCCTTCACCATCGCCCGCGCACGCCGGGGGGACGTCCCGGATCTGCATCGGCTGGTGCGCGAGCTCGCCGAGTACGAGCGCCTGACCGACCTTTGCGTCTCGACGGCCGCGGACCTGGAAGTCGCGTTGTTCGGCGACCGGCCCGTTGCCGAGGCACTGATTGCGCGTCTTGATGCAAATTCTCAGGAAGCGGCCGGTTTCGCATTGTTTTTTCATACTTACTCGACATTCCTCGGCCGCCCCAGCCTGTGGCTGGAAGATCTTTACGTCCGCCCGCATTTCCGCCGGGCCGGGCTCGGGCGACGGCTGCTGACGACCCTGGCAGCGACGGCCCAGGCCCGGGGCTGCGGGCGCTTCGAATGGTCGGTGCTCGACTGGAACGCCAGCGCCATCGGCTTCTACGAGTCACTCGGCGCGCGCGTGCTGCCAGACTGGCGGATCGCGCGGGTGACGGGCAGCGCACTGCAGGACCTCGCGTCCGGTGCGGCCGAGGCGGCATAATCACGGGATTTGCCGGCGGGGACCGGGCAAGGGCTCCGCAAATCCGAAACCGGACACACGACGCCGGCGGCGCCGGTCCTCCCGGGCCCTGCCCCGCCATTCGCCACCCATCCCTCGACTGATCCCGGACTCCTCACACCCATGCCTTTCGACGGCCCCCTGCCCTCGTTCGACCTCAACGCCGACTTCTGGTCGCTGCGCTTCGTCGAGGAAACTTCCGAAGCGTTCTGTGTCCGCAAGAACGTCCCCCAACCCCTGGCGCTTTCCACCGACCGCGGCGTGATGGCGTCGGTGTACGTCGATGGCGGCTACGGCTATGCCGCGACCGCCGACACGTCGCCTGCGGGCCTGCGCGAGGCGCTCGCCCGCGCTGCCGACTGGGCGCGCGCGACCGCCCGCCATGCGCTCAGCGACTCGCGGGCGCTGCCGCGGCCCGCACCACGCGGCGACTACGCGTCGCCCTCGGTCGATTCGCCGCTGCCCTCGCGGGGCGAATGGTTCGACCTGCTGCGCCGGGTCGCGGCCGAGGCAGGTTGCGACCCCCGCATCGTCGATTGGGAAGCGCTGGCCGAGGTCCGGCACGCGACGCAGCGGCTGGTCACCAGCGAAGGCGGCAACGTCGTGCAGCGGTTCCGTTTCGTCTTTCCATCCCTCGCGGTGACCGCCCACGCCGACGGAGTCACGCAACGGCGTTCGCTGAACGGCCATCGCGGCATCTGCCAGCAGGGCGGCGTCGAGATCCTCGATCGCTTCGGTTTCGCCGACAGCGGGCGCAGGATCGCCGAAGAGGCGCTAGAACTGCTGACCGCGCCCAACTGCCCGTCGGGACGGATGGACGTGCTGCTCGCGCCCGACCAGATGGTGCTGCAGATCCACGAGTCGGTCGGGCACCCACTGGAGCTCGATCGCATCCTCGGCGACGAGCGCAACTTCGCCGGGACGAGCTTCGTCACGCCGGACATGTTCGGCACCTATCGCTACGGCTCGGAGCTGCTGAACATCACTTTCGATCCCTCGCGGCCCGAGGAGCTCGCGAGCTATGCCTTCGACGACGACGGCACGCGCGCCGAGCGCAGCTACCTGATCCGCAACGGCATCCTCGAGCGCCCCCTGGGCGGCGCGATCTCGCAGGCGCGGGCCGGACTCGCGGGCGTGGCCAACGCCCGCGCCGACAACTGGAACCGCCCGCCGATCGACCGGATGGCCAACCTGAACCTCGAACCGGGCGATGCATCCTTCGACGAGCTCGTCGCATCGATCGAGCAGGGCGTGATGATGGAGACCAACATCTCGTGGTCGATCGACGACTCGCGCAACAAGTTCCAGTTCGGCTGCGAGCGCGGCCGCGTCATCGAGAACGGCAAGCTCGGGCACGTGGTCAAGAATCCCAACTATCGCGGCATCAGCGCCAATTTCTGGCGCAGTCTCGCGCGCGTCGGCAATGCCGACACGCTGCGCGTGCTCGGCACCCCGCACTGCGGCAAGGGCGAGCCCTCGCAGGTCATTCGCGTGGGTCATGCGACCCCGGCCTGCGTTTTCGCCGGTGTCGACGTCTTCGGCGGGGAGAATTGATGGAAGCGTATTTCAGCCAGATCGCCGCAGTCGTCGACCGGGCGCTGGTCGCGGGCGAGCGCCACGCGACGTGGTTTTCGGCGGAACAGAGCGACTTCGTGCGCATGAACCGCGGCAAGGTCCGCCAACCCGGCCGTGTCGTCCAGCGCTACGTCGACATCCGCCTGATCCGCGGCGAGCGCCATGCGACGCATTCGCTGTCGCTGACCGGGGATCTCGCCGCCGACACGCGCAGCATCGTCGATGCAATCACCGGCCTGCGCAGCGCGCTGCCCGAACTCGCCGAGGATCCGCACCTGCTGCTGCCTTCGGTGATCGCCTCGAGCAGCACGACGCGCGGCGGCGCGATGCCTTCCGCCGATGCGATGGTCGAGACGATCCTCGGCGCCGCGAACGGCCAGGACCTCGTCGGCCTGCTCGCCGCCGGACCGGTGTACCGCGGGTTCTGCAATTCCGAGGGCCAGCGCAACTGGCATGCGACGACGACGTTCAACCTGCAATGGAGTCTCTATCACCGCACTGACAAGGCCATCAAGTCGACCTACGCGGGATTCGCGTGGGACGACGCGGAATTGCAGCGCCGGATGGTTTCTGCGGTGGAGCGCCTCGCCCTGATCAGCCGTCCGCCGAAATCGCTGCAGCCGGGGAAATACCGCGCCTATCTGGCGCCCGGCGCGATGGAGGAGATCGCGAGCCTGCTGTGCTGGGGAGGATTCTCGGGGCGCGCGCTGGCGACGCAGCAGAGCGCGCTGGCACGGCTCAAGGGAGAGGCGCGTCTCGATTCGCGCGTGTCGATAAGCGAGGACACCGCGGGTGGCGTTGCGCCGGCGTTTCAGGCCGAGGGATTCGCCCGGCCGTCGCAGATAGCACTGATCGCCGACGGCGCCCTGGTCGGATCGCTGGTGTCGCCGCGCACGGCGCGCGAGTTCGACCTCCAGGCCAACGGCGCCAACGCCTACGAGATTCCCGAGTCGCTGACGATGGCGGGTGGCGCGCTTCCCGAACGCGATGCACTGGCCGCGCTCGACACCGGACTTGCGATCGGCAACCTCCACTATCTGAACTACTCCGATCGCCCGGCGTGCCGGATGACCGGCATGACGCGCTTCGCGACCTTCTGGGTCGAGAACGGGCGCGTCGTCGCGCCGGTCGACGTGCTGCGTTTCGACGACACGATCTACCGGATGCTGGGCGACAAGCTCGAGGCGCTGACCGCCGAGCGCGAGCTGCTGCTCGAATCGAACACCTACGGGTCGCGGATGCTGACCAGCGTGACGCTTCCCGGCGCCCTGCTCTCGGAAATGCAGTTCACGCTTTGACGCAGGTCAATGAATGCGCGGCGAGCACGCTTCCGCCGCGCAGTTCGACAGCTCTGCAGACGTTCCCCGGCGGACTGCCGGCTCGCCGGCCGCCGATCGCACGCGATCCGTTGGCATCGCCGCATCGGTTGCATTAACATGCATCTCGTGCAGGCGCGCGCGTGTACCGCGCGGAGGCCGGCATCGTCAGCGTCCCTGCGCTCGGGGCCTGTCCTTCGATGCAACGGCGAACCCTTCGAGGTCTCCAATGGCATCCGGCAAGATCAGCATCATCGTGGTGACGGGCTCGCACGAACGCCTGCAGATGGCGGCGATGCTCGCATCGGTGGGCGCGGTCAGCGGCAACGACGTCAGCGTCTTCCTGTCGATGAACTCGCTGCAGTATTTCGTCAAGGGCCACGACCAGTCCCCGCCTGCCGAAGGGAGCTTCGGCACGCTGATGGCGAGTAGGAACGTCCCGCCGTTTCGCACCCTGTTCGAGCAGGCGGTCGACCTGGGTGACGCGAAGATCTTCCCCTGCTCGATGGCGATGGACGTGATGGGCATCGAGCCCGATGTGCTGCAACCCTGGTTGGGCGAGCCGCTGGGACTCACCAAGTTCCTCGCCGATGCGCAGGACGGCCAGGTCTACACGTTTTGACGTCGCCGAAGGAACGCAGCCCATGTCCGAGAAGAAAGTGATCGATGCCCGGGGCAGCTTCTGTCCGGGACCGCTGATGGAGCTCATCGGCTGGATCAAGCTTGCGAACGTCGGGGACGAGCTCGAGCTGCTGTCCACCGACAAGGGGTCGGCCGCCGACGTTCCCGAATGGGTGCACAAGGTCGGCCACGAACTCGTTGGCGTGCGCGAGGAAGCCGGGGTCTGGCACGTCACGGTGAGGAAGGCCAAGTAACCCGGTCCTCTCGACGAAGTCCTTTCTGCAGATTCTTGCTCCATTGCCCGCAGCACAGGAGGAACGAGACATGAAGATACTGATCGTCGGTGGCGGCATGGCCGGGACCATCCTGGCGAACAACCTTGCCCGCAGGCTGCATGGCGAGCTGCGCAGCGGCAAGGTGAAGCTGACGATGCTCTCCGCCTCGGAGCGGCACATGTACCAGCCTGGGCTGCTCTACCTGGCGCTGGGCCGCATGACCCCCGACGAGCTCTACCGCGACCAGGCGAGCCTGCTCGAACCGGGCATCGCCTTCTTCGTCGACCCGGTCGAGGAGTTCCAGCTCGACCAGAACCGGGTGAAGACCAAGAGCGGCACGGTGTTCGACTTCGACATCCTGGTGATCGCCACCGGATCGCGTCCGGTACCCGAATTGATCCCGGGGCTGGCCGAGAACTCGGAGACGTTCTACACCGAGGAGACCGCGGTCAAGATGTTCCGCAAGCTGCAGGCATTCGCCGGCGGCCGAGTGGTGATCGCAATGGGGGTGCCGCACAAGTGCCCGATGGCGCCGCTCGAGATCACCTTCATGCTCCACGACTATTTCAAGGACCGGGGCATCCGCGACAAGGTTCAGTTGCACTACACCTACCCGATCGGCCGCGTCCACTCGCTCGAGAACGTCGCCAAGTGGGCCGCGCCCGAATTCGAGCGGCTGGGCATCACCTACGAGACGCTGTTCAACGTCAAGGAAGTCGACGGCGCAGCCAAGGTCGTCAAGAGCGAGGAAGGCAGCGAGGCGCCCTACGACCTCCTGATCTCGATCCCGGCCCACCGCGGCATGGAGGTGATCGAGAAGAACAAGCTGGGTGCGGGCGGCTGGATCCCGACGCATCGCCACCAGCTGACGATGGAAGGCCGCAAGAACGTCTACGTCATCGGCGACACCACCAACCTGCCGATCAGCAAGGCCGGGTCGACCGCCCACTTCGAGGCCGAAGCGCTGGGCGAGAACATCGCCGCGATCGTCAAGCTCGGCTCGCCGGTGCGCGATTACGACGGCAAGGTGTTCTGCTTCATCGAGGCCGGCAAGGACCGCGCGACCTACGCGATGTTCGATTACCAGAACCCGCCCGACCCGAAAGCGCCGACCAAGGCCGTCCACTGGTTCAAGACGGCTTACAACAAGCTCTACTGGGTGTCGGCACGCGGACTGCTGTGAACGGGGGCCGACGATGAACGCACAATCGGACGAAAGCACGAGCGTCGACCTCGAGATCCAGCGGGTGATTGCCGCCGCGCGCGACTCGCTGACCGACGAGATGGTGACCCGGCTCGCCGCGACCGCGGGCGAAACCGTCGTATTGCTCGACCAGATCAACCGCGCGGGCCTTGCGCGCGCGCTGCCGGCGCTGACCCAAATGGTCAACAACGGCGACCTGGAGCGCCTGTCGCACCTCGCCCGCCTCTACAGCTCGGCGCAGGACGCCCTGACCGACGAAATGGTGAGCCGGCTGGCCGAAACCATGGGCAACGGGCTGTCGCTGCTCGACCGCTTCAGCCGCGGCGGCGCCGACAACGTCGTCAGGATGCTCGAGAGCCTGCAGGCCAGCGGTGCGCTCGAGCGCCTGTCGACAATGCTGCCCCAGCTGATCGAGCGCCTCGGCATGGTGCAGGACCTCCTGCAGGCAGTCGACGACGCCGCGGCGGCGAGCCGCGCGGCACGGCCTTCGCCCGGCGGCATCGGCGGGCTGTGGCAGATGATGCGCGATCCCGAGGCGCAGGACACGCTGCGCTTCCTGCTCGCCGTCGGCAAGCAGTTGCGCACAGGCGGCGCCGCAGCGACGAAGTAGACAGCTATCGGGCTGGCGCGGCCTGCCCGTGCCAGCCCTTCGGAATCGACGCCAGCAGGCGCTGCGTGTACGGCATCTTCGGATTCCGGTAGATGTCGTCCGAGTCGGCGATCTCGACGATCTCCCCCTCGCTCATCACCATCACCTGGTCGGAGATGTACTTGACCACGGCGAGGTCGTGCGAGATGAAGATGTACGACATCCCGAACTCGTCCTGGAGGTCCTGCAGCAGGTTCAGCACCTGCGCCTGCACCGAGACGTCGAGCGCCGACACCGATTCGTCGCAGATTAGGATGTCGGGTTTCATCGTCAGGCAGCGCGCGATCGCGATGCGCTGACGCTGCCCGCCCGAGAACTCGTGCGGGTACTTGTAGAACGAGACCTCCGGCAGCCCGACCCTGGCCAGCAGCTCGAAAGCCATGTCGGTACGCTGCTGCGCATTCGCACCGATGCCGTGGATGTGCATCGGCTCCACCAGGATCTGGCCGATGGTGAAGCGCGGGTTCAGCGACGCGTAGGGATTCTGGAAGATGATCTGGATGCGGCGCTTGTAGTGCATGAACTCCTTCGCGGGCATCGACAGCAGGTCGTGGCCCTCGAAGATCGCCTCGCCCGCAGTCGCCTCGTGCAGGCGCATCAGCGTGAGGCCCACGGTCGTCTTGCCCGAACCCGACTCGCCGACCAGCCCCAGTGTCTTGCCCTTGGGCAGGCGGAACGAGACATCCTTCACCGCCTTGAATTCGCGCTTGCCGAAGAGCCCTTCGCGCGACCAGAAGCTCTTGCCGAGGTTCTTGACCTCGAGGACGATCGGATCCCCGGCGCGGATGCCGCGCGGGCGCTCCTCGGTATGCTGCGGACCCGTGCCCTTGATGAAGTCGTCGATCACCGGCAGGCGCATCGGCCGACGGTCGAGCCGGGGACGGCATTGCAGCAGCGCCTTGGTGTAGGCGTCCTGCGGCGCCTCGAAGATCGCCTTCGCCGGCCCCTGCTCCCGGATCTCGCCATTGCGCATCACGATCACGTGATCTGCGATCTCGCCGACGACGGCGAGGTCGTGGGTGATGAACAGCACCGACATCTGGCGTCGCTTCTGCAGGTCGCTGATCAGGTCGAGTATCTGCTTCTGGATCGTGACGTCGAGCGCCGTCGTGGGTTCGTCGGCGATCAGCAGCTTGGGCTCGCAGGCAATCGCCATCGCGATCATCACGCGCTGCTGCTGCCCGCCCGACAGTTGCGATGGATAGGCGTCGATGCGCCGTTCGGGCTCGGGGATCCCGACTTCGCCCAGCAGCGCGATCGCGCGCTGGCGCGCCGCGCGGCCTTTCATTCCCATGTGCAGGCGCAGGACCTCCTCGAGCTGCCAGCCGACGCTGAACACCGGGTTCAGCGACGTCATCGGCTCCTGGAAGATCATCGAGATGTCGGCGCCGCGCAGCTTGCGCAACTCGCCGATCGGCATGGTAACCAGGTTGCTGCCGCCGTAGACGATCTCGCTGGTCCTTGCGATGATCGAATTCTCCGGCGGCAGCAGCCCGAGCATCGCCAGCGACGTGACCGACTTGCCCGATCCCGACTCGCCGACCAGCGCCACCGTCGTGTTCTGCGGAATGTCGAAGGAGATGCCCTTGACCGCCTCGAACGACGTGTGCCGGTCGAGGCGGAACGAAACCTGCAGGTTGCGCACGCGAACCAGTGGATCGCCCGTCATCGTGTCGGCGGACCGGTTGCCGCCCGATTGGATGTCGCCCATCACGCCCCCGTACGTCCCTTGAGTCGCGGATCGAGCGCGTCGCGCAGCGAATCCGTGAAGATCGAAAACGCCGTCACCAGCACGGCCATCGCCGTGCCCGCCGCGACCAGCTGCCACCACTTGCCGAGGATCAGCTCGTTCTGCGCCTCGTTCAGCATCGAGCCCCAGGACACGACATCGACGGGAACGCCGAATCCCAGGAACGACAGGATCACCTCGGCCTTGATGAAGCCGACGACGAGGATCGACAGCTGCACGAGCACGACGTGCGAAGCGTTGGGGAAGATGTGGATGAACATCCTGCGCGCGTTCGATGCACCGATGGCGTCCGCGGCCTGCACGTATTCGCGCGCCTTGTGCTTCAGGTATTCGGCACGGAGCAGTCTGAACACGCCGGTCCAGCCGGTGAGGCCCAGGATCAGCACGATGGTGACGATGCCCTTGTGCTGCAGCACCGCCGCGACGGCCAGGATGAGGAGCAGCGGCGGCATCGAACTGAAGACGCTGTAGAACCAGTTGAGGAAATCGTCGACCTTGCCCCCGTAGTAGCCGGCGAGCGCCCCCAGCAAGGTCCCGATGAAGGTCGCGAGCACCGCGGATGCGATGCCGACGAAGATCGAGGTCTCCGATCCCTTGATCGTCTTCTTCAGCACGTCGCGGCCCCACTTGTCGCCCCCGAGGGGCAGCGTCGCGAGCCGCACCCGGTGCTCGGCCTTGGCCTCGACCGACTTGTCGGCCCGGATCTCGGACATGACGTCGGCGAGCGGATCGACGCTCTTCTCCTCCGTCGTCTCCGGCGGCAGCGGCCCGCCGGGAACCTTCCCCGCCTTCAGCGACGCGATGACGTCGCCGATCGGATCGACGACCTTCGACTGGTACGCCGGTCCGGCGGGCGCGGCCGCCTGCGGGGTCACCGCCTGCGTCACCGGTGTCGCGGCCTCGTCGGGGCCGACGAACGACGGCGGCGCGTAGTTGACGCCGACCTCGCGCTGCCAGTCGGCAGCGATGAGGCCGAGGCCGGACAGGATCATCATCACGATGAACGCCACGACGATCGCCAGCGCCACCATCGCGACCTTGTCGGCACGAAGCCTGCGCCAGGCCAGCGTCCACAGGCCGGGCGAGACCGTATGCGGGATCTCGCGGAGCACCGGCCGTGCCCCGTCGGCGAGTGCTGCGGTGTCGATTGCCATGGTCACCGCCTCACTTGAGCTGGACGCGCGGGTCGACGGCCTTGTACGTCAGGTCGGCGAGCAGGTTGGTCAGGATCGTGGCGAACGCGACGTAGACGGTGATCGCCTTGATCACCGGGAAATCGGAGCGCTCGACGGCGAGGATCACCTCGCGCCCGATACCCGGAATCGAGAAGAAGCGCTCGATCAGGAACGAGCCCAGCAGCAGGCCCGGCAACGACGACATCAGATTGGTGATGATCGGGATCGACGCGTTGCGAAGCACGTGCACCCACATGATCCGGTTTTCCGACACGCCCTTGGCGCGTCCGGTGCGGACGTAGTCCTGATTGATCTCGTCGAGCATGAACGTGCGATAGAGGCGCAGGTCGGGCGCGATGCTGACCACGAGCGAGATCAGGATCGGCAGCGACGCATAGACGGCGAGGTTGTGCCAGAATCCGTCGCCCCATCCCTGCACCGGGAACCAGCCCAGCTTGTAGGCGAACACGTACTGAAACACGATGATGTAGACGAGGATCGAGACCGACAGCCCGATCGTGCAGACGATCATCACCAGGCGGTCGGTCAGCGATCCGCGGACGTAGGCGACCGCGAGCGCCAGGGCGATCGAGATCAGCGTGCTGAGGATCAGCAACGGGACAAGGACCGTCAGCGATGGTCCCAGCCGCGTCAGCAGGATGTGCGAGACCTTCTCGTTGGTGCTCCAGCTCGCGCCGAAGTTGGCGGTCAGGATCTGCTTCACGAAGATGCCAAGCTGGACGTAGTAAGGCTGGTCGATCCCGAGCTGGCGCCGGATGTTGTCGATCTGCTCCTGGTTGCTGATCTTGCCGGCCAGGACGTAGGCGGGATCGCCGCCGACCCAGTTGAACAGGAAGAACACCAGCAGTACGACGCCGAGCATCGTCGGGATCATCTGCCACAAGCGCCGCAGGATGTAGGCACCCATAGTCGTTCGCCTCACTGGCGCGGATCACGCGCCGAAACGTCGATGTACTTCCATTCGTTGTGCAGGATCGGATGCTTCCGGTAGCCGAGCACCCGGGGCTGAACCAGCATGTTGCGGTACGTCAGGACGCCGAGGCGCCACGGCGCATACACCTCGATCAGCCGAGTCATGTCGTGATAGAGGCGGTTGCGCTCCGGCGAATCGGGCATGCGGATGGACTGCTCGTAGAGTCTGTCGTACTCGGGGATTCTCGCACAGGCATTGTTGTTCTGGCCGGTGTTCGGGCCGTACAGCAGCTGCATGAAGTTGTCGGCGTCCGGGTAATCGGCGATCCACGACGCCGTACGCATCATCAGCTTGCACTGCCGCTCCGCCTTCAGCATCTCGGGGAAGCGGTCCTTCTGCACTTCCATCCGGATGCCGATGCGGTCGAGCGCCTTCTTCCAGAGCTCGTCCTGCTGGCGCCCCAGGGAATCGGGGCGCGACGCATAGCGTACGGTCAGCGGCTTGCCATCGGGCAACCTGCGCCAGCCGTCGGCGCCGCGTCTGTATCCGAAGCGGTCGAGCAGCTGGTTGGCAAGTTCCGGGGCGAAGCGCAGCGGCGAGCGGTAGCCAGGGTCATGGCCGACGACGCCCGGGGGAATCGGGTACTGCGCCGCGAGCGCCTGGCCGTTGCGCACGACGCGGATCTCCTCGTCGACGTCGTAGGCCATCGCCATTGCGCGCCGCAGCGCGATCTTCTCCTTCGACAGGCCGCCGACGACCGGGTCCTGCAGGTTCCAATACGTGTAGATGATCGCCGGGTCGACGATCCGCGACAGCTTGATGCCCTTTGCCACGAATTCGGGGCGCAGCCTGTCGCCGTCCATCACGTTGGGGGCGAGAACTCCTCCGAGGTCCATCAGGTCGAGCTCGCCGCGCTCGAATGCGAGCAGTCGCGCCTGGTCCTCCTCGATGATGCTGACCACGACGCGGCCGATCTGGGGCATCCGCTTGCCCTTCATCTCGCGGATCAGCGCCTGATCGGCCGGATCGTCGGAGGTGAAATCCCAGGTGAACCCCCGGTAATCGGGATTGGCGTCGAGGACGATCCGGGTGCCGCGCACCCATTCCTTCAGCCGGTACGGTCCGGTGCCCACCGGATGCGCCATCGCGCGGCCGCTCTCGTCGGCGTAGGCGTCGATGACCTCGCGCGCCACCGCCGAAGTGGGCTCGTGCGCGAGGATGTACGACAGGTTGTAGTCGGTGTGGGTGAGACGGATCACCAGCGTGTGGCGGTCGGGCGTCTCGAGGCCTGCCACCGGCGCGTCGTAGTCGAAGTGCCCCGATTTCCTCGCGGCATCGGCGAGCGCATCCAGTCCGACGATCTTGCCCTCGACCAGCCACGCCCAGGGCGAGCGCAGCTTCGGATCGACCAGGCGCTTCAGCGCATACGCGTAATCGGCGGCGACGAGCTCGCGCTTCTTCCCCTTGAACGCCTTGTCGTCGGCAAAGAGGATTCCCTTGCGAATCCTGATCGTGTACGTCCTGCCGTCGTCGGTGACCTGCGGCAGCGCCTCGGCAGTCAGCGGCACGAGCTTCGATGGCCGCGCGAGATAGTCGTAGCTGAGCAGCGTCTCGAAGATCGCCTGCTCGATGGTCCCCGAGTAGAGGTCCTGCGCACCCGCCGGGTCGAACCCGGTTTCGGCCGCCGGGAACACCTGGCGAATGACCTTCGCGGGGTCGGCGGGATTGGCCGCCTGCAGCGGGCTCGATGCGATCGCCAGCGCGGCGGCGAGCAATGCGGTCACGCCGGCGCGCATCCCGCCGAACGCGGTCCGCATCGCCGGCGCCGCCAACGTCACTTGTGCGCCTCGACGTCGAGGTACACGAAATCGGCGTTGAGGATCGGGTGCTTCTTGTAGCCCAGCACCCAGGGTCGGATCAGCTCGTTGCGCTCGGGCGAGGTCTGCAGCACCCACGCCCCATCGACTTCCATCTGCCGCGTCATGTCGAGGTAGAGGTGCTGGCGATCCACGGAGTCGATCGACAGCAGCCGCGACTGCTCGTACATCGCGTCGTAGGCCTTCGACTGGTAGCAGCCGTTGTTGCTCTGCCCGGTGTTGGGTCCGTAGAGCAGCTGCAGGAAATCGTCGCCGTCGGGATAGTCCGCGGTCCACGCCGCGTCCCACATCATCAGGTGGCAGGCCTTGGCGGCCTTCAGCTGGTCGGCGAACTTGCCCTGGTTGAACACCATGCGGATGCCGATCGCGTTCATCGACTTCAGCCACAGCTCGTCGCGCTCGCGGTCGGCCGCCGCCGTGCCCGTCGCCATCTGCAGCACGAGCGGCTTGCCGTCGGGCAGCGTCCGGTAGCCGTCGGCGCCCTTCTTGTAGCCGTAGTAGTCGAGGAGCTCGTTCGCCAGCACCGGGTCGTACTGGTTGATGCTGCGGTAGGCCGGGTCGAAGCCGACGACGCCGTAGGGAATCGGCATCTGCGCCTGGACGGCCTGCCCCTTGTCGACGACGCGGATCTCCTCGGGAAGGTCGTAGCCCATGATCACCGCCCGGCGCAGTGCGATCTTCTCCTTCGAGAAGCCGCCGACGACCGGATCGCGGAAATTGAAGAACGCGTAGGACACGCTGGGATCGATCGCGCGATACAGCTTCACGCCGTCCTTGGCCAACGCCGGCTTCAGGCGGTTGCTCCTGTCGAGCGCCTCGGCGCGGAACGTCGCCGGCAGCGCGAGCAGGTCGAGCTCCTTGCGGCTGAACGCCAGCCAGCGCGACTGGCCCTCCTCGATGATCGAGATCACGATGCGGCCGATCTGGGGAATCGTCTTGCCTTTCATCTCGGCGACCACCTGGCGGTCCCATGGGTCGTCGCCGGGCTGGAAATCCCAGATCCTCTTGCGGTAGCCCGGGTTGGCCTCGAGCACGATCCTCGCGGCGCGGCGCCATTCCTTCAGCAGATACGGTCCGGTCCCGACCGGATGCGCCTGCAGGTCGTTGCCGTACTTCTCGACGACTTCGCGCGCCATGGCACCGAAGGCGCTGTGCGCCAGCGTGTAGGGCAGCAGGTAGTCGGGGCGCTTGAGCGTCAGACGCAGCGTGTACCTGTCGAGCGCGACGATGCCGGGGATCGCCGCGTCGTAGTCGAACTTGCCGGTCTTCTTGGCCTGCTCGACCTGCTCGTCGAGTCCCACGAACCTGTCGTTAATCAGGAACGCCCACGGCGACCGGTTCGCCGGATCGGCGAAGCGCTTGAACGTATAGACGTAGTCTTCGGCGCTAAGCTCGCGCGGTTTTCCGCCGAACGCCGGATCGGGACTGAACAGGATGCCGTGCTTCAGGTGGATCAGGTAGCTGCGGCCGCCGTCGGAGACCTCGGGCATGCCGTCGGCCGTGTTCGGGACGATCTTCGCCGGCCGGGCGAGAAAGTCGTAGGTGTACAGCGGATCGAAGATCGCCTCGATGACGGTCGCCGAATAGAGATCCGATACGCGCACCGGGTCGAAACCGGTCTCGGCGACGGGAAATGCGATGCGCAGGACCTTGGCCGGGTCGGCGGCCAGCGAGGTGGCGGTTGTGGCGACGAGCAGTGCCAGAATGCCCGCCAATCCCCTGAAACCACTGCGCATCACGAACCCTCCCCGCAAAAAAGGCGGCGTAATGTAACATTTCCGGGCACGGTCGCCCCGTCCCGAGGGGCGCGGCCCGGACGCCCTCGTGCACCCGGGCAGGAGCCGCGCTGAGCAAGGCCGTGCCGCAGGGTACGCTCTGCGGCGGCCGATCCCAAGTCCTCCCGCCATGTCCAAACCGCCTTTCTGGGACGAAGCGACGCGTGAACTCTCGACGCGCGATCCGGTGCTGTCGCGCCTGATCGCGGCGTTTCCCGGCCTTCACCTCTCGCGCCGCGGCGATCCGTTCACGACGCTGGCGCGCTCGATCGTCGGCCAGCAGATATCGGTCAAGGCAGCCCAATCGGTATGGGAGCGCGTCGTCGCCGCCTGCGCCGAGCGCGGTCGCGCCGCGGACCCCATGCGACTCGATCCGCAGCGCGTGCAGCGCAAGCGCATCGACAGCCTCAGGGCCTGCGGGTTGTCCGCGAACAAGGCTGCGTACATCCGCGACCTGGCGCGCCACTTCACGTCGGCGCGCCTGGATCCGGGGGCCTGGCGAGGCCTCGACGACGAATCGCTGATCGCCGCGCTGGTCGACGTGAAGGGCATCGGGCGATGGACCGCGGAGATGTTCCTGATGTTCCACGAGTTGCGCGCCGACGTGCTGCCGGTCGCGGACCTCGGGCTGCAGAAGGCGGTCGCACTGCACTATTTCGCAGGCGAGCGACCGACCGCCGCGCAGATCCGGGCGCTGGCCGAGCGGTGGCAGCCCTGGCGCAGCGTCGCCACCTGGTATCTCTGGCGCTCGCTCGACCCGGTGCCCGTGGAGTACTGAGTCCGTCCCCGGCCACGCGCAGGCGCCTCGATGTGCGCGATTCGACGTGAAGCGCCCGATGACGGGTTCTCGCCCGCGGCTTCGGCGGCGCAGTCGTCGCGGGCGAGAACCCGTCACCGTCAGCCTGGCGATGCGGCGGCGTCACCCGTGCGTCGAGAGCAGGCAAGTCGCATCGGCAGGGATCGAGTCGGAACCGGCCTGTCCGGGGCATCGGGGAAGGCGTGGCGAGCGCGCGTGGGAGCGCCTGCCGTCGCGGGTGGTGCGGCGAGCGAG
>JAJXTF010000284.1 GCA_021784125.1 Pseudomonadota bacterium | reverse complement strand
ACGTTCGCGGTCAACGTGAGATAGCTGCCCTCGAGCAGGAACCGCTGCTCCTCGACCTGCGCGCGCAGGCGCTCGAGCTCGCGCCGCTGGCCGCCGAACACGTCGAACGTGTACGACACACCGACCGTCGCCTGGAACACGTTGGTGATGAACCCGGGGAACCCCGGCGCGATCGACGCACCGCTGACGCGTTCGCGTTCGCCACCGAGCGTGCCCGTCAGCGCCGGCGCGAACGCGGCCGCCCCCGCCCGCAGGTTGTCGCGCGCCTCACGCAGCGCCGCCTGCTGGGCGATCAGCGTCGGATGCCGATCGATCGCCTCGCGGATCAAGCGGTCGAGGGTCGTCGAGCCGAACAAATGCCACCATTCTCCCGGCAGGTCGCTGCCGAACTGCAAGCGCTGCACCCCTGCCCCACCGGCCCCCGTCGCCACCGTCGCCGTCGCGAGCGGGTGCGCGGTGTACGCGGTCGCGTGCGGCGGCTGCGGCGCGCGAAAATTCGGCCCCACCGCGCAGGCCGCGAGCGCCGCGCCGGCCGCGGTCGTGATCGCGACGACCCGGCCGATGCGAGCGGGCGCGCTCACCGCGGCGCCTCCGGGAACGGCCCCGAACCGGCACCGTCAACCACGATCGCGGCCTTCGCCGCCGCTGCTTCGGTGGCTCGTTCGCCGAAATGCCGGGCGACTCCGCGCCCTGCCCAGCGTTCGAGGTCGTCGACCCAGGTAAACACCGCCGGCACCATCACCAGCGTGAGTCCCGTCGATGCGACCAACCCGCCGATCACCGCGATCGCCATCTGGCCCTGGAATGCGGCCGTGCTGCCGACGCCGATCGCCACCGGCAACATCCCGGCGATCATCGCGACCGAGGTCATCACGATCGGCCGGGCGCGCTTGTGGCCGGCTTCGACAAGCGCGGTGAGTCGATCCTTGCCGGCGCGCATCTCCTCGATCGCGAAATCGACCAGCAGGATCGAGTTCTTCGCGACGATCCCCATCAGCATCAGGATGCCGAGCACCGTCGCGAGCGAGAACGGGCTGTTGGTCGCCACCAGCGCGAGCAGCGCCCCCGCGACCGACAACGGCAACGCCGCCAGGATCGTGAGCGGTTGGAACACCCGCGCGAACAACAGCACGAGCACCGCGAACACCAGCATCACGCCGGCGACCATCGCCAGGGTGAAGCTCGTGAACAGCTCGTGCATGTACCGGGCGTCCCCGATCTCGACGAAACGCACCCCCGCCGCCGGATGCCGGAAGATCGGCAGCGCGTGGATCCGATCGAGCGCGGTGCCGAGCTGCGCGCCGTTGAGATTGGCCGACAGCATGATGCGGCGTTCTTGATCGTAGCGGCGGATGCTCGACGGACCCTGGCCGAAACTCAGGCGCGCGACCACCTTCAACGGGACCGTCGCGCCACTCGCGGTGCGCACCGGCAGGTCCTCGAGCGTGCTCAAGCGGCGGCGCGCCGACGCCCGCAATCTCACCAGGATCGGTACCTGGCGGTCCGGCAGCGAGAACTTCGCCTCGTTCTGCGGCAGATCGCCAACCGTCGCAAGTCGCACCGTCGCGCCGATGTCCGCGGCGGTCACGCCGAGCTGCGCGGCTTCGTCGATCCGCGGGCGCACGATCAGATCGGAACGCTGGTAATCGCCCTCGACGTGCACGTCACGCAGGTCCTTCAAGGTGCGCATCTGTGCGATCGCCTGGTGGGCGGCGCGCTCGACCGCGGCCGGATCGTCCCCGACCGCGTACAGCGTGATGTCGCTCCCGCCGCCGTTCGACTGGCTCTGGAACGTGAGTCGCGCGTCCGGGATCGCGCGCAGCTCCCGGGACACCTCCGTCTCCCATCGCTTCTGGCTGAGCTTGCGTCGCGACGGCGGGACGAGCTGGATATAGAGATCGCCCGAACGGACCTCGCCGTCGTCCGCCTCGCCGACCGACTCGACCACGTTCTCCACCTCCGGGTGACGCCGGATGATCCGATAGGCCTGCGCCGCCACCGCAGCGGTCTGCGCAAGCCGCACGCCGGGCGGCAGCTCGATGTGCAAGGTCGAGGACGAGGAATCCGTGGCCGGCACGAACGTCTTCGGAACCATCCCGAGCCCGACGATCGAGATCACGAAGATCGCGACCCCGGCGAACAGCGTCTTGCCGCGGTGTTCGACCGACCAGCGCAGGGCCTTCAGATACCAGTTCATCAACGGCCCGTCCGCGCCCCGAAGTCCCACGTGCGGCCGCAGCCCGTACGCGGCGAGCATCGGGCTGATCAGCCGCGCGACCAGCAGCGACATGAACACCGCGACCGCGACCGTGAAACCGAATTGAATGAAGAACTGCCCGACCAAGCCGCCGAGGAAGCTGACCGGCAGGAACACCACGATGATCGTCATCGAGCACGCGACCACCGCCAGACCGATCTCGTCGGCCGCGTCCATCGCCGCCCGGAACGCGCTCTTGCCCATGCGCATGTGCCGGGTGATGTTCTCGACCTCGACGATCGCGTCGTCGACCAGCACGCCGGTGATCAGCGACAATGCGAGCAAGGTCATCTGGTTCAAGGTGAAGCCGAACCACCGCATGAACGCGAAGGTCGGCAGCGCCGCGAGCGGGATCGCGAGCGCGGCGATCGCGGTCGCGCGCAGATCCCGCAGGAACACGTAGACGATCACGACCGCGAGGATCGCGCCTTCGATCAGCGCCTCGATCGACGCGTCGTAGGACGCCTGCGTGAACGTGACGGTCGTGAACACCTGTTTCATATCGACGCCGGGCGACTCCTTCGAGATCTTCGCGAGTTCGCCCTCGACCCGGTGCAGCGTATCGACGTCGGATGCGCCTTTCGCCTTGTACACCGCGAACGTGGTCGCCGGCTGCCCGTTGAGGCGGGAGATGCTGCGGACCGCCCCGGCGCCGTCGTAGACGTGAGCGATGTCGCCGAGCCGCACCGTGCTGCCGTTCGGCACCCGCAGGCGCAGGTCCGCAAGTTTCGCGACGCTGTGCACGCCGCCGAGCACCCGGATCGCCTGCTCCGCGCCACCGATGTCGGCACGTCCCCCCGGGACGTCGACGTTCACGTCGCGCAGCTGCCGTCCGATCTCGGCCGCGGTGATCCCGTGGGATTCCATGCGCGCCGGATCGAGATCGACCCGGACCGCGCGGTCGACGCCGCCGGAACGGGTCACGCGCGCGACGCCGGGCAGCGCGAGCAGACGTTTCGCGACGGTGTCGTCGACGAACCACGACAGCTGCGCGGGACTCATCGACGGGTCGCTGACCGCGTAGTAGACGATCGCCCCGCCGTCGACGTCGAGCCGCGTGACCTGCGGCTCCTCGATGTCCTGCGGCAGATCCGCACGCACCCGCGCGACCGCATCGCGAACGTCGTTGGTCGCGCGGTCGATCGGCGTGCCGATCCGGAACTCGACGACCGTCTGCGCGACCCCCTGCGTCGCCCAGGAGGTGATGTGCTTGACGTTGCCGATGTTCGCGACCGCCGCTTCGACGCGGCGCAGGATCTGCGTCTCGATCTCGCTCGGCGCCGCCCCCGGCTCCTGGATCGTGATCTGCACGAACGGCGCGGAAATATCCGGGTTCA
>JAJXTF010000283.1 GCA_021784125.1 Pseudomonadota bacterium | reverse complement strand
ATGCCCCGGCAGGAACGGCGCGAGATGGGCCCTGCACGCCACCGGGCCCACACCGGGACCGCCGCCGCCGTGCGGAATGCAGAACGTCTTGTGGAGATTGAGGTGCGACACGTCGGCGCCGAACTTCCCCGGCGCGGCGAGGCCGACCAGCGCGTTGAGGTTCGCGCCATCGACGTACACCTGCCCGCCTTGCGCATGGACGATGTCGCAGATGCGCACGATCCCGCCCTCGAACACGCCGTGGGTCGACGGGTACGTGACCATGATCGCGGCGAGCCGGTCGCGGTGCGCGAGCGCCTTGGCCTCGAGGTCGGCCAGGTCGACGTTGCCGTCGCGGTCGCAGGCGACGACGACGACCTGCATCCCCGCCATGTGCGCCGATGCCGGGTTCGTCCCGTGGGCCGAGGCTGGAATGAGGCAGACGTCTCGCTGCGCCTCGCCGCGGCCGGCGTGATACGCACGGATCATCAGCAGGCCCGCGTATTCGCCCTGCGATCCGGCATTGGGCTGCAGCGACGCGGCATCGTAGCCGGTGACCGTGCACAGCATCCGCTCGAGCCCGCCGATCATCTCGGCGTAACCCTGCGTCTGGTCGGCGGGAACGAAAGGATGCAACGCCGCGAACTCGGGCCAGGTGACCGGCAGCATCTCGGACGTCGCGTTGAGCTTCATCGTGCACGAGCCCAGCGGGATCATCGCGCGATCGAGCGCCAGGTCCTTGTCGGCGAGGCTCCTCAGGTAGCGCAGCATCTGCGTTTCCGACCGGTGGCGCCGGAACACCGGATGGGTCAGGAATGCGCTCGTCCGCAGGAGCGGCGGGGGGATGCCGTCGCCGACCTCGGCATCGATGGCGTCGATGTCGAAAGGTACGTCGGCGCCCGCGAACGCGCGCCACAGCGCGGCCACGTCGTCGCGCGTCGACGTCTCGTCGAGCGAGATGCCGAGTGATTCGGCACCGGCTCGCCGCAGGTTCATGCCTGCCTCCAGCGCGCGTTCGAAAATCGCGCGCGTCTTCGCACCAGTGGGAAGCGTCAGCGTGTCGAAAGCGTGGTCGTTGGCGGCGGAATACCCGAGCCGGGCGAGGCCCGCCTTCAGGATCATCGTCAGCCGGTGCACGCGCCGCGCGATCCGCACGAGACCCTCGGCGCCGTGATAGACGGCGTACATGCTCGCCATCACTGCGAGCAGCACCTGCGCCGTGCAGATGTTCGACGTCGCCTTCTCGCGGCGGATGTGCTGCTCGCGGGTCTGCAGCGCGAGGCGGTAGGCGGGCCGGCCGGCGGCGTCGATCGAGACGCCGACGAGCCTGCCGGGCATCGAACGCTTGAAGGTGTCGCGCGTGGCCATGAATCCGGCGTGCGGCCCGCCGAATCCCATCGGGACGCCGAAACGTTGCGCCGACCCGACCGCGACGTCGGCACCCCATTCGCCTGGCGGAGCGATCAGCGTCAACGCCAGCAGGTCGGTCGCGACCGCGACCAGCGTGCCCTGCGCGTGGAGCGCCCCGGCCAGCGCGCGGCAGTCGCGCAGCTGACCGTCGACGCCGGGGTACTGCAGCAGGACGCCGAAGGCCCGCGCGTCCGGCGCGTCCCCGGCGGGCCCGGTCACCACCTCGATGCCCAGCGGGTGCGCGCGCGTGCGCACGACGTCCAGCGTCTGCGGAAGCACGTCGTCCGCGACGTAGAAACGCGCGCTCGCCGAGCTCGAGACCCGTCGCAACAGCGTCATCGCCTCGGCGGCGGCCGTCGCCTCGTCGAGCATCGACGCGTTGGCGATCTCCATCGCGGTCAGGTCGCAGACCATCGTCTGGAAATTCACCAGCGCTTCGAGCCGCCCCTGCGAGATCTCGGCCTGGTACGGCGTGTACGCCGTGTACCAGGCGGGGTTCTCCAGCACGTTGCGCAGAATGACCCCGGGCGTATGCGTGCCGTAGTAGCCCTGGCCGATGAACGACTTCAGGATGCGGTTGCGCGAGGCGATCGCCCGCAGCCTCGCGAGCGCCTCGGTCTCGCCTACCGGACCCGGCAACGCCAGCGGCTCGCGCAGGCGGATCGCTTCGGGGACGATCGCATCGACCAACGCGTCGCGTGTCGGGTAGCCCAGGGCTTCCAGCATCACGGCCTGGTCCTGCGCCGCCGTGCCGACGTGGCGCGCGACGAAAGCGTCGTGGTCCTCGAGGATGGCCAGCGACGCGTCTGCAGATGCCTTCAAGTTCATGCGTTCGCTCCGCGGCGGCCCGTCGCGCGAACGCGACGGGCGGAGCCGCGCAAGGGGATCAGGACTCGGCGACGAGCTTCGAATACGCGGCGGCATCCATCAGGGCCGCGAGTTGCGAGGCTTCGCTCGGCCGCAGCCGGAACAGCCATGCGGCGTAGGCATCCTGGTTGACCGCCTCCGGGGTGCCGGAGAGCGCATCGTTGGCGGCGACGACCTCGCCCGACACCGGCGCATAGACGTCGCTCGCGGCCTTCACCGATTCGACGATCGCGCAGGCCTCGCCCGCGGCGAGCTTGCGCCCGGGCGCGGGCAGCTCGACGTAGACCAGGTCGCCCAGCGCGGCCTGCGCGTGGTCGGTGATGCCGATGGTGACCGTACCGTCGGATTCGGCGCGGATCCATTCGTGGCTGGCGACGTACTTGAGATTCGGGGGGACGTTCATCGCGGGACTCCCGGGAGAGGTACTGCTGTTTTCACTGGACGAGGACCTGGCCGTTGCGGACGAACGGCGGCTTCACGACGCGCGCCGCGAGGCGCCTGTCGCGGACCTGGACGTGCACGGTATCGCCGACCGCGACCGCCGCAGGCAGGCGCGCCAGCGCGATCGACTTGCGCAGCGTGGGCGAGAACGTGCCGCTGGTGATCTCGCCCTCGCCCGCATCGCATTGCACGGACTGGCGCGCACGCAGCACACCGCCAGTGTCGACGAGGACCAGGCCGGCCTGCCGGCGCCGGGCAGGACGGGCGAGGAGCGCGGCCTTGCCGACGAAATCGCGCTCGGCCGCGAGGTCCACGGTCCAGGCGAGCCCCGATTCCAGCGGCGACACGCCCTCGTCCATGTCCTGGCCGTAGAGGTTCATCCCCGCCTCCAGCCGGAGGGTGTCGCGCGCGCCCAGGCCGCAGGCTGCGACACCCGCGGCGGCGAGGGCGCGCCACAGCGCCTCGGCATGGATCGCGGGCAGGACGATTTCGAAGCCGTCCTCGCCGGTGTAGCCGGTGCGCGCGATGAACACCTCGCCCAGATCCCGCGTCGCAAGCGTCGCCGCATTGAACGGCCCGAGTGCGGCGCTCGCCGCCTCGCTGCCGGGGATCGCCCGCCAGACCTTCTCGCGCGCATGGGGACCCTGCACCGCGATCATCGCGAGATCGCCGCGCGGGACGAGCCGAAGGCCGGGCGACCGCGCCGCAGCGAGCGACTCGAGCCAGGCGATGTCCTTGTCCGCGGTCGCGGCATTGACGACGAGGCGGAAGAAATCCTCGCGCAGGAAGTAGACGATCAGGTCGTCGAGGACGCCACCATCCTGCGCGAGCAGGCAGGAGTAGAGCGCCTTGCCGGGCGTCTTCAGCTTGTCGACGTTGTTGGCGAGCGCGTAGCGAAGGAAATCGCGGGGAGAG
>JAJXTF010000282.1 GCA_021784125.1 Pseudomonadota bacterium | reverse complement strand
CGGCGTCGGAACCTTCGTCGGCGAGGTCGTGATGAAGGAGGAATACACACCCCTGCTGCGCGCGGCGATGGACAAGGGCTGTCCGGTGCAGGTCGGCACCGACATGCTGTTCGAGATGATTCCCGCGTACCTGGAATTCTTCGGCTACCCGACGACCACGCCCGACGAACTTCGCAGGCTGTCCCGGGTCCGCTACGGCTGAACCGGTATCCCGGCGTCGCGGAATCGCGCAGGCACGCGCGCCCGCGTGCGACGCCCGCCCTTGATTCCGGTCAATGGCCTCGCGCAGCGGGCGCGTTAGCGTATGCAGCGGGGCGCTGCCGCAGATGCGCCCGCAGCTTTGCGGAGGCGGCGATGAAGAGCAGGGATGTCATGACACACGGTGCCGTCAGCATCGCACCGGACGCAACGGTGCTGGACGCCATTGGCCGCATGGTCGCGCATCAGGTGAGCGGCATGCCCGTCGTCGACGCTGCGGGGCGGCTGGTCGGAATGGTCACCGAGGGGGACTTCGTCCGCCGCTTCGAAACGGGCACCGAGCAACCCAGGCGTCGCTGGCTCGAGCTGCTGGCGGGCAGCGGCCCGGGCGCGGACGCCTATGCGCGGGCACATGGACATCGCGTGCGCGACGTCATGACGCCGGAGGTGATCAGCGTCGGTAGCGACACCCCGCTCGGCGAGGTCGTGCGCCTGATGGAGGAGCACGCGATCAAGCGGCTGCCCGTCGTGGACGACGGAAGGATCGTCGGGATCGTCAGTCGCGCCGACCTGATGCTGGCCCTGGCGCAGCGTCTGGACGCCGACCGCCATTCCCGGACGAGCGACGAGGGGATCCGGGGCAGGATCGTCTCGGAGATGAAGCGGCAGAGCTGGGCCCCGTCGCATTCGGTGCAGGTCTCGGTACGCGAGGGCGCCGTCCGACTGCAGGGAACGATCTTCGACGAGCGTACGCGGCGCGCGCTGCGCGTCCTCGCCGAGGGCGTGGACGGGGTCAAGGACGTCGAGGACCTGCTGACCTGCGTCGAGCCGATGAGCGGCGCGATCCTTTCGACGCCGGATCCGGGTGCAGCCGGGAGTACGAGATGACAGCCGAGGCTCCTTCCATGACAGTCGGGGCCGCGATCGAGAGGCGTCGCTCGGTGCGCGCCTACAAGGGCGATCCGGTCGATCGCAGCACCGTCGAAGCGCTGCTTGCCGCAGCCGTGCGCGCGCCGACTGCCGTGCACGCCGAGCCCTGGGCCTTCGTCGTGGTCCAGGACCGGGAAGCGCTGCGCCGCCTGTCCGATCGCGCCAAGCCGCTGTTCGTCGGCGAGGCGCGTCGCGCCGATCTCGATCGCGGCGGCCATGCGCTCGACGCCTTCGAGCGTCCGGACTTCAACGTCTTCTACGACGCCGGGACGCTGATCGTCATCGGCGACCTCTCCGGCGCGCCGTTCGCCGCAGCCGACTGCTGGCTGGCCGCGGAGAACCTGATGCTCGCCGCCTGCGCGATGGGGCTCGGCAGCTGCGTCATCGGCTCGGCAGTGACGGCGCTGAACCTGCCGCAGGTGAAGCGCGAACTGGAAATTCCGGACGCGTATTCGGCGATTGCGCCGATCATCGTCGGCGTGCCGACCCACGACGCGCCGGGCACGCCGCGCAGACCGCCGCGCGTCCTGGCGTGGCGGCGGGGGTCGTCCTAGGACCGCTCCGGCCCCTCCGGGGCTCCGAGGTAGGTCGCCTGCACGATCGGATTGGCGCGAATCGCCTCCGGCGATCCGGCGGCGATGGCTGCGCCGTGGTCGAGCACGATGATGCGGTCGGCGAACTCGAAGACGATGTCCATGTCGTGCTCGGTGAAGAGCATCGCGACCGCGCCTTAGCGCACGAGTCCGGTCGCAAGCAGCATCAGCTCGCGCCGCGACTGCGGTGTCATGCCGGCCGTGGGTTCGTCCATCAGCAGCAGCCGCGGGTTGCCTGCGAGGGCCAGCGCGAGCTCGACGCGCTTGGCATCACCATAGGCAAGCGCGGCGCAATGGGTGTCGGCGAGCTCACCGATCCGAACGCGATCGAGCAGGGCGTCGGCGTCGGCCGAGCGCGCCGGGAGCAGGCCGGTGGCGACGCGGGCGTCGCCGCCATCGCGGGCGGCGAGGGCGAGGACCACGCTTTCGCGCACCGTCATCGACGCGAAGGTGGTCGCGACCTGGAACGTGCGGCCGATGCCCAGGCGCGCGATTGCATGGGTCGGCAGGCCCGCGATCGACCGGCCTTCGAAGCGGACGTCCCCCGTGTCCGGCGCGAGCTGGCCGTGGATCACGTTGAAACAGGTCGTCTTGCCTGCGCCGTTGGGCCCGATCAGTGCGAGGACTTCGCCGCGGTCGACGGTGAAGCTCAGCCGGCGCAGGGCGGCGACGCCGCCGAAGGACTTCCCGAGCCCGCTGACGGCCAGCATCTCGCCGCTCATGCCGTCTTGCGCAGCCGGCGCGACCACGCGGCGACGACGCCCCCGACGCCGCCGGGAAACAGCAGCACCAGGACCAGGATCGCCGCACCGACGTACGCGCGCCAGTAGTCCGTCGTGCGCGAGAGCGTGTCCTGGAGCAGTGTCAGGGCAGCCGAGCCGGCCAGCGGACCGAACCACGCGCCCAGGCCGCCGATCAGCATCATCACCAGCGCGTCGACCGAACGCGGGATCGCGAGGGCGTCCGGGCCGATCCCCCCCTTGGAATACGCGTAGAGGCCGCCCGCCAGGCCCGCGAAAGCGCCGGACAGCCAAAGCCCCTTGATGCGCCGGCGCCCGACGTCGATGCCGATCGCAGCGGCACGCAGCGGCGAATCCCGACCTGCACGCAACGCGTATCCGAACGGGGTGAAAGCGATGACGACCAGCGCCGCCAGCGCGGGCGCGACGATCGCCAGCACGACGAGGTAATAGCGCGAAGGATCGGCGAGCGCGGAGGGTGGCCAGACCCCGGTGATGCCGTTCGATCCACCGGTCACGCTGTCCCAGTCGAGCGCGATCGACCAGGCGATCTGGGCGAACGCGAGGGTCAGCATCGCGAAATAGATGCCCGACAGGCGCGCGCAGACCACGCCGAAGGCCAGCGCGGCGAGCGCTGCGCTGACCGGCGCCGCGGCGAGGTCGACGGCGAAGGGAAGCCCGTGGGTCGCGCCGATCGCCGCGGCGTAGGCGCCGATGCCGAACCACGCGGCATGGCCGAAGGACGTCATGCCGCCGCGCCCGGTCAGCAGCTGCAGACTGCCGGCGAACAGCGACGCGACCAGGATGTCGGTGGCGAGCACCAGGGCGTAGCTGTCGCCTGCAAGCGGCAGCAGCAAGCCGCCGGCGCAGAGCGCGATCGCCGCGACGGCCTGGCGCGCCGCGGGGCGCACCACGAGCGCTCGTTCGACCGCCGCGAGCGGGACTGGCTGCAGCGCTGCCGGCGCGCCGAGCAGTCCGGTCGGACGGATCATCAGCACCAGCGCCATGACGATGAACTCGATGACCAGCGTCAGCTTGGGCATCGCGATCGTCGTTCCGGCGACGTCGACCGTTCCTGCGGCGATGCACAGCGCCTTGATGATCCCGATCAGCAGCGCGGCGGCGAATGCGCCGGGAATCGATCCCAGCCCGCCCAGCACGGTGACGACG
>JAJXTF010000281.1 GCA_021784125.1 Pseudomonadota bacterium | reverse complement strand
GGCGAGCGGCGGCGCATGCGCGAATACCTCGACGGGCCCGGACGGCAGAGTCCGCTGTTCGACACCGCGGCGACGACCCGTGCGCTGGAAACGGCATACCTGGCGATGGCCGACCAGTACCGGCGCGGCGTCCGTGAGCCAATCCGCGTCGGATTGCCATGAGGCGCTGACTGCGGCGCGATTGCCCCGGAGCTTCGCGACGAACCGTCCAGATCGGGACTACTGCCGCAGGAACTCGAGCGCCTGATCGATGCGATCTACGGCAACGATGCCAATGCCATCAATGGCTTGCTTCGGTTTGTTGAGATTCGGGATCAATGCAGTGCGGAACCCGAGCTTGGCGGCCTCCTTCAGCCGTTCCTGACCGCGCTGCACCGGGCGGATCTCGCCTGCAAGTCCGACCTCACCGAAAATAAGAGCTTTCGTTGGCAATGCCCTGTTTCTAATGGATGAACAGACAGCGAGCATGACCGCGAGATCGGCGGCGGGCTCGAGGATCCGCACCCCGCCGACGGCATTGACGAAGACGTCGAATCCCGCGGTGTCGACCCCGCCATGGCGATGCAGCACCGCGAGCAGCAAGGCGAGCCGCTGCGGGTCGAGGCCGACGGCGAGGCGTCGCGGCGACCCGCCCTGGATCGGATCGACGAGGGCCTGCACCTCGACCAGCAGCGGGCGCGAGCCTTCCAGCGTCGCGACGACCGCCGATCCGGGAACGCCCTCGGCGTGCTGCGACAGGAACAGCGCCGAGGGATTGGCCACGCCTTTCAGACCGCGCTCGGTCATTGCGAACACCCCGAGCTCGTTGGCGGCGCCGAAGCGGTTCTTGATCGCGCGCACCAGGCGGAAGCTCGAATGCGTGTCGCCCTCGAAATACAGCACGGTGTCGACGATGTGCTCGAGCACGCGCGGGCCCGCGATCGCGCCTTCCTTGGTCACGTGGCCGACGAACAGCACGACGATGCCGCGCTGCTTGGCCATGCGCGTCAGCTGGGCCGCGCATTCGCGCACCTGGGCGACGCTGCCCGGCGCCGAAGCGAGTGCCTCGGTGTACATCGTCTGGATCGAGTCGATGACGACGACCTCGGGCGAGGCCGCGCCGATCGCCGCGACGATCGCTTCGAGCTGCACTTCCGCGAGCAACTCGATCGGGGCATTGACCAGTCCGAGACGCTGCGCGCGCAGCGCGATCTGCTCGGCCGACTCCTCGCCGGTCACGTAGAGCGTGCGGTGCGCAGCCCCCAGCGCGGCACCGGCCTGCAGCAGCAGCGTCGACTTGCCGATGCCCGGATCGCCCCCCAGCAGGATCACACCGCCGGGGACGAGTCCGCCCCCCAGCACGCGATCGAATTCCTCGAGTCCGGTCGGGATGCGCTGCGTCGCGCGCGCCTCGACCGCCGAAAGCTTCGTGATCGCCGAGCGCGTGCCGGCGACATTCTCGAACCGGGTGGGAAGGGGCGCCGCGAGGCTTTCGACCAGGGTGTTCCACGCACCGCAGCTCGGACACTGGCCCTGCCACTTGGGGGACTGGCCGCCGCACTCGGTGCAGGCGTAGACGGTCTTGGTCCTGGGCTTGGCCATCTGAGGTTGCGATCAGCGCCCGTCAGACGAGCTCATCGGGGCTGACGGTCGCCGTGCCGAGCTTGCCGACGACGATGCCCGCCGCCCGATTGGCGATCGCGACGGCGTCGGACAGAGCTGCGCCGGCGGCGAGCAGCGCGCCGAGCGTCGCGATGACGGTATCGCCCGCGCCGGAGACGTCGAAGACTTCGCGCGCCTGCGCGGGAATGGTCAGCGTCCCGCCGTCCGAGTAGAGGCTCATCCCCTCCTCCGAACGGGTGACCAGCAGCGCACCGAGTTCGAGGTCGCGGCGCAGGGCCTGGGCTCGGCGCTCGAGGTCGGCCTCGTCGCGCCAGCGGCCGGCGACCTGCCGGAGCTCGCCGCGGTTGGGCGTCACCAGCGTTGCGCCGCGGTACTTGTCCCAGTCCTCCCCCTTGGGATCGACGAGCACGGGCTTTCCTGCCGCCCGCGTCCGCCCGATCATCGTCGCGATGTGGGCGAGCCCACCCTTGCCGTAGTCGGAGAGCACCACCGCATCGGTGTCGATGAGCAAAGCGTCGAAATCGGCGAGCTTGGAAGCGAGGAGCTCGTGCGACGGGGCGGTCTCGAAGTCGATGCGCAACAGCTGCTGCTGCCGGCCGATGACGCGCAGCTTGACCGTCGTCGTCAGCGCGGCGTCGCGCAGGAAGGAGGTGCGCACGCCATCGGCGGCGAGCATGCGCAGCAGCGCGTCGGCGGGCTCGTCGTCACCCGTCGCCGAGAGCAGCGTCGCCTGCGCCCCCAGGGCCGCCGCATTGCGCGCGACGTTCGCCGCCCCGCCGGGGCGCTCTTCCGAGCGCGCGATCTTGACGACGGGAACCGGGGCCTCGGGCGAGATGCGCTCGACGTCGCCGAACCAGTAGCGGTCGAGCATCACGTCGCCCACCACCAGCAGCCGCGCCTGCGCGACCCGCGTACGCCAGGCGGAGAAACCGGAAGTCATGACCCCCCCGCGTACGCGAACGTTGCCGCGGCGCTCATCGCCGACCGATCGCCCGGTATTCGAAGCCCGCGGCGCGCACGACGTCGGGCTCGTAGAGATTGCGGCCGTCGAAGATCACCGGCTGCTTCAGGTGCCTGCGCAGCGCGTCGAAATCGGGACTGCGGAATTCCTTCCATTCGGTGACGACGACCAGTGCGTCGGCGCCCTCGCAGGCAGCCAGCGGATTGGCCGCGAACGACACTCCGGGTGCGTCGCCCAGCAGGCGTCGCGCCTCGTCCATTGCCACCGGATCGTAGGCGCAGATCGACGCGCCGCGGCGAAGCAGCGCATCGATGATGACACGCGAAGGCGCCTCGCGCATGTCGTCGGTGTTCGGCTTGAATGCGAGCCCCCACAGCGCGAAGCGGCGCCCGGTGAGGTCGGCGCCGAAATGCGCGACGATCTTGTCGACCAGCACCTCCTTCTGGATGTCGTTGACCGCCTCGACCGCTTCGAGGAGGCGAAGCGGCAGGCCATGCCGCTGGGCGGTGTGCTGCAGTGCCTTGACGTCCTTGGGGAAACAGCTTCCGCCGTAGCCCGCGCCGGGGTAGAGGAACTGATAGCCGATGCGCGGATCCGAGCCGATGCCCTGGCGCACCGCCTCGATGTCGGCGCCGAGGCGGTCGGCGAGGTTCGCGAGCTCGTTCATGAACGAGATCCGCGTGGCGAGCATCGCGTTGGCAGCGTACTTGGTGAGCTCGGCCGAACGCAGGTCCATCACCAGCAGGCGCTCGCGATTACGCTGGAATGGCGCGTAGATGCTGCGCAGGATGGAGATCGCCCGGTCGTTGTCGGCACCGATGACGACCCGGTCGGGCTTCATGAAATCCTCGACCGCGGCGCCTTCCTTCAGGAATTCCGGGTTCGACGCGACCGCGTAGGGAATGTCGACGCCGCGGGCGGCGAGCTCCTCGGCGATGGCTTCGCGCACGCGCTCGGCGGTGCCCACGGGCACCGTCGACTTGTCGACGACGAGCGTCCACTGCGTCATCCGGCGCCCGATGTTGCGCGCCGCCTGCAGCACGTACTGCATGTCGGCGCTGCCGTCCTCGTCGGGGGGCGTC
>JAJXTF010000280.1 GCA_021784125.1 Pseudomonadota bacterium | reverse complement strand
GGTGGCTCAGTCCGGCGCGGCAGAGGCGTTTCGTGCGCTCGCCGCCCGGGTCGGCGCCGCGACCGCCGCCACCCAGTCGGCGCTCGGCGTGGTGTCGAGCGAGGATCCGCGCTATGCGGGGCACGCTGCGGTGATCAGCGGTCCGGCGTTCGCGCGGGCCTGTCGCGAAGCGGACGTCGTCGTCGCGGTGGGCTGCCGGCTGTCACCGTGGCTGTGGGACGAGGCGGGTCCGAAGTTTGGCGCACAGATGAAACTCATCCACATATCGACGGATCCTGCGGTGCTCGGTGCGCACTGGCCGGCCGGCGTCGCGATCCAGGCGGACGCCAGGCTCGCGCTGGCGGGGATCCTCGAGCGCGTGGACGCTCCGACGGCCCGCGCCGAGGTCCGCGGATGGACGGGATCGCTCCTCGCGACCCGCGAGGCGCACCGCGCCGCGCTGCGCGCGCTCGCGGCCGATTCCACCGAGCCGATGCATCCGGCAACACTGGCATCGGAATTCGCGTCCGCGTTGCCGCAGGATGCGATCGTCGTGTACGACGGCGGTCACACGACGTTCTGGACCAACGACTTCACGCCGTGCGACGCGCCGCGGACGCGTTTCAATGAAGCAGGGATGACGCAGTTGGGCTTCGGATTACCCTATGCGCTGGCGATGAAGTTGCGGCGTCCGGCGGCGCCGGTGTTCAACGTGACGGGCGACGGCGCGTTCGGATTCACGGTTCAGGAACTCGACACCGCGCGGCGTTATGGCCTGCCGGTCGTCAACATCGTGCACAACAACGCCTCGTGGGGCGTGATCAAGATCGCGCACCAGCGCGGCTATGGCTTCACGCTCGGCGACGACCTCGAGGGCACCGATTACGCCGCGATCGCGCGAGGCTTCGGATGCCATGGGGAATCGGTGTCGACCCGCGCCGAGGTGGCGCCGGCCATCGCGCGCGCGCTCGCCTCCGGCCTTCCCGCAGTCATCGATTGCCGGGTGCGATTCGAGCCTCACCCGGGCTTGCCCGATTTCGGGCGCATGGGCTCCTACGGGATGGCGCCGCCGCCGGCCTCACCGGCACCCGCCGCACGATAAATTCGGCGTGGGCGGTTCCGCGCTCAGCCCGACGGGGTTCCGAGCGCCTCGATGATCCGTTGGCGCGCGGCGAGGAGCTCGGTCGCGAGGTCGTGCCGCGTTCGATTGAACCGCGTCGTCGGCACCGGGATCGACAGCGCGATGGCGCGCCCGATCGGATCGATGAAAGCGCTGCCGACCGCCGAAATGCCCTCGGTGTGCTCTTCGTTGTCGACCGCGAATCCGGTCCGGCGGCAGACGTCGATTTCGCGCCGCAGATCGGTCGCCTTCGTGATCGTATTCGGCGTCAGTTTGGGCAGCGGTCCGCGCAAGATGCGATTGAGCTTCTCTTCCGGCAGCACGCTCATCAAGGCCTTGCCGTTCGCGGTGCAGTGCAAGGGGAAGCTCTCGCCGATCGCGGATACCGCCCGGAGACGGTGACGTCCCTGGACCTGGTCGGTGAATACGGCCGACTGACCCTTCAGCAACGACAAGTCGACGGTCTCCCCGACCTTCTGCGCGAGGTCTGCCATGATCGGTCGAGTGATGTGATCGAACTCGACGCTCGCGGAAGCGGCCAGCCGGATCAATGCGGGACCGAGCCGCACGCCGGCGCTCGGCGAAGCGGCGATCAAGAAGTGTTCCGCACGCAGTGCGTCGACGATGCGTTGCACGGTCGATCGCGCGAGTCCGACGCGCTGGGAGATCTGGCCGAGACTGAGCCCCTCGGGCTCGCCTTCCAGCACGCGCAGGACCGCGACGGCGCGCGTGATGACCTGGATGCTCTGCTTCGGCGCGCCGGCCGCAGGATCGCGCTGTCGCCGAACGGAGGTATCCGCCATGTTGTTCTAGGATCCGTGCTCGATCGAGTTTCTCCGCGAGTCTAGCACGATCAGATTTTCACGTGCTGCCGCCCCTTGAGTGCGAGCATTCGCCGCGTCTCCTCCGGAGTCGCGACCTGCAAGCCGAGTTCCTCGAGGATTCGCCGGATTTTCGTCACCTGCTCGGCGTTCGACGCAGCGAGCTTGCCGCGCTCGATATAAAGAGAGTCCTCGAGGCCGACGCGGACGTTCCCGCCCATCATGGCCGCCTGCGTGACCAGCGGCATTTGCTGGCGTCCGGCGGCGAGCACCGACCAGACATAATCGTTGCCGAACAAGCGATCCGCCGTACGGCGCATGAATACCACGTTGTCCGGATCGGCGCCGATCCCGCCGAGGATCCCGAACACGCTCTGGATCCAGAGCGGCGGCTTCGCGAGCCCGCGATCGAGAAAATGCGCGAGATTGTACAGATGCCCGATATCGTAGCACTCGTGCTCGTAGCGGGTGCCGAAGTCGGACATCAGCTGGTAGACCCGCGCAACGTCGCGAAACGTGTTGCGAAAGATGAACGCCTCGCTGTCCTCGATGTACTTCTTTTCCCACGGGAACTTCCAGTTCGAGATCTTCGCGCCCATGCCGTGGAACGAGAAATTCATCGATCCCATGTTCAGCGAGCACATTTCGGGCCGAAAGCGCAGCGCCGCGGCCAGGCGTTGCTCGACGGTCATCTCCGGACTGCCGCCGGTCGTCAGGTTGATCACCGCGTCGCTTTCCGCGTGGATCCGCGGCAGGAACTGTGCGAACACGTTCGGATCACCGGTCGGCGATCCGTCGGCCGGGTTGCGCGCGTGCAGGTGCAGGATCGACGCGCCCGCCTTCGCCGCGTCGATCGCCTGCTGGGCGATGTCGGCCGGCGTGTACGGTAGTCCGGCGGACAGCGTCGGCGTGTGTATCGCGCCGGTCACGGCACAGGTGATGATGACTTTGCTCGAGCTGGTGCTCATGCGCAGGCTCCGCGGGGTCTCAGACGCCCCGGTCGTTCAAGTGTTTCAGGAACGCGGCCACCCGCTCGCGCAGCGCGGTCTGCGAAGCGGCCGTCCAGCGGCGAAATCCTTCGCCGGTCTTCATGCCGAGCTTGCCGGCGCTGACGAGCGCGCGAAGGTAGGGCGAGGGTCCAGGGCTGCGATCGAGGTCCGCGAGCACCGTCTCGTGTATCGCGAGCGTGAGATCGGTGCCGACCAGGTCGGCATTCTCCAGCGGTCCGAGTACGGCGAGCCGCCGGCCGAAACTCGCCTTGACGACCGTGTCGACGGTTTCGGCATCGCATACGCCGTCCGCGACGAGCGCGATCGCCTCGCGCCAAAGCGCGTGCTGGAGCCGGTTGCCGACGAAGCCCGGGACGTCCTTGTGCACCGTCACCGGCGTCTTCCCCGCCTGCCTCAGCAAGCCGGTCATCGCCTCGACGGCCGCCGCCGAGGTTCGCGTCGTCTTGATGACCTCGACCAGGGGAACCAGGTGAGGTGGATTCCACCAGTGCGTACCGAGCGCCCGATCCGGATGCGCGAGATCGCGCATGATTTGCGTGATCGGGATCACCGAGGTGTTGCTCGCGAGCAGCGCGCGTGTCGGCGCGGAGGCTTCGATCTCCGCGAATATCCGGCGTTTGAGCTCGAGATTCTCGGGGCCCGCCTCGATCACCGCGTCCGCGGCGCGCACGGCGGCGGGGATGCCCGCGGCGGTTTCGACGCAATCGACGGCACG
>JAJXTF010000044.1 GCA_021784125.1 Pseudomonadota bacterium | reverse complement strand
TCCGCAATGGGGGCATCGCCATCGATACCCCTGCCCCGAAAGGGCCTTTACGTCAATTAGACTAGCAGAATCGCCCGTAGTTTCAATCGGCTGGCCATCCTGGCCATCCTGGCCGTCCCCCCAAGCCGCAAGACACGCTTGCTAAGATTTGTGCGGTGCCCGCAGAATCAATACCCCGCCGGGCACTTCCCCGGCGCCCCCGGGATGGGTGGCAGAGCGGTTGAATGCACCGGACTTGAAATCCGGCAATCGTGCAAGCGATTCGTGGGTTCGAATCCCACCCCATCCGCCAGTCTCACTTCCAGCAACGTCCGGCAAGGTCCGATCCTAGCGGGAGCGGTAGAAGCGCATCGCGCGTTTCGCGATGCTACTGGCACGACGCTTGCTGCCGATGGATTCAGCATTCTGCGCGGAGGAATCCAATGGGACATTACTGGCTCCCGATCGGCTTTGGTCTCGCAGTTGTCGTATTGCTTTTGTTGCTCACAAAGCTCGTCGCCGACCACAAGCGACGCAGGACCCTCGTCAAACTGGGTCTTCCGGCTGACGCTAGGCTCACCGCTCAACAAGTGAACGCGTTCCGCGTGTTCGAAGATACCGATATGCGGCTCAGGAAATCGTTTCCGGGAATCTCCGACGCGCAGCGGGCAGTGATCGCGCGCGACGTCCTGCGGGATAAGGGGATGTTGCCAAAAAATACGAGAAGCGCGAACTGAATTCCGGAGCGGCGCCTCAGGCGCTTGATGTTCATCAATGACGCCGGAGGCGCACCGATGCAAGATTGCGCCATCCAATCACGAGTGGCGCGGGGGAATCCGTGGGAACAATGGACCGGGGCGGCGCGATAGGGGGCAACCTGTCCCCTCCCCCACAGGACGTCGAGCGCCTCAATCTCGCCAGCCGCCAGGAGGTCGAGGCGCTTTGCGCCGCGTTCGGATGCGATCCTGCGGACGTCTATGTCGCAGTCGCAACGGTGGGCGACAAGTTTCGGGACGTCCGTCGCCATCTGAGGCGGGCCTTGGGTCGCGAGCAAGATCGCGCCGCGACGATTCTGCGCATGACGCCGCCCCCGACTCTCTGGCCGACGGTCTAGTAACGTGTACGCGGTCCCACGGGCCGGATGATACGACGCGGGCAGGGCGGGCGCTACCTACCCACGCCGCGGGCCCGTAGAAACGCGCGAGTGCTGCTCTACGCCGCCGAGGCGCTTTGAACTCAAGCTTTGACACGGGTC
The DNA here is from genome assembly GCA_021784125.1 of Pseudomonadota bacterium. GTDB lineage: Bacteria > Pseudomonadota > Gammaproteobacteria > Burkholderiales > Casimicrobiaceae > VBCG01. The sequence goes on along the minus strand of JAJXTF010000044.1, from coordinate 14,949 downwards.
AATGACAGCATTTTGACGCGCGACGATCTTGTCACTTCAACGAACAATGCAATGGCGAAGGTCGAGCCCGATCAACCGGCGGAACCGGGCCGGATCGATGTCGACTCGCGGAGCGACGTCGCTTGGTGGTGCAGGAAGCTGCAATGCACCGAGGAAGAACTGCGCTACGTCGTCAAACGTTATGGCGCCGCAGCGAAGGACATCGAAGCTTTCTTCTCGAACTTTCGCTAGGCTTTGCTGGCCGCGGCATGGGCCCGCCATTTGTGCGCGAAGAGCTCCATCGTAAACGTCATGCCTCGATTCGCTCGTGGTGCCTGGATCCCGCAATGGGACATCCACGGTTGCGAACGACCACAGGCGCTTGATATGCGCGTCTAAGTGTTCACCCTCACGGCTTTTGACATTGCGACCTGGATCAGGAACGCCTTCGTATTGGTCCAGGCCGCGCGTTTCTACCATCTCCACGGTGGCCGATGACAACGCACGACGAAAGCCCGCGGTGCCTGACCGACTGGAGGATGAGCGCGGGCTGCTGTCGTCCGGGCCTGCGCGGCACTGCCCGTTGAATGCAAGCGCAGGACAGCTTCACGTCGTCGAGGCGGCACGTGTCATCGTCGACGTGGGAGGCGTCCTTCCCAGGAGCATCCGAAGGCCATGCAGCGGTAGCGCCAAACCGGTCGCACCACGCTGAGCATCCGGTCGAGGGCATGCCGCTTGATTCGTTTCAGCGGCCCGCCGCAAAGCGGGCATACTCGCGGCGGCGCGGTCGAGCCAGTCGACGGGCCATTTTCCTCAGGTGAAACATCGGGGACGTGCATGTCCATCGCAGGTCCGGTGGCCCATGGGTTGCGAACCCATCAGAATCAGTCCCGGGCCGTGCCTTCGTCCATCGGAGCGCAACTGATGGGGTTGTAGGACATCGCCTACAGGAGACCGGGTGTCCGCGGTGCGGGCGGATGGCCGGAGATCACCGATCCCGACACGCAGAGAGGTCGCCGTGAAACGATGCCCCGTCTGCGCGAGTAGCGATATCCAGCGCTCCCACTTTCATCACTCCGAAGCGGAGTCCCATCGCTTTCATTCGCCATATCGCTGCCAGAGGTGCGGCAGGCGCTTCTGGGCCCTCAGCCGCAAGGCGCGCATCGCCATCGGCGTCCTCGCAGCCGGCACCTGCGTGCTTGCGGCGATCGTGCTCATCGTGGGGGCGACGCTGACGCGATCCGGCTCGCAGGCCTCGGTGACCGCCGGCACGCCATCGTCCGGGGCCGCCATGCCCGCGCCCGCGGCGGGCTCGGGCGCTGAAGGGCCCTGATCCTCCGATTCTCCGCCGCTACCGGAGGTCGCGCAATGTGAATGTCACCGCAGCAGCCAGCCCGCGTCGCGAGGTCGATCTAGCGCAAACAGGGTGGCGCGGCGGATCGGGCGCCGACGCCACGGATTCCGCGGAAGGTCGACCCGGTTGGGAGACCCGGTAGAATGCCCCCGGGAGCACGGCGCAGCGATGCTCCTGCGACCGTAATCGCTAGCTCGAGGATCTCGCCATGTTCGGTTCCCGCTGGGCCCCCTACGCCTTCATCGCCGTCGTGCTCCTGCTGGTCCTGCTGCTCGCCAAGCTGGTCGGCAACGCTCAACGCAAGCGCGTCCGCAAATCGCTGGGCCTGCCGGAGAACAGGCGCTTGAGCGAGAGGGACGCCCAGGCGTTCAGGGCCTTCGAGGACACCGACATGAAGCTGCGCAAGACCTACCCCAAGATGTCGGACACGCAGCGGCAGTCGATCGCGCGCGACGTGCTGCGCGACAAGGGCATCCTGCCAAAGAAAAAGAGGTAGCGCAGCAGAATCCGCTGGCTCAGGCCAGCGGGGCGACCTTGATCACCTCGTCGGCGGTGGTGAGCCCGGCCGCCACTTTCATCGCGCCCGAGACGCGCAGCGGCTTCATCCCGTCGCGGAACGCCTGCTCTCGTATCAGGCGGTCGTCGGCGTTCTGCGTGATCAGCTTGCGCAGCGCCGGAGTCATCAGCATGATCTCGTACAGGCCGATGCGCCCGAGGTAGCCGGTCATCCGGCATTCGAGGCAGCCGTTCGCGGCCATCGTCGATGCGGGCTTCTCGCCGCGCCAGGGCGCGGTCATCGCCGCCCAGGTCGGGTCGTCGGGCGGGTCGGCGGGTTGCTTGCAGTGCGGACACAGCGTGCGCACCAGTCGCTGCGCCATCACCCCGAGCAGCGTCGAGTTGATCAGGTACGCAGGGATACCGAGGTCGAGCATGCGCGTCACCGCCGTCGGTGCGTCGTTGGTGTGCAGCGTCGACAGCACGAGGTGGCCGGTGAGTGCAGCCTGTACCGCCATGTCGCCGGTGTCGCGGTCGCGGATCTCGCCGACCATGATGATGTCGGGATCCTGCCGCAGCAGCGTGCGCACGCCGGAAGCGAAATCCACCCCTAGGCCGGGCTGCACCTGCATCTGGTTGAAGGCCGGCTCGATCATCTCGATCGGATCCTCGATCGTGCAGACGTTCACCTCCGGCGTGGCCAGCCCCTTGAGGGTCGAGTAGAGCGTCGTCGTCTTGCCGGAACCGGTCGGCCCGGTGACGAGGATGATGCCGTGCGGCTCGCCGGTCATCTGCTCCCAGCGCGCGCGGTCGTCCGAAGTGAAGCCAAGGTCGGTGAAGTCGCGCACCAGCACTTCAGGACTGAAGATGCGCATGACGATCTTCTCGCCGAAGGCCGTCGGCATCGTCGATATGCGCAGCTCGACCTCGCCGCCGTCGAGTGCGACGGTCTTGATCCTGCCGTCCTGCGGACGCCTGCGCTCGACGATCTCCATTCGCGCGAGCAGCTTGATGCGCGAGGTGACGGCGTTCAGCACCAGCGTCGGGATCGCATAGGCCTGGTGCAGCACGCCGTCGATGCGGAAACGCACGAGTCCCACGTCGCGTCGCGGCTCGATGTGGATGTCGGACGCGCGCTGCTCGAACGCGTACTGCCAGAGCCAGTCGACGATGTGCACGACGTGCTGGTCGTTGGCATCAAGATGCCCGTGGCGACCCAGCTCGACGAGCTGCTCGAAGTTGCGCGCCAGCGCGAAATCGCCCTTGGAGTTCTCCTGCGCCTTCTTCATCGAGCGCGCGAGGTTGTAGAACTCGCCGACGTAGCGTCGCACGTCGGCCGGGTTCGCGAACACCAGGCTGACCTTCAGCTTCAGGATGCGCTCGAGCTCGTCGGCCCAGGCGCGGACGAAAGGCTCGGCGGTCGCGACGGTCAGTGTCGTCCGGTCGACGGCAACGGGCAGGATCCGGTAGCGCTCGGCATACGCGTTGGACATCGTCGCCGTGACGGCACCGAGGTCGATCTTCAGCGGATCGATGTGCAGGTAGGGTACGCCGAGCTTGCCGGCGAGCCACTCGACCAGGGGTTCGAGGTGCAGCGGCTTGCCGGGCGAAAGCGCGGACTTGAGCCTCTGGTCCGCGATCAGCTCCAGCGGGTGCTCGAAACGCTGCGTGCGCGAGAGCGCAATGCGCTCGGCGTCGCCGGGACTCACCATGCCGTCGGCCACGAGCAGCTTGAGGATGTCGCGCAGGTCCAGCCGTCGATCCGGCAACGGCCTCGAAGCTCCGGCAAGGGTGTCGGGGCGCTCCGCGCGCGCAGTGCCTGCGGTGGCGGAGCGATCGTCGGTGGATACGGGGCTGGCCATCGGGCCACTTTACACCGGAGCATCGGTCGGGTCCCGCAGGCGGCGACCGCGGCGCTTGCCTCACCCCGGGCAACCGGCGTAGCGTGCAGCAGTCGGTGCGCGCGATCGCCCGCGCCATCGCCAACCGCGACTTCCCGCGAACATGCCCACCGTCGCAGGCACGCTCATCGAAGCGCAGAAGGTCGACATCACGACCCTCGCGGTCGACGCCATCGTCAACGCCGCCAACAACGCGCTGCTTGGGGGAGGCGGGGTCGATGGCGCGATCCATCGCGCCGCGGGTCCGGAGCTGCTCGCCGAATGCCGGACGCTCGGCGGCTGCCCGACCGGCGAAGCGCGCCTGACGCGCGGCTACCGGCTTCCCGCCCGGTACGTCATCCACACGGTCGGCCCGGTCTGGCGCGGCGGCAATGCGGGCGAAGCCGCACTGCTCGCGGCCTGCTACCGCAATTCCCTGGCGCTGGCCCGCGAGCACGGGGTGAAATCGATCGCGTTCCCTGCGATAAGCTGTGGGGTCTACGGCTATCCGCTCGAAGCCGCCACGGAAATCGCGCTGCGCGAAACCACGGGGTTCGCGCAGCGCAAGCCCGGCCTGGAGCGCATCGTCTTCGCGTGCTTCGGCGACGCGGCGCTCGCCGCCTACCGGCGCGCGCTATCGCGGCTCCCCGGGTCAGCGACGGGCGACCGGCGCTGACACCTGCGGGACCTGGAACACCTCGCGCAGGTACGCGACGTAGGATGGATCGTAGTCCATCGCCTTGGTCGGCTCGTCGCTGATCTTCGCCACCGGCTGGCCATTGCAGCGGGTCATCTTGATGACGATCGACAGCGGTTCGTAGCCGAGGTCGTTGGTGAGGTTGGTGCCGATGCCGAAAGCGGTCTGGCTGCGGCCGCGGAAGTACTCGAACAGCCGCAGCGCGAGCGGGACGTTGAGGCTGTCCGAGAACACCATCGTCTTGCTGCGGGGGTCGATGCGCATCTTCTGGTAGTGCCCGATCAGCTTCTCGCCCCATTCGAACGGATCGCCCGAATCGTGGCGCACGCCGTCGAAGAGCTTGCAGAAGAACAGGTCGAAATCGCGCAGGAACGCGTCCATGCCGCAGACGTCGGACAACGCTATTCCAAGGTCGCCCCGGTATTCGCGCGCCCAGGTGTTGAACGCAAACACCTGGGAATCGCGCAGCCGCGGTCCGACCGCCTGGCAGGCCTGCAGGTACTCGTGCGCCATCGTCCCCAGGGGGGTGAGGTTGTGCTCGAGCGCGAACTTGACGTTGCTGGTGCCGACGAAGCGGCTGCCGATGCCGTCGCGCAGCGACACGATGACCTCCTGCTGCCAATCGTGCGAGAAGCGCCGACGGGTGCCGTAATCCGCGATCCTGAAGTCCTGGTCGGGAACCGCGTTCAGTTGCCTGATCTTGGCCGCAAGCCGCCGCCGGCCCTCGGCGAAGTCGGGCTCGCGGTGGACGTTGCGGTTGTACACCTCGGAGACGACCGCGAGCACCGGGACCTCGAACAGGATCGTATGCAGCCACGGTCCCTTGATCCAGATCTCGATCTCGTGGCCGTCCGGCATCGGCGCCACGTGGATGAACCGCTCGTCGAGATGGAACAGGCCCAGCAGGTCGACGAAATCACTCTTGAAGAACCGCCAGCTGCGCAGGTAGTCGAGCTCGCGCGACGTGAACTGCAGCGTGCACAGGTCGCCGATCTCCTGGCGGATCTCGTCGACGTAGGGTCGAAGGTCGACGTCGGGATTGCGGCACTTGAACCGGTACTCGACCTGTGCCTCCGGGAAATGATGCAGCACGACCTGCATCATGGTGAACTTGTAGAGATCGGTGTCGAGCAGCGACGTGATGATCATGTCTGGGCGGGATTCGCGTGGTCTCGGATTGCACCGGGAACGCGTGCGGCACGAAGCTGCCGTGCATCTTACCCGTCGGGTGAATGCCGGGCCACGGTCCGCGCAATCGGGCGCCCTGCGCCGGGGCGTCCCCGGGTCCCGTGACAGGTCGCGGGCGGGCAGCTGGTGACAGGCCGCTGGCCGGGCCAGGCGCCGATCGCTATGATGGCAACCGGACCCGTAGACCTCATCGCCATGCTCGTCACCTGCGTCGCCTACCAGAACGGCCGGAAGCTCGCGGAAATTCCCATCGAGGACATCAGCGAGTACCTCGAGCGCTCCGGCTGTTTCGTCTGGGTCGCGATGTTCGAGCCTTCGCCGGAGGAGCTCGATCAGATGGCAGCCGAGTTCGGGCTCCACGAGCTCGCCGTCGAGGATGCGCGCAAGGGGCACCAGCGCCCCAAGATCGAGGAATACGGCGATTCGCTATTCGCGGTCCTGCACCCGGCGGAAATGGTCAGGTCGGCAGAGGGCACCGACGAGCTGCGCATCGGTGAGCTCGCGGTGTTCGTCGGGCCCAACTACGTGCTGACGGTGCGCCGGCGCACGCAGGCGGGGTTCTCGGCGGTCAGGGCCCGGGCCGAGCGCGAGCCCGAGCTTCTCAAGCATGGCTCGGGGTTCGTCTTCTATGCGCTGATCGACAACGTCGTCGACCGGTATTTCCCGATCCTCGAGGAGCTCGAGACGCGCCTCGAGACCGCGGAAGAGCGGATGTTCGCGGGCGGCTCGACACGGAGCAGGATCGAGGAGCTCTACGCGCTCAAGCGCACGTTGATGGCGCTGAAGCACGTCGTCACGCCGCTGATGGAGGCTGTCGGCAAGCTCTACGGCGGCCGGGTGCCCCAGCTGTGCCAGGGCATGCAGGACTACTTCCGCGACGTCTACGACCACCTCGCGCGGATCAACGGCACGATCGAGAGCATCCGCGAAATGCTGACGACCGCGATCCAGGTCAACCTGGCGCTGATCGGCATTTCCGACAACGAGGTCACCAAGCGGCTTGCAGCCTGGGGTGCGCTGATCACGATTCCCACGCTGGTCGCGGGCATCTACGGGATGAACTTCAAGAACATGCCCGAGCTCGAATGGCAGCACGGCTACCCGCTCGCCCTCGGGATCATGCTCGCCATCGATCTCGTGCTGTTCTGGCGCTTCCGACGCGCGCACTGGGTCTGAAGGCGTCCTGCGTCAGCGGCGCTTGCCGTCCCGGTGGGTCGCGGCGATCCGGATGACGCGCCGATCGCCGAAGGCGGGCTGCACCGGCCACGAGGGTTGCAGCGTGACGTGGTCGATGTGGAACCGCGAATCGAGCATCCGCCTCGCTGCGTCGAGAATCGCCGGCCAGCGCGTCCCCCTTTCGATCGCCAGGTGCGCCGACAGCGCGGCCTCCTCGGCACCCATGTGCCAGACGTGCAGGTCGTGGACGCCCGAAACCCCGTCGATCTCGAGGAGCGCATGCCCGATTTCGTCGTAATCGAGGTGGGCGGGGACCCCTTCCATCAGCACGCCGGTCGTCTGCGCGAGCAGGCGCCAGGTGGAGCGCAGTATCAGCAGTGCGGTGAGCAGCGACAGCAGCGGGTCGATCGGTGTCCAGCCGGTGCGAAGGATGACTGCGCCGGCGACCAGGGCGGCGATCGATCCCAGCGCGTCGGACAGCACGTGCAGCAGCACGCTCCGGGTGCCCTGCGACTGCGATGCCCGTGACAATATCCAGGCGGTGACCAGGTTGATCGCCAGCCCAGCCGCCGCGATGATCATCACCGTCGCGCCCGCGACCGGCTGAGGCACGAGCATCCGCCTGACCGCCTCGAACACGATGAAAGCGACGAGCAGCAGAAGCGCGAGCGCATTGACGAACGCTGCCAGCACTTCGGCGCGCGCGTAGCCATAGGACGCGCGCGCCGAAGGCGGCCTGCGCGCCACCCACTGGGCGAACAGCGCGAGTCCCAGCGCCGCCGCGTCGGTGACCATGTGGCCGGCGTCGGACAGCAGTGCGAGCGAGCCGGCAAGCCAGCCGCCGATGGCCTCGACCAGCGCGAAGGCTCCGGTCAGCACCAGCGCCCACGTCAGCGCCTTCACCGTGCTGCCATCGCGCGCATGGACATGCGGATGCGCGTGATGGCCCGTCTGCCGTCCCTGCCCCTCCCGGGCCGCAGTCCCCTCGCGCACGTCGCCGGGAACCTGCCCGGAATGGGCGGTATGCAGATGAAACCCTTCGTCGCCGGGTCGGTTGCTCATGGCATCGCCCTCACGACATCCCGGTCTCATTCTCGCGCAGCGTGCCGGCGTCGTCGAGGCGTACCGGTCCGACCCGTTCGGGCCGCCGGGCGGTCCGGTCGCGATAGAAACGCGCGATCTCAGCCATGTCGGCTTCGACATCGCCCGTCAACGCGATCCACGCCCCGATGCCGATCTCGCGCCTCGCGTAATCGATGTACGCAAGGCCCAGCGGAACGCGTGCGGCGAGCGCCAGCCGATAGAACCCCGACTTCCAGCCCTCGGTACGGCTGCGCGTCCCCTCGGGAGCGATCGCCACCCTGAATTCGTCGTGCACGGCAAGCTGCTCGCACAGGCGGCCGACCAGGCCGCTGCGCTGGCGGCGATTGACCGGAATGCCGCCCCAGCGGCGGAACAGCGGTGCCAGCGGCGTACGGAAGAGGGAATCCTTGGCGACCCATCGCAGATGAATGCCGAGTACCCATTTCGCGAGCAAACCGATGACGAAATCCCAGTTCGACGTGTGCGGAAAGAAGACGATCACGCAGCGGGCGGGAACGGGACGAGCCAGGATCGTCGACCAGCCGATCGCCCACTGCACGGCCCATGCGATGCCGGCCAGCGCGCCTGCTGCCGGCGCGGCGAGAGGCCGGGCCGAGGACTCGAGGTGTGTCGAACGGTCAGTCAAGATCTGGGTTGGAACTTGGCAACGTTGGAGCTATGCGACGGCTGCGAATGCGGACGCCGTGCTCGCACGGACGCGACGCAGCCGCGGGCTAGAATGACGCATGCATGCAAGCACTGCACTGGCCGAGCGCATCGACGCCCTGCTCCCGCAGACGCAATGTACACGCTGCGGCTTTCCGGCCTGCCGGCCATATGCGGATGCGATTGCCGCCGGAGAAGCCGACATCAACCGCTGCCCGCCTGGCGGGGAAGCCGTGCTCGCGGCGCTGTCCGACCTGCTCGATCGCCCTGCCCCCGAGCTCGACAGCACGCGCGGGGTGCCCGGGCCGCTGCTGGTCGCCCGCATCGACGAGGGCGCCTGCATCGGGTGCACGCTGTGCATCCGGGCCTGCCCGGTCGACGCCATCATCGGCGCACGGAAGCGGCTCCACGGCATCCTGCCATCGTTGTGCAGCGGTTGCGAGCTGTGCATTCCGCCCTGCCCGGTCGACTGCATCACGATGGAGCCCGCGGGACGATCCTGGGAACCCGCCGACGCGAAATCCGCGCGAATGCGCTTCCGGGCCCGTGCTGCCCGCATCGCGAGCCGGCAGGAGGCAGCGGCAATCGCCGCCGACGCTCGACAGCGCGAGGCTGCGATCGATGCCGCGGTGACCGCCGCGCTGGCGCGTGCGCGCGCCCGGCGCGCCGCCATCGCCAACTCCTGAGATCGACGATGATCGGCGCACCCGCGCTCCTCGTTGCGGTGATCGCGATGTCGGCGCTTGCCAGCCCCATCGCCGACTATTCGGAACGCCTCGACCGGCTGTGGGACTTCGACGCGCCGGGGGCGTCCGAAGGGCGCTTTCGCGCCGAACGGGCCCGGCACCCAGACGGCTCGCGCGAAGCGCTCGAGGCGTCCACACAGATCGCCCGTGCGCTTGGGCTGCAGCGGAAATTCGCGGATGCCGACCGCGTCCTCAATCGCGTCGAGACCTCGCTCGACCGGGCCCCGGCCCGCGTTCGCGTTCGCTACCTGCTCGAGCGCGGTCGGCTGCGCAATTCGTCGGGCGATCGCGCGGCCGCAGCCCCGCTGTTCGAGGCGGCGCTCGCCGCAGCCGGCGGCGACGCGTTGCCGAACGCCGGGTACTACCGGATCGACGCGCTGCACATGCTGGGTATCGCCGCCCCGCCCGAAGCAGCGTTGGCCTGGAACCTGAAGGCCCTCGACGAAGCAGAAAAGGCGACGGATGCGCGTTCGCGCGCCTGGCGCGCGTCCCTGCTGAACAACCTCGGCTGGACCATGCACGACCGCGGCGATCACGCCCGAGCGCTCGCCTACTGGCAGCGCGCTCTCGCACTGCGCGAGGCCGCGGGTGACGTGGAACGCGCGCGCATCGCCCGCTGGACGGTCGCGCGCGGGCTGCGCTCGCTCGGCAGGCTGGACGAGGCGGAAACGATCCAGCGCGCGCTGGCGAGCGAACTCGACGCTGTGGGCGCACCGGATGGCTACGTCTTCGAGGAGATCGCGGAGATCGCCGTTGCGCGTGGCGACGCCCGCGCCGCGCAGCCTTGGGCGGCCAAGGCGTATGCGCTGCTGAACAAGGACGCGGATCTGCGCGCGAACGCTCCAGCACGCCTCGCGCGCCTCGCCCGACTCGCGGACTTGCATCAATGACCCTCGCTTTCGGCGCCTCGGCACAACCCGCGCCCCATCCCTCTCGCACGAGGGCAAGCGGGAATCCAGGGCGTTTCCGCGTGGTCCAGGTCCGGCGGCGCGTGGTCCTTATAATCGCCAGACGATGAATCCCCAGAAGCGCCGCCAGATCTTCGAGCGCCTGCGGGCGGCCAACCCCGAGCCCAGGTCCGAGCTGGAGCACCGGACGCCCTTCGAGCTGCTGGTCGCGGTCGTGCTGTCCGCGCAGGCGACGGACAAAGGCGTCAACAAGGCCACTTCACGCCTGTTCCCGGAGGCGAACACGCCCGCCGCGATCGCCAGGCTCGGCGTGGAGGGGCTGATCCCTTACGTCAGCTCGATCGGGCTCTACAACAACAAGGCGAAGAACATCGTCGCGCTGTCGCAGATCCTGCTGCGCGAGCACGGCGGCGCCGTTCCGTGCGACCGGGCAGCGCTGGAGAAGCTTCCTGGCGTCGGACGCAAGACCGCGAACGTCGTCCTCAATGTCGCCTTCGGCGAGCCGACGATCGCGGTGGACACGCACATCTTTCGCGTCGCAAACCGGACGCGGCTCGCGCCGGGGAGGGACCCGCTGGCCGTCGAGCAGGCACTGCTGAAGGTCACGCCCGACGAGTTCAGGCTGCACGCCCATCACTGGCTGATCCTGCACGGGCGCTACACCTGCGTCGCACGTTCACCGAAATGCGCCGAATGCATCATCGAGGATCTCTGCGAATATCCGGACAAGACGCCGTCGGTGAAGGCGCGTCGCGCGCCCGCCGCACCTGCCCGCCGCGGCATCAGGCGCCGCGGGGGCTGACCCGATGTTCGCGCCCACACGCGACGAAGCGCGGCAGTTCCTGATCGACGCCTGGCGCCGGCACCGGACTGGCGAACCACTGTCGGGACTCGCCCAGACCGCGGCGCAACTGGTTGCGATGCATCCCGAATACCACCCGATCCTCGAAGCGCCCGACCGCAACATGGATCGCGACTTCCGCCCCGAGCAGGGCGAGGTCAATCCGTTCCTGCACTTGGCGCTGCACCTCGCGGTCGCGGAGCAACTGGCAATCGACCAGCCGCCCGGCATTCGCGCGCAGTACGCGCGGCTGACGGCCGCCCGGGGCGACGCCCATGCCGCCGCCCACGCGATCCTGGAATGCCTGGGCGAAGTGATCTGGCAGGCGCAGCGCAGCGGCAGCGGCCCGGATGGCGCGCTGTATCTCGATTGCCTCGCGCGTGCGCGCTGACGCGAAACGGCTCTGCGCCTGCCCGCCGGGAGACCCCGGCACATGCCGGGGATGAGCCACGGCGGGGCGGCCTGACGCTGCGCCGCGTCGAAGATCCGGCCTAGCGCTTGGTGTAGACGGCCGGCGGCTGCGCCGCGAAGTAGGCGGCGACGTTGTCGATGTCCTGGTCCGAGAGCGTCGCGGCGAAGCCGTTCATGATCGGGTTCTTGCGCGCACCCGACTTGTAGTCGCGCAGCGCCTTGGCGAGATAGTCGGCGTGCTGGCCGCCCAGACGCGGATAGTCGGGGGACTGGCTGTGGCCATCGAGGCCGTGGCAGGCCTGGCAGACTTCCTTGACCTTCGCCTGCCCGACGGCCATGTCGGCGGCAAGCGCCGGGCTGCAGGCAAGCGCGAAGACCGCGGCGAGCAGAATGGAAATGCGCGTCGGGTTCATCATTTGGCCGCCGTCGTCGTGGAGCTCTGGGAGTAGTACGCGGCGAGATCGGCCATGTCCTGGTCGGACAGCGTCGCGGCGATGGCACGCATCGACGGGTAGCTGCGCTCCCCGGCCTTGTACTCGTGCAACGCCTTGTCGATGTACGCGGCATGCTGGCCGCCGAGCTTGGGCACGCTGTAGACCTCGGGGTAGGCGGCGCGCCAGCCGTCGATGCCGTGGCAGCCCTCGCACATCCGCGTCTTGTCCTTGCCCCTGGCGGCGTCGCCGGCGGGTGTGGCGCCTGGCGTGGCGCCTTGAGCTGCGCATGTCGTTGCGACCGCCATCAGGAGGGCGGCAATTGCGGTGTGTCGAATCATCGATGTCAGGGTTCGGTGGACGGGAGCGCGCGGCACGCGCGCAAAACCCCTCGATTCTAGTGGGCGGAGCACGCGCCGGTCAAACCGCGACGTCCTGCGGGCGGGTCAGCGTTGCAGATACTGCAGCTTGTCGGCAACATCCTTCCACTGGTCCGCGTCCTCGGGCGCCGGCTTGCGCTCGATGATGGGCTTCCAGAGCTTGGCCAGCTCGGCATTGAGGGCCTTGAACTGCTGCTGCGGGTCGGGCACGTCGTCCTCGGCGTAGATCGCCTCGACCGGGCATTCGGCCACGCACAGCGTGCAGTCGATGCACTCGTCGGGATCGATGACCAGGAAGTTGGGGCCCTCGCGGAAACAATCGACCGGACAGACATCGACGCAGTCGGTGTACTTGCAGCGGATGCAGCTCTCGGTGACGACGTAGGTCATGACGGGGGACGGGGGGAGGCGGACGGGGGTGGAAACGGGCACGGGCCCTCGAATCCTTGAATTTTAGCAGAGTGCACCCATCTCCCCGGCGAGCACGCCTGCAAGCAGCATTGCGGTAAACTGCGAGTTCCGTCACGCGCACGCCGTTGCCGCGCGTTCGCGGACGAATCCCTGAGCTGGAAAGGACCCCAATGAGCGACACGATCAAGCACGTCACCGACACCACTTTCGAGCGCGACGTGCTCCAGGCCACGAACCCGGTGCTGGTGGATTTCTGGGCGGAATGGTGCGGGCCGTGCAAGATGTTCGCCCCGGTACTCGACGAAGTGGCCAAGGCCTACGAGGGCAAACTGACCGTCGCCAAGCTGGACATCGACGCGAACCCGTCGACGCCGGGCAAGTTCGGCATCCGCGGCATCCCCACGGTCATCCTCTACAAGGGCGGCCAGGCGCACGCCCAGAAGGTCGGGGCACTGACGAAATCGCAACTGACCGCATTCCTCGACAGCAATCTCTGACCCCCGTTTCTTGACAGCCCTCCCAAGGGCCGTTACCCTTCAACGGTGATTGGCGGGCGCAACCAGCGCCCTGCCGCGCCAAGCGCAAGTACGCGCCGGCGAAAATCCAGGCAGCCGCCCCCCCGCGGCGCCCCAGGTTTCCCCACTCTTCCATCCGGTCCCAGCGACCGTCCTACGCGGTTTCCGCGCGCCATGCACCTTTCTGAACTCAAAGCCAAGCACGTATCCGAGATCCTGGAAATCGCCAACTCGATGGAAATCGAGGGGGCGAATCGCATGCGCAAGCATGACCTCATCTTCGCCCTCCTCAAGGGCCAGGCGAAGAAAGGCGAGAGCATTTTCGGCGAAGGGGTCCTCGAGGTCCTGCCCGACGGATTCGGCTTCCTGCGCTCGCCCGACACGAGCTACCTCGCCGGGACCGACGACATCTACATCTCGCCGTCGCAGATCCGCCGCTTCAACCTGCACACCGGCGACACGATCGAGGGCGAGATACGCACGCCCAAGGACGGCGAGCGCTACTTCGCGCTCGTCAAGGTCGACAAGGTCAACGGCGAGCCGCCGGAGAACGCGAAGTCCAAGATTCTCTTCGAGAACCTGACGCCGTTGTTCCCCGACGAGCCGATGGTGCTCGAGCGCGACATCAAGGCCGAGGAGAACACCACCGGGCGGATCATCGACATCGTCGCCCCGATCGGCAAGGGCCAGCGCGGCCTGCTCGTCGCCTCGCCCAAGTCCGGCAAGACGGTGATGCTGCAGCACATCGCGCACGCGATCACGGCGAACCATCCGGACGTCATCCTGATCGTGCTCTTGATCGACGAGCGTCCCGAGGAAGTGACCGAGATGCAGCGCACGGTGCGCGGCGAGGTCGTGGCGTCGACGTTCGACGAACCGGCGACGCGGCACGTGCAGGTCGCCGAGATGGTGATCGAGAAGGCGAAGCGCCTCGTCGAGCACAAGAAGGACGTCGTGATCCTCCTCGATTCGATCACGCGCCTGGCCCGCGCCTACAACACGGTGGTGCCCGCGTCGGGCAAGGTCCTGACCGGCGGCGTGGACGCCAACGCGCTGCAGCGGCCGAAGCGCTTCTTCGGCGCCGCGCGCAACATCGAGGAAGGCGGCTCGCTGACGATCATCGCCACCGCGCTGATCGACACCGGCTCCAGGATGGACGACGTCATCTACGAGGAATTCAAGGGCACGGGCAACATGGAAATCCACCTCGATCGGCGGATGGCGGAAAAGCGCATCTATCCGGCGATCAACGTGAACCGCTCGGGTACCCGCCGCGAGGAACTGCTGCTGAAGCCGGACATCCTCCAGAAGATCTGGATCCTGCGCAAGCTGCTCTATCCGATGGACGAGCTCGAGGCGATGGAATTCCTGCTCGACAAGGTCAAGGCGACCAAGAGCAACGCGGACTTCTTCGACTCGATGCGGCGTGGCTGACGTCGACACCATGCGGCGTGGCTGACGCCGGAGATTCCCGCGCTTCGCTCACACACCACGCTCGAAGTCCGCACTCCGCCTGCGGGGTCGCATCCTCGCTCGCAGCGGCATCGAGTCCGAAATCGGTATGCCCCCCTACGCATTCACTCGTATTGCGGCGTCGGGCAGCCTGGCGCAGGATCGTTTTCCCGGCCGGCCGCATCGCGGGCACGGCCATCCGCGTCGACCCGGTGCCGGCAGCAGGAGGGGCATGCCATGGCACGCAAGTTCATCGATTGCCGGAATTTCCCCAGCGAGACCAAGTGCACGGTCGCGATCTCGGCGGACAGCGTGGACGAGCTCGTCGATGTCGCG
>JAJXTF010000279.1 GCA_021784125.1 Pseudomonadota bacterium | reverse complement strand
CTTCATGCCGGCCATGTGCTGGATCGCGCCCGAGATGCCGACCGCGACGTAGAGCTGCGGCGCGACGATCTTGCCCGTCTGCCCGACCTGGTAATCGTTGGGAACGTAGCCGGCGTCGACCGCCGCGCGCGAGGCGCCGAGCGCCGCATTGAGCTTGTCGGCAAGCGCCTCGAGCAGGCGGAAATTCTCGCCGCTGCCCATGCCGCGGCCGCCCGACACCACGATGCGCGCGCTGGTGAGTTCAGGCCGCTCGGACTTCGTGAGCTCCTGCCCCACCACCTTCGAAGTCGGCACTTCCGGTGCGGCGGGGATCTCGTCGATCGCCGCCGCGCCCCCCGACACCGGCGCGGCGTCGAACGCCGTCGCGCGTACGGTGATCACCTTGACCGGATCGATCGAACGCACCGTTGCGAAGGCGTTGCCGGCGTAGATCGGCCGCACGAAGCTGTCCGGTGCCTCGATCCCGGTGATGTCGGAGATCTGCGCGACATCGAGCTTCGCGGCGACCCGCGGGGCCACGTTCTTGCCGAAGCTCGTCGCCGGCGCCAGCAGATGCGAGTAGCGGCCCCGCGCGACGACCGCCAGCACCGTCGCCGCAACGTTCTCGGCGGTCGGTTGGCACAGGTGACCTGCCTCGACCGACAGCACCCGGGTCACGCCCGTCACCGCGGCTGCGGCCGCGACTGCGCCCGCGGCGTCGTGGCCCGCGACCAGGACGTGGACGTCGTCACCCAGCTTGCGGGCGGCGGCAATGGTGTGCAGCGTCGCGGACTTGAGCGACGCGTTGTCGTGCTCGGCGATGACGAGTATGGACATCGGTGATCTTTCTGCAGCGGGGCGGCGCCCGGGTCAGGGCAGGACCTTGGCCTCGTTGCGCAGCTTGGCAACCAGTTCCTTGACGTCGGCGACGCGGCCGCCGCCCTTGCGCTTCGCCGGCTCGGTCACCTTCACCGTCACCAGCCGCGGTGCGATGTCGACCCCCAGCGCCTCGGGCGTCAGGCTGTCCAGCGGCTTCTTCTTCGCCTTCATGATGTTCGGCAGCGTCGCATAGCGCGGCTCGTTCAGGCGCAGGTCGGTCGTGACCACCGCCGGCAGCGTGATCTCGAGCGTCTCGAGGCCGCCATCGACCTCGCGCTTCACCGTCGCCGAGGTTCCCGCAATGTCGACCTTCGACGCGAAGGTCGCCTGCGGCCAGTCGAGCAGCGCAGCGAGCATCTGGCCGGTCTGGCTCGCGTCGTCGTCGATCGCCTGCTTGCCGAGGATGACGAGCTGCGGCGACTCCTTCTGCGCGACCGCGCGCAGCAGCTTGGCCACCGCCAGCGGCTGCAGCTCGGCGTCGGTCTGGACCAGGATCGCGCGGTCGGCGCCGAGCGCCAGCGCCGTGCGCAGCGTCTCCTGGCAGGTCGCGGCACCGCAGGACACCGCGACGACCTCGCTGGCGATGCCCTTCTCCTTCAACCGGACCGCCTCTTCCACCGCGATCTCGTCGAAAGGGTTCATCGACATCTTGATGTTCGCGGTCTCGACCCCCGTCCCGTCGGGCTTGACCCGCACCTTGACGTTGTAGTCGATGACGCGCTTGATGCAGACGAGAATTTTCATTGCAGTCACGAACGGAACTCCTCCGGGACAGCCATTCTAGATGGGTTCTGCGAACGTTGGCGCGGATCCATTCAGGATGTGCGACCGGTCGGTCCGGGCGAGCTCAGATGGCGTCGGCCCGATAGATCTCCAGCGTCCAGAACGGCCGCGAGCGAATTTGCTCGAATTCGATCAATCCTGCGCTGCGCAATTCCTCCAGGCGCCGGATGTTGTCCTTGAGCTTGGGATTGAACGGGATTCGCTTCGACGTCACGAGCGTCAGTCGGTCGCCATAGACTTCGCGGGCGACTTCGAGAATGCGCGATCGACGCGACAGGCTGAGCACCGGGAACAGCAGGCAACCCTGCGGCTTGAGGTACTCGCGCGCCTGGCGAACAATCTCGACCGTGTGTCGGGTGCCGTCCTCGCCGCCCGAAGGGACTCCTGGAGGAAACCAGGAGCTCAAGCGCGCCACGTCCTCCGCGACCCCCGAGACATCGTCGACGATCAAGTCGAACGTCAATCCCCGCACGGGCTCGAAAAGATTGCCGGAAAGGACCGAGATCCTGTCGGCAACGTGATTGAGCCTGGCGTTGGCGGCGGCGACCTCGCAGGCCTGAGGCATGATGTCGGTCGCGTAGACGTGCGCAGCCCCGGCCATTGCGAGCCCGATCGCGATCGGGCCGATTCCACACCCCAGGTCGAGGACCGTGCGATTCTCGATGTCCGCGCGCTGGAGGTGTTCCGTCAGAAGCGTGGTCGTCAGCGTCGGCCTGAAGAGATGCGGTACAGCACTTAGCAGGACTTTGTTGCCGGCAACGTCACAATGAATGGTTTCCGAGAGCATCACTAATGTCTGCAATCGACTGCGTCCTGGCTGGATGCCCCCGCGCTGCCCGTCCTCGCCCTCCCTGGTCCGGACGTAGAATGCGCGGGACAATGAGCGCCCGACTGACCTGCATGGGCATTGAGAAATCCCGCAATTGCGCAAATTGGCGGGGACAGTTCGATGAATCTCCGATCCATCAAGCTGCGAGCATACCAGCAGCCGTCAGTTCGGGCCCAGGACGATGAACGGCAGGAAGGCAAATCCGGAGGCCCAACTGGGCCAGTTATCAACGCATTAGGCGCATCTTTTGAACCCATTCCGCGGTGGTCTGCGATTCGAAGGCTATTGTGTGGCACACAACTTGCTGAATCAGGTGCAACGACCTGTTTGCATTGCTCGACAATGAACCTGCTCCACCGCCTCAGATTGCGCCTCTCCGAGCGCCCGGACTCCGAGCACGAGCAGGCCTTGCTGCGGATCGCCATCGTCGGCCTGTTCCTTGCCTACATGGCGGGCGCGCACGGTTGGCCCGGGGACTGGACTGCGCACGATGCGCGCATTGTCGCGATCCTCGCCGGTTTCCTCGCTGCCGCGACTGCGATCTTCATCGCGATCTGCCTGCGCCCGGCGGCCAACGTCCCGCGCCGCCTGATCGGCATGCTCGCGGACAGCATCGGATGCACCTGGTACATGTGGGTCGCAGGCGATTACGGGTTCTTCGTGATCGGCGTGTACCTCTTCATCACCTTCGGCAACGGTTTTCGCTATGGCAGGCAATACCTGTTCGGCTGTCAGGCGCTGTGCGTCACCGGTTTGATCGCCGTGCTGTGGTTCGCCCCGTACTGGCAGAACCATCGGATTGCCGGCCTGGGCTTGCTGACGGCCCTCGTCGTCCTGCCGCTTTACGTGTCGACGCTCCTCAACCGCATTCAGGAGGCGCTGGCTCGCGCAGAAGAGGCAAACGTCGCCAAGACCACTTTCCTCGCCAACATGAGCCACGAGATGCGCACCCCGTTGAACGGGATCGTTGGCGTCGTGGACCTGCTGAAGACCACCACCCTGTCGGCGCACCAGAACGAGCTCGTCGGGCTGCTGCGCCACTCGATTTCCGTACTTCGCTCGCTCGTCGACGATGTGCTCGACATCAGCAAGATCGAGGCAGGACATCTTGCCATCGAGGTCGCGCCCTTCGATCTGCACGCGTGCGTCAACGGATTGGTGAACCTGCTGCGGCCCCACGCGGAGTCCA
>JAJXTF010000043.1 GCA_021784125.1 Pseudomonadota bacterium | reverse complement strand
CCGGCGCAGCGTCAGCACCCGGAAGCCGACTCTAGTGCGAACCGCGGGCAAGCCACGCGAGCGCAGCCCGGCGCTTCCGCTGAGCGAAACGGCGGACGTCCGCGCCGGTGAACAGGCGCGCGATCGTGGGGAGGCCTTCCAGCAGCGGCAGGTCGGTGACGATCGCCACACGATCGACGGCGCGATGATGGCTGCGGACGAAGCGCAGGTGCGCGAGCATCGCGTCGACGTCGTCCCAGCGCGGCAACGATTTCGCGTCGATCAGGATGCCGCGCAACTTGCCGTGATCCTCGATCCAGGGATCGACCGTCAGCGCGAGGGAGGCGAAGTCGGAGGCGTCGAGCCTCCCGCGCGGCGTCAGGATCACAACGCCGTTGCGGGGTTCGAGTCGATAGCCCAGCATCTGATCGATATCCTGGCCGGTGTCCAGTCGCCGGCGTGCAGTCACATCGAGCATTGGATCGCACGGCAGCCGCCGTGGTTCCGCGCCCTCGGGTGCCAAGCCGGATCTGCGTGCACAAATCGCGCAGATCGGCGATCATCGCGTCCCGATGCCAATAAATACCGAACGGCGCCCGACGCGTCCGGCGCAGGGATCACCGACATGAGCGTGCCGGCGGAATCGCAGTGGCAGGCCCTCGCGCAGGCCGCCAGGACGGCGAGCAGGCTTGCGCACTGCCCCTACAGTCGTTTCCCGGTCGGGGCCGCAGTGCTGTCCGGCGACGGCGCGATCTTTGCCGGCTGCAACGTCGAGAACGCGTCCTACGGACTTACCGTATGCGCCGAACGCAATGCAGTGTCGCGCGCAGTCGCGGAGGGCGCGCGCAGCATCGACGCCGTCCTCGTCTACACGCCCACGGCCGCCCCGGTGACGCCCTGCGGCGCGTGCCGCCAGGTGATCGCCGAATTCGGGAACGCCGCCAGAATCCGCTGCATATGCGACGGTCCCGGCATGCTGGAGTTCGGTCTCACCGACCTCCTCCCCAGTGCCTTCGTCAGATCGGAATCCGCGCTTTGATGCTCCGCACCGCGGTCACGGTTCGCGGGCCGCAAGAAATGGGCTCAAAAACCGGGTCAGACCCCAATTAAAGGTTGGGGGCGAGCCGCCGGCGCGCGGTGTCGATGTCGAGGCCGCTGCGCGCAGCGAAATCCTCGAGCTGGTCCTGGCCGATCTTGCCGACGGCGAAATAGCGGGCGTCGGGGTGGGCGAGATAGAAGCCCGACACCGAGGCGGCAGGCAGCATCGCGTAGCTCTCGGTGACCTCGATGCCGGCCGCGCCGGCATCGAGCGCCGCGAGGAGCTCAGCCTTGACCGCATGGTCGGGGCAGGCCGGATAGCCGGGGGCGGGGCGGATGCCGCGGTACTCCTCGCGGATCAGCGCCGCGTTGTCGAGCGTCTCGTCCGCGGCGTAGCCCCATAGCTCGGTGCGGACCTTGCGATGCAGCCATTCCGCGCAAGCCTCGGCGAGCCGGTCGGCGAGCGACTTCAGCATCAGCGCCGAGTAGTCGTCGTTGGCCGCCTTGTACGCGGCGACGCGTTCGTCGACCGCGCCGCCGGTCGTGACGGCGAAGGCGCCGACGTAATCGCGCAGCCCCGAAGTCCGGGGTGCGACAAAATCGGCCAGGCAATAGTTGGGCTTGCCCGCAGGTCGTTCGTTCTGCTGGCGCAGGTTGCGCCAGGTGAAAAGCGGCGTCGTGCGCGCCTCGTCGGTCCACAGCACGATGTCGTCGCCCCCGGAATTCGCGGGCCAGAAACCGACCGCCGCATTCGCGGCGAGCCAGCGCTCGTCGACGATGCGCGCGAGCATCGCCTTGCCTTCGGCATGCAGGTTGCGCGCGGCCTCGCCGACCAGTGGATCGTCGAGAATCGCCGGATACGGGCCCGAGAGCTCCCAGGCCTGGAAGAACGGTCCCCAGTCGATGCGCTGCACGATTTCGTGCAGATCGATGTTGGCGAGGAGCCGCCGCCCGATGAAGCCCGGCACCTGCGGCACGCAAGTGGCCCAGTCCGCGACGAACGCGTTGGCCCGCGCCTGCGCGAGCGTGACCAGCTTCGGCCCGCGCTTGCCCGCGTGCTGCGTGCGGATGGTCGCGTAGTCCTCGGCGACCTGCGCGAGATAGGCCTCGCGCTGGTCCGTCGAGAGCAGGCTCGACACGACGCCGACGGCGCGCGACGCATCGGGCACGTAGACGGTCGGCCCCGCCTTGTAGTGCGGCGCGATCTTCACCGCCGTATGCACGCGCGAGGTCGTCGCCCCGCCTATCAGCAGCGGCAGGGTGAAACCCTCGCGCTCCATTTCAGCGGCGACGTGTCCCATTTCCTCGAGCGAAGGCGTGATCAGCCCCGACAACCCGATGGCATCGGCATTGTGCTCGCGCGCCGCGGCGAGGATCTTCTGCGAAGGCACCATGACGCCGAGGTCGATGACCTCGTAATTGTTGCACTGGAGGACCACGCCGACGATGTTCTTGCCGATGTCGTGCACGTCCCCCTTGACCGTCGCCATGACGACGAGTCCCTTGGATCGCGCAGCAATGCCCGCCGCCGCCTTTTCAGCCTCGATGAACGGGATCAGGTGCGCGACCGCCTGCTTCATCACCCGCGCGCTCTTGACGACCTGCGGCAGGAACATCCTGCCGGCGCCGAACAGGTCGCCCACGACGTTCATGCCCGCCATCAGCGGACCCTCGATGACCTCGATCGGATGGCCGCCGCGAGCCGTCGCTGCGATGCGCGCCTCCTCGGTGTCGTCGACGATGAAGTTCGTGATGCCCTTGACCAGCGCGTGCGACAGGCGCTCGTCGACGCCGCCATTGCGCCACGCGAGGTCCTCGACGGCCTTCTTTCCCTGCGCCTTGTAGGACTCGGCGAAGCCGACCAGCGCCTCGGTGGCGCTGCCGCCGTCCGCGCGCGGACGGTTCAGCACCACGTCCTCGACCAGCGCGCGCAGCGCGGGATCGAGCTCGTCGTAGACGCCGAGCTGGCCGGCGTTGACGATGCCCATCGTCAGGCCGGCGCGGATCGCGTGATAGAGGAACACCGTGTGGATCGCCTCGCGCACCGCGTCGTTGCCGCGGAAGCTGAAGCTGACGTTGGAAATGCCGCCCGACACCTTGGCGTGCGGCAGGTGCTCGCGGATCCAGCGCGTCGCACGGATGAAATCGACCGCGTAGTTCGCGTGCTCGTCGATGCCGGTGGCGATCGCGAACACGTTGGGATCGATGACGATGTCCTCGGGCGGGAATCCGACCCGGTCGACCAGGAGGTCGTAGGCCCGGCGCGCGACCTCGATCCTGCGCTCGAAGCTGTCGGCCTGGCCCCGCTCGTCGAAGCACATGACGACAGCGGCCGCGCCATAGCGGCGAACGAGCCTCGCCTGGCGCAGGAACTCGGTTTCGCCTTCCTTCATCGAGATCGAGTTGACGATCGGCTTGCCCTGCACGCACTTCAACCCGGCCTCGATCACCTCCCACTTCGACGAGTCGATCATCACCGGAACGCGCGCGACGTCGGGTTCGCCGGCGATCAGGCTCAGGAAGCGGACCATCGCCGCCTTCGAGTCGAGCATCGCCTCGTCCATGTTGACGTCGATCATCTGCGCGCCGCTTTGCACCTGCTGGCGCGCGACCTCGACGGCCGCCGTGTAGTCGCCGGAGAGGATCAGCTTGGCGAAGGCGCGCGAGCCCGTGACGTTGGTCCGCTCGCCGACGTTGACGAACAGCGAGTCGTCGCCGATGTTGAGCGGCTCGAGGCCGGCCAGGCGCATCACCTGCGACATGTCGCCTCCCTCACCCGCTCGATGCCATTGCGTCTGGCGCCCTCTCCCGCCATGCGGGAGAGGGTGGCCGTAGTCGGCTCAGGCAAGCGCCGGCTCCGCTTCGGAAGGCAGCCGGCGCGGCGGCACGCCGCTGACTGCGGTGGCAATCGCGCGGATGTGCGCAGGCGTGGTTCCGCAGCAGCCGCCGACGATGTTGACGAAGCCGCTGCGCGCGAATTCACCGAGCAGGCGCGACGTCTCTTCGGGGGTTTCGTCGTAGCCGGTGTCCGACATCGGGTTGGGCAGGCCGGCGTTCGGATAGCACGAGATCCAGGTGTCCGCGACGCGCGACAGCTCCTCGATGTACGGGCGCATCAGCGCCGCGCCCAGCGCGCAGTTGAGGCCCACCGCAAGCGGGCGGACGTGCCGCACCGAATTCCAGAAGGCCTCGGGCGTCTGGCCGGACAGCGTGCGCCCCGACGCGTCGGTGATCGTCCCCGACACGATGATCGGCAGCCTGCCGCCGTGCCGGTCGAACGCGTCCTCGATCGCGAACAGCGCCGCCTTGGCGTTCAGCGTGTCGAACACCGTCTCGAGCAGCAGGATGTCGACGCCGCCGTCGATCAGTGCGTCGAGGGCCCCGGCGTAGGCAACGACGAGCTCGTCCCAGGTCACGTTGCGCGCGCCCGCGTCGGCGACGTCGGGCGATATCGATGCGGTGCGGTTGGTCGGTCCCAGTGCGCCGGCGACGAAGCGCGGCCGGCCCGGGGTCCTCGAAGTCCACCGGTCCGCGCACTCGCGCGCGATCTGCGCGCTCGACGCGTTGATCTCGCCGACGTGACCTTCCATAAGGTAATCGGCCTGCGCGATGGTCGTCGCGTTGAAGGTGTTCGTTTCGATGATGTCGGCCCCGGCCTCGAGGTACGCGTCGTGGATCGACCGCACCGTGTCCGGACGCGTCACCGAGAGTACGTCGTTGTCGCCCTTGAGATCATGCGGGTGATCGTGGAAAGGCCCGCAGAAATCGCTTTCGGAGAGGTGACACTGCTGGATCATCGTTCCCATCGCGCCGTCGAGCACCAGGATGCGCTGGGACAGCAGTTGTGCGATTTCGGCGGTATGATCCGGTTGCATGGGACTGGAAGCGGGGCGAAATCTCGCCCTCTGACGAAATTTCGCCCTCTGACGCTCTCTGGGCTCGGCCTTGGATTTTAGCATTCGCCCGCCTGCGCCCGGCCGCGCTCCCATGGCAGGCAGTCCCGTTGCCAACCCACATCGAGCGGTGCCCCATTCGACGATGAAGCAGCTGAAACCCAGGGAAGCCCACGACTTCCTGCACCAGCATCCGCAGGCGGTGATGATCGATTGCCGCAGCGAAATGGAATACCTGTTCGTCGGCCATCCGGCCGGGGCGCACCACGTTGCCTGGAACGAGGCTCCCGACTGGGAGGTCAATCCGCATTTCGTCGGACAGGTGAAGAAGGTGGCGAGCATGAATCGCCCGGTCGTCCTCATCTGCCGCAGCGGACAGCGCTCGGCCGCAGCGGGCGTCGAGCTGGAGCGAGCCGGGTTCACCGAGGTCTACAACGTCCTCGACGGTTTCGAGGGGCCGCTCGACGACGATCATCACCGGGGCACCGTCGGCGGCTGGCGCATGGAAGGCCTGCCCTGGGAGCAGACCTGAGCTGCAGGCGCCGGTCCGTCCCCGTTGCGCGTCAGCGCAGCGCCAGGCTCATCCAGCTCGTCCCGCGCAGCGGGCTTTCGCAGTAGGGCTCGCACTCGCGGAAGCCGAGCGACGCGTAGAGCGCCCGGGCCTCGCGCATCGTCGCCAGCGTGTCCAGCCTGAGCTCGCGGTAGCCGATGGCGCGCGCCTCGCCCAGCACCGCTTCCATCAGCGCCCGGCCGAGGCCGCTGCCGCGGGCGACGGGACGCAGGTAGAGTCGCTTGACCTCAGCGACGCCGCGGCGCGGGCCACCGCCGTCGCCCTGCAGCTCCCCGCCGTCGCCCTGCAGCTCCCCGCCGTCGTCCCGCAGCTCCCCGCCGCCGTGCAAAGGTCGCAACGCGACGCACCCGATGTCTGCCGATCCGCGCCGCGCGAGCAGCAGGCGGCCCCGCGGCGGCGCGTAATCCCCCGGAAGCCCGGCGAGTTCCGCGGCGAAGCCCTGGAAGCCAAGATCGACGCCAAGCGACGCCGCATATTCGTCGAACAGGCGGCGCGCGGATCCGATATCCGCCGGCCCCTGCGCGATGCGAATCACATCCGGCTCGCTCACGTCCGGGCCCTCAGGACGGGCACGAACCGGACTTGATCTCGCTGCCGGCGTACCTGCCCTGCAACTCCCCGAGCTTCGCAGCGACGCCCGGCGACGGGTTGCGAAGCACGAGCATCGTCTGGGTGATCGGCCGCGCACTGGGCGCCGCAACCGCGTCCGCGATGCCTTGCGCGGCCAGCGCCTGCACCCGCGCCGCCGCGGCGCTCTGGGTGCGGAAGATGCCGAGCGAGACGGCGAATTGCCCGTTGCCTGCGTCGACGACGGACAGGTCGTCGATCGCCTGCGCGCGCAGCTCGGTGACCCGGCGATCGGCGGCGGCGCGCGTCGGCAGCGGCCCGAGGCTCACCCACCAGGCGTCGGTCACGGCGATCGGGTGCTGCGAAAGCTGGTGCCCGAGCTTCAGCGGACCGAGCTCGGCCTGCGCCTTGGCACGGTCGGCATCCGAGAAAGGCCCCCACTCGACGCAGACGTCGGTCGGCGTCGCCGCCGACGTGCCGGACTGCGACTGCGCGGCTCCCTGGCCCGTCGGCACAGCCGGTGCCTGTGGCAATGCGGGCACCGGGGTCGGCGCGTGCGGGACAGCGGGCCCCTTGTCGAGGCCAAGCGCTGCGACCTGCTGGGGCGTCAGCAGCTTGATGCTTTCGGGGCTGACCTGGCTCGCCAGTCGGCCCGACTCGCTGACCGACGCGCTGTCGAGGCGCGCATAGGCGAAGAGCAATGCGTTGAGGAGCAGCAGCAGGAAAACGGCGAGACGCATCGTGTCGTGGTCCGGCGATGGGCGTCGGCGTGCGGCGGGGCGCAACGCCACGCGGCGTGCCGGCCGGGGCTATCGCGACTGCGAAGCGAGCACCAGCACGCCTTCGAGCACCAGATTATCCACGCGCTCAAGCGGCGCCGTCAGCTGCGGTGCAATCTCGTGCGCGCCGCCTCCGGCGAGGTAGCAGACGACTTCCGCGGCGTCGCGCGCCAGTTTGGCGCGCATCTGCTCGATCGCCCCGCACACGGCCTGCAACGCGCCGGAGCGCAGCGCGTCGGGCGTGCAGGTCGGAAAATCGCGGAACGTCCCGGGCTGCACGCGCAGGCCGGCGGTGTTGTCGGACAGCGATTGCAGCATCAGGTGGACTCCCGGCACGATCAACCCGCCGTGGAAGACGCCGTCGGCATCGAGGGCGTCGATGGTGACGGCGGTGCCCGCATTGACGACGATCGCCGGTCGTGGCGGCGCATCCCGAGCGATTTCGCGCCGGTGCGCCGCGACCAGCGACGCCCAGCGATCGGCGCCGAGTTGCAGGGGATTCGCATAGCGGTTGACGACACCGCCCGCTTGCGCGCTCGCGTACTGCCATTCCATGCTCAGTCGCCAGCGCGCGAGTTGCCCTTCGACCCGGACTCGCGCGGCCTCGCCGGCGACGTTGACGCCGACGGCGCGTGCGGGCCGTTCCAGGCTCTGCCAGTCGCGGACCGCCAGCGAACCGATGTCGTGATTCGCGACGGCGCCCTGCGCGACCCAGCCTCGCGGACCCCGCAGCCCCCATTTCATCCGGCTGTTGCCGACGTCGATGACCAGGACCTCGTTCACGCCCGCACCCCGTCCATGCGATTGCTCCCTCTCCCGCTCGCGGGAGAGGGTCGGGGTGAGGGCATCATCCCCCCGAGTGCGCGATCAGGCGCGACGCAGCGAGATCTCACCGGCGAGAAAGCGGGCTCGCCGCGGACCGTCGGCCAGCACCAGTGCACCCGTGCTGTCGACGCCCGCCACCGTACCCTTGACGCTGGCGCCATCGGGAAGCAGCAGCTTGACGGGTTTCCCCTGGTACGCATGACGGCGCTGCCACTCGGCCGCAAACGGGGCAAAGCCGTGCTGCGCATACGTGGAGAGGCTTGCCGCGAGCTCGGCCGCAAGCCGCGCGAGCAGACGATTGCGGTCGATCGGCGGAGCCCCGCGCCCGGCGACGGCCGTCAGGTCGCTGACCGGCTGCGGGATGTCGCGCTTCATCGCGGTCGGGAGCCGGACATTGAGCCCGACGCCGACGACGACGGTCGACGGTCCCAGCGCGTCACCGTTCAGCTCGACCAGGATGCCGCCGACCTTCAGGTGACGATGGATCAGGTCGTTCGGCCACTTCAACTCGACACCGGGAAGGCCTTCGGCTTCCAGCGCATGGATGACGGCGACGCCGACTGCGAGCGAGAGCCCGGCGACGAACCCCGCCCCTTGCTCGAAGCGCCAGCCCAGCGAGAACGTGAGGCTGCCGCCCGCCACTGCGGTCCATACCCGCCCGCGGCGGCCGCGACCCGCGGTCTGCCACTCGGCGGCCAGCAGCGCACCGTGGATGTCGCGGCGCGCGGCGCGCCGCAGCAACTCGCTGGACGTCGAGTCGACCTGATCGGTCACTTCGACGGAAATCGCAGGATGGGGCTCGATCGGCGGCGCGCCCAAGGGGAGCGCCAGGTCGTCGTCATTGGCGGCGGGCAGCAGAGGCGCCTTGGCGTCCGCCGCGGCCACCTGCACGCCCAGCTTGCGCAAGGCCTTGCGGACCTCTTCGGGATCGAGGAAATCGGGCGTCGCCAGCAAACGGTAGCCGCGCCCGCGCACGCGTTCGAGTGCCAGACCCGCCGTCTCGGCCTGTTTCAGCAGCTGCGACACGCGGGCGCGCGTCAACCCCACCGTCGCGGCAAGGTCTTCGCCCGAGTGGAAAGCGCCATCCGAAAGCTGGCGCAGCAGCGAGAATCCGAGAGGAGTAAGCACTAACGAACGCAGCGGTATGAAACGTGAAATTTTAGCAGAATCAATGCGCAATTGCACGCATTTCGTTGGGCGGGCCCGAATCGGGATCCCTGCAGCCCATGGGGAGATGCGGCCAAATGGACGCATTCCCAAGACCCCGGAACCCGGGTCTGACCCGGTTTTCGGGGTCGCTACTTGAGCACGCCGCGGCGGATCTGGTCCTGTTCGATCGACTCGAACAGCGCGCGGAAATTCCCCTCCCCGAACCCCTCGTTGCCCTTGCGCTGGATGATCTCGAAGAAGATCGGGCCGATGACCGTCGACGTGAAGATCTGCAGCAGCATCTCGCCTTTCGCCGGCGAGCCGTCGAGCAGGATGCGGTTCTTCCGCAGGCGTTCGCGGTCTTCCTGATGCCCGGGCAGGCGCGCCGCCAGCGCCTCGTAATAGGTATCGGGCGTGTCCTGGAAGGCGACGCCCCGGCCGCGCAGGGTTTCGACCGTCGCGTAGACGTCCCCGGTGCCCAGCGCGACGTGCTGGATGCCTTCCCCGCGGTAGTCGATAAGGTATTCCTGGATCTGGCTGCGCTCGTCGGCACTCTCGTTGATCGGAATGCGAATCTTGCCGCAGGGGCTCACCATCGCCTTGCTGCGCAAACCCGTCAGTTTCCCCTCGATGTCGAAATAGCGGACCTCGCGGAAATTGAACAGGCGTTCGTAGAAGTTCGCCCATTCCTCCATCCGTCCGCGATGTACGTTGTGCGTCAGGTGGTCGATGTAGGTGAGCCCGGCGCCGCGCGGATGGGGATCGACGCCCGGCAGCGGGACGAAGTCGATGTCGTAGATCGAGACCCCGCTGTGCTCCGGTGACGTGTAGCGGTCCACCAGATAGATCAGCGAATCGCCGATGCCCTTGATGGCCGGGATGTTGAGCTCCATCGGCGCCGGGTGCGCCTCGACGCCCCAGGCGCCGTCCTCGACGCATTTCTCGTACGCGCGGGCCGCGTCCTTCACGCGGAAGGCGATCGCGCAGATGCTGGGACCGTGGACGCGCGCGAACGACTGCGCGAAGGAATTCGGCTCGGCGTTGACGATGAAGTTGACGTCGCCCTGCCGATAGAGCAGAACGTTCTTCGACCGATGCCGCGCGGTGGCGGTGAAGCCCATCTGCTCGAAGAGGCGGCCCAGCGCGACCGGGTCGGGGGCCGCGTACTCGATGAATTCGAATCCGTCGGTCCCGAGCGGGTTGTCCCGCAGATCGGGGGCTTGTTCGGTTGCCATGGTCCACCTCGGGCTGATCTGGAACGGCCGATGCTAGCCCAAAACCGGTGCGACGGCCTCGCGCCGCATGGACGTCAGCCGCTGCTCTCGAGGATGCGCCTCTCGGCCGCAGCGCCCAGCACCTGCTTCCAGGCGCCCGTGTTGTCGCGCGCGGCAAGCCACGCCGCGGTGTCGGCGACCGTTGCGGAGAGCGCTCGGGTGCGCAATCCGGCGCCCTGCGCGCGCGAGCAATCCATGTCCATGAAGCCCCCGCTGTCGGGCTCGCTCGCGGGCAGCCAAAGCGGCAGGCCGACCCACGGTGCGACACCCGCGGTGACCAGCGTCGCCTCGTCGATCCACGCCACGGCCGGCGACGATGGCGCCGCGGCGCGGAGCGTGTCGACGAGGCTGCCCATCGTCCACTTCGCGCGCGGGCTGCAGGCATTGAAGGTCCCCGGGAGGTCGCGCTCGGCGAGGTCGAGGATGAAGGCCGCCAGGTCGCGGGCATCGATGAACTGCAGCGGGCGCTCCGGTGGCGCAGGCACGACCGCTCCGTCTGCGCGTTCGCCGAGCAGACCCGGATGGACGAAGCGCGCGACCCAGTAGCCGAAGCGGTCGGTCGCGTCGTACGGCCCGACGATCAGTCCCGGCCGGACCTGCGTCGCCCTCGCTCCGAACAGACGGTCGACGGCGGCTTCGCAGGCCGCCTTCAGGGCGCCGTAATTCGGCAGGATGTCCTCGGTCGAAGGATCGGCGAGGATGGCGACCGGCGCAGTCTCGTCCAGTCCCGGCCGCGACACGTCGGCGTAGACCGACAGCGACGACACGAACACGTAGCGCGCGACGCGCGAAGCGAGCAGCCGGGCGCTCGCCTCGACCACGCGCGGCACGTAGCCCGAGCAGTCGACGACTGCGTCGAAGCTCGCGCCATCGAGTGCGGCGAGTCCGGGAGCGACCCTCGGATCGCGATCGCCGGTGAGCGCGACCACCCGCTCGCGCCAGGGAACCGGGGTCCGGCCGCGCGTGAAAATCGTCACTTCGTGACCGCGCGCGAGTGCGGCGTCGACCAGATGCCGACCGAGGAAGCGCGTGCCGCCGAGGATCAGGAGCTTCATCGCGGAATCCAGGCCCGCGGGTTCACTGGCCGGCGATCCGGCGCAGGATCTCGGCGTGCAACGCCGGATCACCGCAGGCGAGCACGTCGCCCCCGCGCTGGCAGGAGCCGCCCGTCCAGTTGGTCATCACACCGCCCGCGTTCTCGATCAGCGGGATCAGCGCCTGCACGTCGTAGGGCTGCAATCCGGTCTCGATGACGATGTCGGTCAGGCCCATCGCCAGTTGCGTGTAGCAGTAGCAGTCGCCGCCGTAACGCACGAGGCGCACGCCGTCGGTGGCAGCGTGCCACGCGTGCATCTGGCGCTGCGAGACGAAGTGCCGGGGGTCGGTCGTCGCGACCATCGCGTCCCCGATCCTCGGGCAGCGGCGCGTCGCGAGCCGCCGGCGCTGGTCATGGCGACGCCATTCGGACACGCCGTCGAAAGCGACGAAGGACTCGTCGACATACGGCTGATGGACGACCCCGACCACCGGCCGCGTGCCGTCGTTCAGGGCGATCAGCGTCGCCCAGTGCAACTGGCCGAGAATGAAGCTCTTCGTGCCGTCGATCGGGTCGATCACCCAGCTCTGCGGCACCGTTCCCGCCTCGACGCCGCGCTCCTCGCCCTCGATGCCGTGGTCGGGATAGTCGCGCCGGATTGCCTGGCGAATCACGTCCTCGGCGCCGCGATCGGCCTCGGTGACCGGGTCGTAGCCCCTGGCGCCGCCCTTGTCGTCGACGGCGATCGGCGCGCGAAAATGCGGCAGGATCGCCCCCGCGGCCGCGCGCGCGGCGGCGAGCGCGAACTCGGCGTAAGTCGCGTCGCGGGTCGCAGTCATCGCAGGCGCCGTCCGGCGTGACGTCGGCGGCCGCCGTCAACGCGGGACAATTGAGACACCCACGATCCTTTCCTGGGCCTCGATCAGCGACGCGACGTACTTGTCGCCGAAGCCCAGCGCATTGGCCATCACCAGGCTCTGATGCGCGGCTTCGCCCATCAACGAAGGGATCATCATCGACTCGGTGAAATGCGTGTAGTAGCGCAGGTCCTTCGCCGCGTTCGACAGCGTGAACTTCATCGCACCCAGGTCGCCCTCGAGCATCCTGCCGACGATCATCTGGAGCATGCCCGAATTGAGGGATCCCGCCGAGAGGACCTCGTGGAGCCTGCGGATCGACAGCCCCGACTTGGCCGCGGCGCCGCAGGCTTCGGCGAGCGCCGTGCAGAACGCCTGCGCGACGAAATTGTTGATGAGCTTCAGCACGATG
Organism: Pseudomonadota bacterium; assembly: GCA_021784125.1. Taxonomy (GTDB): domain Bacteria; phylum Pseudomonadota; class Gammaproteobacteria; order Burkholderiales; family Casimicrobiaceae; genus VBCG01. The sequence continues at coordinate 3,837 of JAJXTF010000043.1, read as the reverse complement.
CCGTGGCCGGGTGGGCCGGCGTGGATGATGTTCTCGCAGAAGGCGCCGAAGACGGGCTTCAGCTGCTCGAAGGTTGCGTCGTCGGCGCCGACCATCGTATTGAGCCGTCCCTGCTCGGCCTCGACCGGCGTGCGGGTCAGCGGCGCGTCGACGAAGCGGACACCCTTCGGCGCCAGCGCGTCGCGCATCTTCGTCGTCGTCGCGGGCTCGCTGGTCGACGTGTCGACGATGACCAGCCCCTCCTTCGCGCCCTCCGCAAGTCCGCCGGTTCCAAAGACGACTTCCTCGACCTGAGGAGCGCCGGTCACGCAGAGCATGACGATGTCCGACCCGCGCGCGAGCTCGGCATGGCTCGCCGCCTCGGTCGCCCCCGCGGCGAGCAGGTCCTGCGCGCCCTCGCGGTTGCGGTGCAGCTTCAGCGCCAGCGGATAGCCCTTGGTGACCAGGTTCTTCGCGATGCCATGGCCCATCAGGCCGATGCCGACGAATCCGATTCGCGGTCGCTCCATTCGTTGTTCTCCGCCGATGATCAATGTGCGCAACCCTGCCATGCTGCGGAGTGCGATCCGCCGAACGCCCGCTGCGCGATCATTGCATGGTCGCCGGACCCGCCATGCGGGCGATGGCCCGCCGGCGCTCGTGCAGGGTGATCAGCAGGCCGCTCGCGCCGATGACAGCCATGCCCGCGATCGTCATGCCGTCCGGAAAGTAGCCGTAGACCCCCCAGCCCATCAACGTCGCCCAGACGAGCTGCATGTAGGTGAATGGCGTCAGCGCGGAGGCCGGCCCGTGCTGGAAAGCCAGGATGAACAGGAAATGCCCGAGCGTCCCGAACAGCCCGCCGACGACGATCAGCGCCGCGTGCTGCCACGGCATCCGGGCCGGCCAATCGAGGCCCGGGGCCAGCAGCGTCATGACGACGACGCCCACGACCGCGGGATAGAACAGCAGTATCCGCGGATTCTCGCCATAGAGGACGCGGGTCATGATCTGGTAGCTCGCGTAGCACAGCGCGGCCAGCAGCGCGAGCAGCGATGCGCCGCGGAACACGTCGCTGCCGGGCCGCACGATCAGCAGCATCCCGGCCAGCCCCGCGACGACGAACGCGATGCGCGCCGGCGTCATCCGTTCGCCCAGGACGAACCTGGCCATCATCACGACCAGCACCGGCGTCGTGTAGTTGAGCGCGGTCGCATTGGCGAGCGGCAGCGTACGAAGCGCGCCGACGAAACAGAGCGACGATGCGAGCAGCACGCCGCCGCGCAAGACCTGCAACGGCAGGCGCCTCGTATGGAACAGCCGCAAGCGCATGCTGGGGCCGAGCCACAGCAGCATCGCCAGGAACTGGACCGTGTAGCGCGCCCAGACCAGTACGGGCACCGAGTAGCGCTGGGTCATGTACTTGGTGATCGTGTCGAGCAGCGTGAAGCACAGGACCGACCCGAGGATCAGCAGGATCGACGACGTTGGGACGTGCGTGTGGCGCATCGAGCCGCCATTCTACCGGCCGACGGCGCTTGCGCATTTTCCTGCGCCGCACTGCATAATGCGTATACCGGCCGGGGTAGGGCCGGAATCGACCACCCTCTGGAGGAGACCTTTCCATGATTACCAAAACCTCGCCTCGCCGCGCGGCGATCGCCGCGATCGCGCTGGGACTCGCCGCCTGCGTCCTCGCCCCGGCCACCGTGTCGGCGGCGGAAGCTGCGAAGCGCGACCGCGTCGTCATGCAGGTCAGCGACAACGATCCCGCCAAATGGAACCTGGCGCTCAACAACGCGGAGAACCTTCAGCAGGCGCTGGGCGCGAAGAACGTCGACATCGAGATCGTCGCCTACGGCCCCGGCATCAACATGCTGAAAGCCGAATCGATCGTCGGAAACCGGATCGAAGATGCGGTCAAGGCGGGCGTCAAGCTCGAGGCCTGCGAGGTCACGATGCGCAAGGCCAAGCTCACCAAGGCCGACATGCTGGATACGGTCGGATTCGTCCCCGGCGGCGTCATCGAGATCATGCGGCGCGAGCAGGAAGGCTGGGCGTACATCCGGCCGTAGTGCCGCGGCAATCCGTGCAAAGCACCCGCGTGACGCACGCCGCAGGAAGACAGGCTGTGCCGCGGGCTGCCGGCGGTTGGAGCGGGTGAAGGGAATCGAACCCTCGTATGCAGCTTGGGAAGCTGCCGTTCTGCCATTGAACTACACCCGCGCGGGACACGGCTGCGCCATTCTAGCGCAGCCCCGCGCCCGGGTTGTTTCCGAATGTATCGGCCGCGTGGCACTCGCGGCAATCATCTACAATTCAGGCACTTGCCGACAGGGTGACGATCGCGCCTGCGGAAATGCCGCCGGTGCCGTTCCGTCCCGACCGCCCGGGTCCAATCCCCCCGGGCCCTCGACCGCTTTCGCCCGCGACGCCGAAAGCGGGGCACGTCTGCAGCAGCTCGGCGTCCGGGAGAAACGGGAACATGACTCGACCGCAGCGCGTCCTGATCGTTGCTGCCCTCGCCCTGATTGCGATCGGCGCAGGCGCGTGGCTGTGGCGCGGGTCGGCGGGTTCGCCGGGCTCGCGCAACGCCGCCCAGCGACCCGTTCCGGTGGTGCCCGTGACGGCCGCCGCGGTCGTGGCCAAGAGCGTCCCGGTGCGGCTGCGCGCGATCGGCAACGTCGAGGCCTACACGACGGTGGCGATCAAGGCGCGCGTCGACGGGCAGGTCGACGCCGTCAGGTTCTCCGAAGGCGACGAGGTCGCCAAAGGGGCGACGCTGTTCGAGCTCGACCGGCGGCCTTTCGAGGCGCAGCTCGCGCAGGCGCAGGCGACGCTGCTCAAGGACCGCGCGGTCCTCGACAATGCCAGCGAGCAGGAGAAGCGCTACAAGGACCTGCTGCAGAGGAATTTCATCTCGCCCGATGCCTACGGCCAGGTGCGCACCAACGCCGAGACCGCGGCTGCGCAGGTTCGCGCCGACGAGGCCGCCATCCAGGGCATCCGGCTGCAGATCGACTACTGCACGATCCGCGCACCGGTCACCGGCTACGCCGGGAAGATCATGATCCAGCAGGGCAACCTGGTGAAGGCCAACGACACCAACGCACTGGTCGTCATCAACCAGGTGCGCCCGATCTACGCGTCGTTCTCGGTGCCGGAGCAGGATCTCGAAGCGGTGCGCCGCTACAACGCGGACGGCGAGCTGAAGGTCACCGCGGCCGTGCCCAATTCGACGCATCCCCCGCTCGGGGGCAAGCTGAGCTTCATCGACAACACCACCGACGTCGCGACCGGGACGATCCGGCTCAAGGCCGAGTTCCCGAACGTCGACAAGGCCCTGTGGCCCGGCCAGTTCGTCGACGTCGTGCTGACGCTGACGCAGCAGAAGGACGCGATCGTGATGCCGGCGAGCGCCGTCCAGAGCGGCCCGAACGGCCAGTACGTCTTCGTGGTGAAGCCGGACCGGAGCGTCGAGCTGCGCGACGTGAAGATCGCGCGCACCGAGGGCGATGACGCGGTCGTCGCATCGGGGGTCGTGCCCGGCGACACCGTCGTGACCGCGGGACAGCTGCGCCTCGCTCCGGGCATCAAGGTTAAGCTCGACGCCGGGAAGGGCGCGTGAACCTCTCCGCGGTCTTCGTCCGCCGGCCGGTCATGACGCTGCTGCTGATGATCGGCTTCGTGATCTTCGGCCTGGCGGGCTACCGCCTGCTGCCGGTCAACGCGCTGCCGAACGTCGATTTCCCCACCATCCAGGTCCAGGCGCAGCTCCCCGGTGCGAGCCCGGAGACCATGGCCTCCGCCGTCGCGACGCCGCTTGAGAAGCAGTTCTCGACCATCGCCGGCGTCGAC
>JAJXTF010000042.1 GCA_021784125.1 Pseudomonadota bacterium | reverse complement strand
CATCGGGCCGCGTCATGCGGCCGCACCGGGGGCATCGGGCCGCGTCATGCGGCCGAAGGGGGAGCTGAAGGAACCAACAAAAACCGGGTCCGTCCCGGTTTTTGCTTTTGTGCTAGGCGTGGCGCCAGGTCAGCCAGGCCGTCGTCCACATGCCGGCGCCTGCAACGCCCAGCAACAGCGCAACGTCGGACAGCGAGAACGGCTGCGCCGCGACCAACCGGAAAGCTTCGCGCGCGATGTCCACCGCCGTCCCGGGCAGCGTCATCGCGAAGCCCGCGGCGGCACCCGCCCACAGCACCCCCAGCACCGGTTTGCGCCAGGCTGCGGGCCGGGCGGGGGCCGGCAGTGCCGACATCACGCGCGACGTGAAGCCGTCGTCCAGGATGTAGGCATCCGCGTGGTCGCGCGAGCGCTCGGCCAGCGCCCGGTCCAGCCAGTCGCCCGGCGTCCTGCCCTCGTCGATACCGTCGATGTTCGCGGTCGTGTTCACGCGTCCTCTCCTCTTGCCTCGGGTGCCCACGCGGCCATCGCGGCTTTCAGCTTCTTCCGGGCCCGGAAAATGTGCGTCTTCACCGTACCCACCGGCATTCCGAGCACGTATGCCGCTTCCTCGTGCGAAAGGTCGTTGTCATAGCACTGGACAATGGCGGCGCGTTCCGGTTCCGACAATACACGCATCGCCCGCTCGAGGTCGAGCCTGAGCGTCGCCGGTCGCGCGTGATCCACGGTCGCTTCGAAGGGGTCTCCCGTGGCTTCCGCATCCTCTTCCGCGACCAGGCCATCGCGATCGCCGAGCAACTCCTCGCGGCGCTTGCGCGCATGCGCAAGCCAGCAGTTGGTTGCGATCCGGTAGAGCCAGGTCGAGAAGCGGGCTTCCTGCCGGAAGGCCTTCAGGTTGCGCCAGGCCAGCACGAAGGTGTCCTGTGAGAGGTCGTCGGCCAGTGCGTGATTGCCGCCGGTCAGCTTGCGCAGGCACGCGCGCACCGACGATTGGTGGCGTCGCACCAGTTCGGCGAACGCATGTCGATCGTCGGCAACGACGCAGCGCGCGATGAGTTGCGCGTCGCTGACTGCCGCAGGGGCGCCTTGCGCCATCGATCAACGGGCAAGTCCGGGATGCGCGGATCGCTGCGGCGGACGGGCAGCCGCGAGCCGGGGTCCCGCGGGAATCCGGAGTACCGGGCGCCATTCGATATCGCTGCGGGACATGCCGGCGGCGCTCACGCGCCTCCCGGCGGGGGCGGATTGGAATTGCGGCGCAGGTCCGGGCCCCTGTCCTCGAAGTACCACAGCACGCAGTAACCCAGCCCGAGGAACAGGAGGATCAGGCCCACCCCGTTCGGCGTTCCGTCGTCGAACATCGAGTAGAGCGACAGGCCGACGCCGATCGCGGTCAGGATGATTCCCTTGCGCAGGTCGGACCAGGCAGTGCGGCGCCGGATCATGCGCGCCTGATCGTAGAGTGGCACGCTGCCGGCGGCCGGCGGCGGCGTCCCGGCATTGGCCATCGCATCCAGCGATGCCGCGGCGGATGGGCCCGCCGCCAGCGCCTCCATCGCCGCGGCCGGCGTGACGACACCGCGTTCGGCGAGCTTCAGCATCGTTTCGTTGTGCATGCGCGTCTTGCGGATCTTGTACCAGACCAGCAGCGCGATGATCAGCAGCGGGATGAGGAACACGACCGTCACGATCAGGAAGACGAACAGCGCCGTGCCCGGCGCGTCGCGCGCGAACTGCTCGAAGGAATCGTATTCGCGGTCGTTGCCCAGGCCCTGGACGCGGATCCGCTTGCCGTCCTTGAGGATGCCGATGCCATGTGCGTCGATCGTGACGTCGACATCGGCGCTGCCTTTGGCCTTCGCGCCTCCTTGGCTGCCCGTCGTGCCGGGCGCAGCCTTCGTCCCGGCTTCCCCGGCAGAGCTGCCGCCCGGTTCCGCCGCGGCGGGCCCGGCTGCGTCCGCTCCGGCCTGCGGAGCCGGGGCCGCAGAGGGCGCCAGGCTGGAGGTGGCAGGGGCCGCCGCGGCCTGGGCGACGACGATCCGGCCGCCGATGGCCGCCGCGCGCACGACGTGGGTTTGCGGCAACAGCCAGCAGGCGAGCCCCAGGGCGAAGGCCGCCCCCAGCACCAGGTGGCGGGTCCCTGCCCCTGGCGTCGCAATGGATCGAAAATGCATGAAAGCTCCCTCGGGTGATATGGCGATTGGATGCGGCGATCCCGCGATCCGGATTCAGCGCCCGCGGCAGGCCCGGTGCCGGCGGCGGCGATCGCCGACCCCTGCGCGCCGCCGAAGCCATCGATACCCCATGCTATTATCGCCGGCGACTTCCGAATTGCGGCGAATCCGCCACCGCTCGCTCCCCTCGATGCCCGACGCCCCTCCCTTGCACCAGAGCCACCGGGATCGCCGGGGTCGCCGGATCCACGCCGGCCCGCATTGCGCTCGATGATGCTGCGCTGCAGGACCGGTTTCCGCGCCTTTCTGGTCCTGGCCTTCCTGCTGTTCGCCGGTGCCGGGCGCGCCCAGGACGCCGGCACGGTCACCCTCAATTTCGTCAACGCCGACATCGATGCCGTCGTCAAGGCCGTCGGCGAGATCACCGGCCGAAATTTCCTCGTCGATCCGCGGGTCAAGGGCACGGTCAACATCGTCTCGGCGCACCCGGTTCCGAAAGCGCTGGTCTATCCGACACTGCTCTCGGCGTTGCGCATGCAGGGCTTCGCGGCGGTCGAATCCGAAGGCGTCGTCAAGATCGTTCCGGAAGCGGATGCGAAGACCCAGGGCGGACCGGTGCAGCGCGGTGCGGTCGGCGCGTCCGGCGATCGCATCGTCACCCAGGTCATCGCGCTGCAGCACGAATCGGCGGCGCAGATGGTCACGGTCCTGCGGCCGCTGATCTCGCCTTCCAACACGATCTCGGCCTACATCCCGAACAACGCGATCATCGTCACCGATTACGCGGACAACCTGAAGCGCATCGACCGCATCGTCGCCTCGCTCGACCGCCGCCCCGGCGAACCGGTGCTGGTGCACCTGACGAATGCTTCGGCGCTCGACATCGTGTCGATGCTGAACCGGTTGCTGTCCGACGCTCCGGGCCAGCCCGGCGCCGCGGCGGATGCGCAGCAGCGCGTGAACCTGGTCGCCGATCCGCGCTCGAACAGCGTCATGATCCGCTCGGACAGCGCGGCGCGGATGGCCAGCGTCCGGCAGATGATCGAGCAGCTGGACACGCCGCAGCCGCAGGGTGGCAACGTCCACATCGTCTACCTGAAGAACGCCGACGCCGCGGAGGTCGCGCACACGCTGCGCGGCCTGTATGGAGGCGACCAGAAGGCGGCACTGCCCGCCGCGATGCCGGCCGCGGCGTCGGGCACCGGGCCGTCGTTGCAGAACGCGGTCGCGACCACTGCGTACGAAGGCTCCGCGGCAGCGTCGTCCCCGCTGCAGGCTGCGGCTGCGCCGCCGGGGGCATTCGCGGCGGGCGGAGCCGTGATCCAGGCCGACACCGCCAGCAATGCGCTGGTGATCCGCGCGCCCGAGCCCGTCTACAACAACCTGCGCGCAGTGATCGAAAGGCTCGACACCCGGCGCGCGCAGGTGTTCGTCGAGGCGCTGATCGTCGAGGTGTCCGCCGACAAGGCCGCCGAGTTCGGCATCCAGTGGCAGGTGCTGACCGGCGCCAACAAGGGCAACGTCCAGGGAATCGGCGGGACCAACTTCGGCGCGCGCGGCAGCGGGACCAACATCATCGACGCATCGGCGAACCTCGGCAGCGTCGGACAGGGCCTCAATCTCGGCATCATCAACGGCACGGTGAGCATCCCGGGCCTCGGCGTCATCAGCAATCTCGGGTTGCTGGTGCGCGCGCTGCAGAACGACTCCAACGCGAACATCCTGTCGACGCCGACGCTGCTGACCCTCGACAACGAGGAGGCGCGGATCGTCGTCGGCCAGAACGTGCCGTTCATCACCGGGCAGTATGCGACGACGGGGACGACGGGCACCGTCCAGCCGTTCCAGACGATCGAGCGGCGCGACGTCGGGCTGGTGCTGCGCGTGCGGCCCCAGATCACTGAAGGTGGCGCGGTGCGGCTCGGCATCTACCAGGAGGTGTCGCGCGTGCAGGACACGTCGAGCGCCGGCCCGATCCTGTCGAAGCGCGCCCTCGAATCGACCGTCGTCGTCGACGACAACCAGATCGTCGTGCTGGGCGGCCTGATCCAGGACAACCTGACCGACGGCACGCAAAAGCTTCCCTACGCCGGCGACCTGCCGGTGTTGGGCCCGCTGTTCCGCTACGACACCCGTACGCGGCAGAAGACGAACCTGATGGTGTTCCTCAAGCCGACGATCGTGCGCGGTCCCGTCGGTGGCCGCGAGATGACCTCCGAGCGCTATGACTATCTGCGCGACGCGCAACAGCAGGTCGCTCCGGGCGAGCGCTGGTTCTGGAAGGATCGCAGCGCGCCGCAGATGCCCCCCGAGGGCGCGATGCCCGGAACGCCGGCCGCGGCACCCGCGCCGACCCTGACTGCACCGCCCCCGGCGGTCGCGGTGCCGCCCGCGACGGTGACCGCACCGGCCCCGCCGCCCGCGCCACCTGCCGCCCGGTAGCGCGTCACGCGCCGCCTGCCCCGCCTCGCGCCGTGCCCGCCACGAGTCCCGCAGCGTTCGACGAAGCGCTGACCGCGCGGATTCCCTACGCTTTCTCGCGGGCGCATGGCGTGCTCGCCTGCCGCGTCGAGGACGACGCCGTCGTCGTGCTGCTGCGTCCCGATGCGACGGTCGAGGGACTCGCGGAGCTGCGGCGGGTGCTCGCCCGGCCGCTGGCCACGCGGGCGGTGGCCGCCGAGACCTTCGCCGTGGAGCTCGCACGCGCCTACAACCAGGCCGGCGCGGCGCTGGCGATGAGCGAGGGGCTCGCCAACGAGACCGACCTCGCGCGCCTGATGCAGGAGCTGCCGTCCAGCGAGGACCTGCTCGACGACAGCGCGCAGGCGCCGGTGGTGCGCATGATCAACGCGCTGCTGCTGCAGGCCCTGCGCGAGCGCGCATCCGACCTGCATTTCGAGCCCTACGAGGCACGCTCGGTCGTGCGCTTCCGCATCGACGGCATGCTGCGCGACGTCATCGAGCCGCCGCGCGCGCTGCACGCGGCACTGGTGTCGCGGCTCAAGATCATGGCCGGGCTGGACATCGCCGAGAAGCGGCTGCCGCAGGATGGCCGCATCGCATTGCGGCTGGGCGACCGGCAGGTCGACGTGCGGATGTCGACCCTGCCGACCGGGACCGGCGAGCGCGTGGTGCTGCGCCTGCTCGACCAGGCGTCGGCGCGCCTCGACCTCGCGAAGCTGGGCATGGGCGCAGCCACGCTGGCGCAGATCGACCGCGTCATCCGCGAGCCCCACGGCATCCTGCTCGTGACCGGTCCGACCGGCTCGGGGAAGACAACGACGCTCTATGCCGCGCTTTCCCGGCTGCCGCGCGCGACGACGAACATGATGACCGTCGAGGATCCGATCGAATACGCGCTCGACGGCGTCGCGCAGACGCAGGTGAACCCGCGCATCGATCTCACGTTCGCGCGTGCGCTGCGCTCGATCCTGCGCCAGGATCCGGACGTCATCATGATCGGCGAGATCCGCGACCTCGAGACGGCGCAGATCGCCGTGCAGGCGTCGCTGACCGGCCACCTGGTGCTCGCGACCCTGCACACCAACGACGCGGCGAGCGCGATCACGCGCCTGGCCGACATGGGCGTCGAGCCCTACCTGCTCGCGTCGTCGCTGCTCGGGGTGCTCGCGCAGCGCCTGGTGCGCACGCTGTGTCCCCTGTGCAAGGTGGCCGCCGAGCCCACCGACGGGGAGCGCAGGCTCCTGCAGGAGATCGGGCTCGGCACGGCGCGGCAGGTCTTCGGCGCGGCCGGCTGCGACGGCTGCAACCAGAGCGGTTTTTCCGGACGCAACGGCGTCTACGAGTTCCTTCGCATCGACGATTCGCTGCGCAGACTGATCCACGACGGGGCCGGCGAGCTCGCATTGCGCGATGCCGCGCTTGCCGCGGGCATGCAGCGCCTGCGCAACGACGGCGCGCGCCTGGTCGCGGACGGGACGACGTCGCTCGCCGAGCTGACGCGAGTCACGCGCGACGCCTGAGCGCGCGGCGACGATGGCTGCATTCCGTTTCGAGGCGGTCGACGCGCAGGGCAGGCTGCAGCAGGGCCTGCTCGATGCCGAGAATCCACGCCTCGCCCGCGATCGCCTGCGCGCCGACGGACTGGTGCCCACGGCCGTCGAGCCGGCGCCCGATCGCGCCGACACGCTGTCGCGCACGCGGCTGCCCGCGGCGGCCATCGCGCTGTTCACGCGCCAGCTCGCGACCCTGGTGCATTCGGGCATGCCCCTCGATCACGCGCTGCTCGCCGTCGGCGAGCAGGCCGACGATCCGCGGGTGGCAAAGCTCGTCGCCGCGCTGCGCGCGCAGGTGATGGCGGGCGAGCCGCTGCCCGCTGCGCTCGCGCGTTTCCCGCGAACCTTCCCGCCGCTGTATCGCGGGCTGGTCGGTGCCGGCACCGAGACGGGCCGGCTGTCGGAGGTGCTCGCCCGACTGGCCGATTACCTCGACGCCCGCCTCGTCCTGCGCCAGAAATTCACCGTGGCGCTGATCTACCCTGCGCTCGTGACCATCATCGCGCTGGGCGTCATCGCGGTGCTGCTCGCCTACGTCGTGCCGCAGGTGGTTTCGGTCTACCAGCAGAGCCGGCAGACGCTGCCGCTGCTCACCCGCGCGCTGATCGCGACCAGCGCCTTCTTCCGGGCGACCGGATGGTTCTGGGCCGGGCTCGCCGCGATCGCCGCAGCCGCCGCGGCGTTCGGCTGGCGCTTCGAAGCCGTTCGCGCAGGCGTGCATGCGTGGCTGCTGCGCGTACCCGGCGCGGGGCGGCTCGCGTCCAGCCTCGATACGGCGCGCTATGCGAGCACGCTCGCGATCCTGGTCGGCAGCGGCGCGCCGCTGCTGCGCTCGCTGTCTGCGGCAACCGAGGTCATCCGGCTCATTCCGCTCGCGCGCGCAGCCCACCGCGCCAATGCGCTGGTGCGCGAGGGCGTGTCCCTGTCGCGGGCGCTCAAGGACCAGGCAGCCTTCCCGCCGGTGCTGATCCACCTGATCGCCAACGGTGAGCAGAGCGGGGCGCTCGCGCCGATGCTCGAGCGCGCCGCTCAGGAGCTCGAGCGTGAGGCGGAGCGACGGCTCGCGTGGCTGGCTGCGCTGATCCAGCCGACGCTGATCGTCGCCATGGGCGCGATCGTGCTGGTGATGGTGCTCGCGGTGATGCTTCCGATCGTGACGATGAACCAGCTGGTGCGCTGACGGGAAGTGTCCGACATCCGGCCAGGCCTCGCGCCGGCCGGCGCGCGCAGAGCCGGATGACTCAGCCGCGCTCCGGTCCCGGAGCCCCGTTCGCCGCCAGCTGCCGCCCGAGCGCCCAGGTGACGTGCTCGCGCACCAGCGGCGACGGGTCGTCGGCGCGGGCGCGCAGCGCGGCGACGATTGCGGGGTCTTGCGGCGCGTTGCCCAGCGCAACCGCGATGTTGCGCGACCAGCGCTCGAAACCGATGCGCCTGATCGCACTGCCTTCGGTGAGTTGCATGAATCGGGCTTCGGTCCACGCGAACAGCTCGGTGAGGCGCGCGCCGTCCAGACCGTTGCGCACGGCGGAAAGATCGTCGATGCGGGTGGCCGGTGCGTGCCGGTTCCACGGGCACACGAGCTGGCAGTCGTCGCAGCCGTAGATGCGGTTGCCGAGCAGCGGGCGCAGGTCCTCCGGGATGCTCCCCCGAAGCTCGATCGTCAGGTAGGAAATGCAGCGCCTCGCGTCGATCTCGTAGGGCCCCACGATCGCGCCCGTCGGGCACGCGTCGATGCACGCGCTGCAGCTGCCGCAGTGCGCCGACTGCGGAGCCGTCAGCGGCAGCGGCAGGTCGGTGTAGATCTCGCCCAGGAAGAAGTACGACCCGGCGTCGCGGGTCAGCAAGAGCGTGTGCTTGCCGCGCCATCCCAGCCCCGACCTCGCGGCGAGGGCGACCTCGAGCACGGGCGCGCTGTCGGTGAACACGCGGTGGCCGTAGGGCCCGATCTCGTCCGCGATGCGCGATGCAAGCTGCGCCAGCCTTCCCCGCAGCACCTTGTGGTAATCGCGCCCCAGTGCGTAGCGCGAGACGTAGGCCGCCCCCGGGTCGTCGAGCACGTCGCGGGCAGGGCGCGCCTGGCCGGGCCAGTAGTCGAGCCGCGCGGTGATGACGCGCAGCGTTCCCGGCACGAGCAGGGCGGGCCGGGCCCGGCGCGCACCGTGCCGCGCCATATAATCCATCTCGCCATGCCGGCCTGCGTCGAGCCAGTCCAGGAGCCTCGCTTCCTCGGCGGCGAGCTCGGTGCCGGCGATGCCGATCGACCCGAATCCGAGCTCGCGTCCCCAGGCCGCGATCCGCCGCGCGAGGGCCGCCCAGTCCTGCGCCGGGCGCGCCGTCGCATGCGGGTCGGGGGATGCCTCGGGAGGCGGGCTGGCAGCAGGCGTCATGACGGTCCGTCAAGGCTACTCGATCGCAGCGGGGAGCGTGCGCGACGGCTGCAGCGGGCGGTCGGCGTTCGCGCCGCCGCACCGCGGATCCCCGCCACCAGGAATTCCCGATGTCAGCGGAAATGGAACTGAAGTTGCATCTCCCCGATGCCGGCGCGACCCAGCGCTGCGGGGCCTTGCTCGCCCCGGCACTCGCCGGAGGCATGGTGGTCGCACTGCACGGGGATCTGGGCGCCGGGAAGACGACGCTGGTGCGGGGCTTGTTGCGCGCGCGGGGCGTCACCGGTCCGATCAAGAGCCCGAGCTACGGATTGGTTGAACATTATCCGATTTCGAGCTTATACTTTTATCACATTGATTTCTATCGGTTCACGGACCCCGCCGAATGGGAAAATGCAGGACTGGCGGAATGCTTTCGCGACGACTCCGTGTGCCTGGTCGAATGGCCGGAGCGCGTTGCCGGCCTGCTGCCCGCACCCGATCTGGTGCTCGACCTCGCGTATGCCGCGCAAGGCGAGGGGCGGCAGCTTTGCGCGCGGGCATTTTCTGCCGCAGGTGAACGATGTCTGAACGCTCTGGCCGCCGGGATGTCGATGCTGCGCTGAATTCGTCTGGGGCGGACGTCGGCGTGTCGATCGAGCGCCGCCGGGCGTTCCGCTGGCTGCTCCTGCCCGCAGCGCAGTGGGTCGTTCCGTCGGCCTGGGCCCAGGCCTCCCGGATCGCATCGGCGCGACTGTGGCCGGCGCAGGAGTACACGCGGGTCATCTTCGAAGCCAGGGCGCCGATCGAGCACCAGCTGGTGATGCTGCACGATCCCGATCGCCTGGTCCTCGACATGGCGCGCATCGAAGCTTCGCCCGAGCTGGCGGCACTGCCGTCGCGGGTCCAGCCGTCGGATCCCTTTGTCGCGGCGATACGCATCGGCAATCCATCGGGCGGGTTCCTGCGCGTCGTGGTCGACCTCAAGTCCGCGGTTCGCCCGCAGGTCTTCTCGTTGCCGCCCGTTGCCGAGTACGGCTACCGGCTGGTCGTCGATCTCTACCCGGTCGTGCCGGTCGATCCGTTGATGGCGTTCCTCGCGCGCGAGCAGCACGGCGATGCAGGCGCCGCGCCGAAGCCGGCCTCCCCGCAGCTGCCGGGGCCCGCCGACGCGCAGCGACGCGGCCCCGCAGGCGCAGGTCGTCACGGGGACCGCCGCATCACCGTCGCGATCGACCCCGGACACGGCGGCGAGGACCCGGGGGCGATCGGCCGCCGGGGAACCTACGAGAAGAACGTCGCGCTCGCGATCTCGCGCCGGCTGAAGCACGCCCTCGACTCGGATTCGCGTCTGCGCGTCGTGCTGACGCGCAACGCCGACTATTTCGTCCCGCTCGCCGAGCGCGTGCACAAGGCGCGCCGGGCGCGGGCCGACCTGCTGGTCTCGATCCACGCCGACGCGTTCAGCGTCCCGACGGCGCGGGGGTCGTCGGTGTTCGCGCTCTCGGAGCACGGCGCGACCAGCGCTGCGGCGCGCTGGATGGCGCAGCGGGAAAATGCCTCCGACCTGATCGGCGGCGTCGACCTGGGCATCAGGGATCCGGTGCTTGCGCGTACACTGTTGGACCTTTCGCAGACCGCGCAGATCACCGACAGCCTCAAGGTCGGACGCGACGTGCTCGAGGAGCTCGGTACGCACAATGCGCTCCACAAGTCCGTCGTCGAGCAGGCGGGGTTTGCGGTCCTGAAGGCGCCCGACATCCCGTCGATACTCGTGGAAACCGCGTTCATCTCCAATCCGGACGAAGAGCTCAAGTTGCGCAATCCAAGGCAGCAGCAGCGGTTCGCGGAGTCGATCGCCGAGGGCATCCAGGGCTATTTCTCGAAGAGCCCTCCGCTCGCCCGCGCGTGATTCCGTGCCGCGTTTCTTCGTAACGTTCATCCTGCTTTTGGCGCTGCTCTTCGGGCTCGAACTGACCCCCTGGGCGCAGGCGCTGGTCGTGACGCCGTGGACCGACGCGGTGGCGCGCATCGCGACGACGCTGATCCACCTGTTCGATCCCGGCGTCCACGCGAGCGGCAAGGTCATCAGCTCCGCGACCGGCGCCTTCGCCGTTTCCATCGAGGCCGGGTGCAACGGCGTCGAGGCCACGCTGGTGCTGGTCGCCGCGATCCTCGCGTTTCCCGCGCCGTGGCGCCATCGCCTGGCCGGCATCGTCATCGGGACCCTGGCGGTGCAGGGGCTCAACATCGTCCGCGTCATCAGCCTGTTCTATCTCGGGCAGTGGAACTACGACGCGTTCGAATGGGCGCACCTCTACGTCTGGCAGGCGCTGATCATGCTCGACGTGCTGATCGTCTGGCTGCTGTGGGTGCGTCTCGCGCCGGACCGCGGCGGCGGTCCCGTTCCGCCGCCGGGCGCGGCCATCGCCTAGCGCGAGGCCGCCGACGTGTCGCATGCCTCGACGATGAGCGCGACCGAAGGGCGCGGGGCATGGAAGCGCCGGTGAGCGCCGATCCGGCCGCGTCGCGACCCCGGGGCGTCGCGGGATTCGTCCTGCGCACCCTCGCCTGGCTTCCGCTCACATTTGGCGTCTGGTATTTCGCCGCGCCGCTGCTGCTCGCGCCGGTCACGTGGATCCTGCGTGCCTTCGCCGACGTCGCGTTCGCGGGACTCGTCCGTTCCGTCGAGCAGTCAGCGGCGATCCTGACGTTCGTGACGACGTTGCGGCCGGGCGTCGCCATCGAGCGCGGCGTCGTGACCGTCGACGTCAACCTGCTTCTCTATTCGTTCGGCCTGCCGATGTTCGTCGCGCTGACGCTTGCCGCCCGGGATCCGGGCTGGAAGCGCAAGCTCGCGATCGGCTACGCGGTGCTCCTGCCTTTCACCGCCTGGGGGACCTTTGCCGATTTTCTGAAGAACGTCGCCATCACTGCGGGTCCCGCAGTGGCATCCCAGACGGGCTTCGCCGGGTGGCAACGCGAGGCGATCGCCTTCGCCTACCAGTTCGGATCCCTGATCCTGCCTGCAGTGGCGCCCGCGGTGCTCTGGGTGACGATGCACGGTCGCTTTCTCGCCGGCCTGCGCCAGCCCACGACCGCCGCATAGCGCAGCAACGGGACGCAGGCGTCCTTCCTCCGATCGCCTGGTCGTCGTTGGTGCACGCGCCGTCCCTGCGCGCGCAGTCCGTGCGCGCGGTGTCCGTGCCATGGGCGGCGAGGCAGGTCTGCGCGCGCGAAGTCCGCAAACGCCTGCCGCCGCGCCTTCGTCCTGCGGAGGCCGCGCCAGGCGACTGCGTTGATCAGGCTTGCCCGAGCTTGCGCGCGCGTTCGCGCTCGCGCAGCAGCTTGCGTTGCACCTTGCCGGTCGTCGTCATCGGCAGTGCGTCGACGAACTCGATTTCCTTCGGGTATTCGTAAGGCGCGAGATGGCGCCGCACGTGCTGCGCGAGGTCTTCCTCGAGCGCTGCGGTGGGAACGTGTCCCGGCGCAAGCACGATGAACGCCTTGACGACGTTGCCGCGCGTCGCGTCGGGCGAGGGCACGACGGCGGCATTGGCGACTGCCGGGTGCCGGACGAGGCAGTTCTCGATCTCGGAGGGTCCGATCCGGTAGCCGGCGGCCTTGAACATGTCGTCGGCGCGGCCCTGGTACCAGAGGTATCCGTCCTCGTCCATCGTCGCGACGTCGCCGGTGCGGCACCAGTCGCCGGTGAACTTGCCGCGAGTGCCTTCAGGGTTGCCTGCGTACTCGAGAAAGAACACCGGGTCGGGTGTTCCGTCGGGCGCGATCCGGTGCACGGCGACCTCGCCGGGCTCGCCGCGCGCCACTTCATTGCCGGCATCGTCGAGCAGGGTGATCCGGTGCCCGGGATAGGGCCTGCCCATCGATCCCGGTTTGGCCGGCCACAGCAGATGCGAATTGCCGACGATGTAGTTCATCTCGGTCTGCCCGAACATTTCGTTGATGGTGACGCCCAGCGCGTCGCGCGCCCACTCGAATACCGCGGTGCCGACCGCTTCGCCCGCGCTCATCACGCTGCGCAGGTCGAGATCGAACACCTCACGCGGCCGCGGGTAGGCCTTCATCATCAGCTTCAGCGCCGTCGGGAACAGGAAGGTGTTGCGGATCTGGTAGCGCTCGATCAGACGGAACGCGCGCTCCGGGTCGAAGCGACCGCGATAGCCGACGATCGGCTGGCCGAAGTAGAGCGCAGGCAGCAGCGCATCCATCAGGCCGCCGGTCCACGCCCAGTCGGCCGGCGACCAGAACAGGTCGCCTTCCTGCGGGTAACCGTCGTGCGAATGGATGAAACCCGGCAGGTTGCCGATCACGCAGGACTGGGGCATCACCGCGCCCTTGGGCGGGCCGGTGGTCCCGCTGGTGTAGATCAGCAGCGCGGGATCCGTCGCGCGCGTATCGACGGGAGTGAAATGCCGCGATGCCGCGGCGATGAAATCCTCCCAGGCGAGCACCCCCTGCGCGCCGGCGCCGGCGACGCCGATCACCTGCGCGAGCGCCGGGCAGCGGTCGCGGATCGGGACGAGATTCGGCAGCGACTGTGCGTCGACGATCGCGACTTTCGCGTCGCTGTTCCGGAGCCGGTACTCGAGCGCTTCCGGACCGAACAGGAACGACAGGGGAACGATCACCGCGCCGAGTTGATGGCCGGCGAGGTGGGTGACGATGGTTTCGGGACGTTGCGGAAGGATCAGCGCGATGCGGTCGCCGCGGCCGACACCGGCGGCACGCAACGCGTTCGACAGCCGGTTCGCCTGCTGCTGAAGATCCCAGAAGGTCCATGCCTCCCGTGCGCCGTCCTCGTCCTCCCAGTAGAGCGCGAAGCGCGCGCGGTCACCGGCCCAGCGCCCGCAACAGGCCTGTGCGATGTTGAAGCGCTCCGGCACGTTCCAGCGCCAGTCCGCGTGGATTTCGGCGTAACGATCGACGGACATCCGGTCGGCTCCAGGGGGCGCGGAAGCGACCGCGCGAGGACCGCTGACCGCGGGATCATACCGCGGGGGAGGCGTTCGCGAGAGGCGAGGCGGGCGTGCGATGGCGCGGGTCGAGCGCCTCGATCGAGGTCCAGACCCATTCCGGCTGGTGCTCGACCAGCCGGCCGAAGCGGATCGAGTACTGGGCACTCGGCGTCGCCAGCAGGTAGCGCTTTGCCGGCTGGTACTCGATCGCGGGCACGATCAGCGACTGGACCACCGGCTCACCCTGGCGCGCGCACAACGAGAGCAGGAGCGCGGTGAAACTGCGCCCATTGATCGTCGTTCCTTCGCCTTCGATCGAATAGGGGTCGGCACCGGGCTTGTGCTGTTCGGTGAGCGTGACCGCGGCGATCGTGTCGGCGATGATCTGGGCGCCGATCTCGGCACGATCGGCCGAGGTGCGCTTCATGCGCCGGATGATGCCGAGCGTCCATCGCGGCTGTCCGTGGGGATGCAGCGCCAGCAGCGTGCCGAGCGTCACGGCATTCGCGACCTGGATCGGCGCGACCAGCCTGAATCCGGTCGGCGAGACGTCCTTGAGCTCCCAGTGCCCGCCCGGCGCCACATGCGCGCCGATGCGTCGCCGGAGAAGTTCCCGGCGGCGCGTCGGCTCGTCGCGAATGCGGCCGAACACCGCCAGATCCATCGTGCTGTCGAAGCTGTCGCCGCTGGGGTCGGCGCCGAGGATCGGCTGCTGCGCCTCGGCCTTGAAGAATCCCGCGATCTTCTGCAAGCCCAGGATTGCATCGGCGTGCCCGGTCGCGGGAGTCCGTTCGCCCCGGCGGGGAATCGGCTTGAATTCCGGGTCGACCTGCGCGGCGAGCTTGGTGAACAGCGCGAGCTGCTCGGAGCGGCGCGGCGTCCGGTTCGACAGTGGCTGCCCCTTGATCTTCTGCTCGAGCACGATGACGTGCTGGACCATCACTGCGTGCAGCGGTCGCGTGTCGAGGAACAGCACGCGGCTTTCCAGCGGACCCGGCCGGCGTCGGCGCAGGCCTTCGCGCCCCGCGAGGTCGACGAAGAAAGCGTAGGGGGCCGACGGTTCGAGCGTCAGGCGCAGCGGGGCGCACCAGTCGTCGAGTTCGCCCCAGATGAGTTCGACCTGCCGCGCGGTCAGGCTGCCCGGATTCATCAAATGCAGCACCAGGGCGCGCAGGTACTCGTGCTCGATCGTCGTCGTTTCGTCGTCGGCGGTCAGCGCGACCGGCCGGCGCTCGATCTGGCGCGAGCTGGCGAGCGTCATCAAGCCGTGCAGCTCGGCCCATTTCGCCGGAATCCACTGCTCGTGACGATAGAGCTTGATCCGCGCATCCAGTGCAAGGTGGACGATCTGGCGGCACAGGAGCTCGGGCAGCAGCTCCTGCCAGCGCGAGCTCTGCGGATGCTCGTCGATCTCCCGCGCGAAGGTCTGGTAGGTGTGCAGGAATGCCTGCGACAGTCCGAACAATGCAGACCACAGCTGGTTCTCGATCCGCGAGCTGCGGGTCGCGTGCTCGAGGTACTGGTCGATCAGCGCCTGCCGGCGCAGCGCCGTCTGCGCGTCGACGTGAAACACCGCCTGCAGCCGGTTCGGTGTACGCGTGACCGCGCTGCCGGCGGCGAGCTCGAGCTCGGCCGCCAGGTCCGCGTGGACGGCGAGCGTGTCCGTGGGAGAAAGCGTCGACAGCCAGCGCTCGGCATTCCGGGCATCGGAAAGCGGGTCCCGCGTCGACTTCCAGAATCCGAACATCGATGGTCGCTTGACGTCAGTGGGGTGGCGCCGCAGCGCAGCTTCCGGCGGGCCCGGCCTGTTCGCCGGGAACCCGGAGGGAGCGCTGGATGCCGGCAAATTGGCTCGGACAATTCACTGCAAGATTCGGACCCGGAACCAGGCATGGTGGGATGTCTGGGGAAAAACGGTTCCTGCCCTTGGCACGCATCGTGCATAAGGCGTTCCGTGCAGCACAAGACGCGGATTTCAGGTTGAAGCAGGCCGCGTCGCCCGTGCTGCGGCATCACAATGCGCCTGTCCAGCACAAGCTGTACAGGCGAACGACGCAATCGCAAGGGAAAAAACGACATGGGAATCCTCATCGAGGCGCCGTCGCGGCGCCAGGATGCGGCGGGAATGCCCGCCAATGCGCCCGCCGTCGCCAGCGCCGGCGAACCGGCCGGCGCCTTGCACATCCGCGAGGTCGTGCGCATCACCGGCTTGCGCCGCGAGCAACTGTACATGTGGCAGCGGCGCTACGGCTTTCCTTCGCCGCTGCGCGATGCATTCGGCGACCGCGTCTATCCGGCCGACCAGGTCGCTCGGCTCAAGCTGATCAAGCAGTTGCTGTCCGAAGGCTGGCGAGCGGGGGCCGTCGTACCCCTGACCGATTCCGCGCTGCAGTCGATGGTCGGGCTCGCCGTCGCCGATCCGACACCGTTGCCACAGGAGATATCGAATGCCGTTCGCCTGCTCGGTGAGCACCGGATCGGCGAATTGCAGAACCACCTGTCCAAGCTCCTCGTCGGGCAGGGACTGCGCAAATTCCTCGAGCAGACGCTGATTCCCCTCAACGAAGCCGTGCACGAGCGGGTCGTGCGCGGTGAGATGCAGACGTTCCAGGAGCTTCGCTTCTGCGATCTGGCGCAGCGCCTGTTGCGCGACGTGACGCGGCTCGTGCGTCCGACCCGCGACTCGCGGCAGATCCTGCTCGCGACGCCGCCGAACGATCCCAAC
>JAJXTF010000278.1 GCA_021784125.1 Pseudomonadota bacterium | reverse complement strand
GCGGGCCCGACGGCGCAGGGGGCTTGAATCCGCGCTGCCGGACCCGAGATTGCGAGTACAGCCGGACGCCGGCCGCGCGCCATCCGCGCCGCCGCCGGCAGGGCCCACCGATAATCCAGAGGAATCCGCCATGACCACACTGCAGATCTACGATCCGTTCAACGCCACCGCTGTCGACAGCCTGCTCCGCAGCTTCTTCCGGCCCGCCCCCGCCGAGAGCAAGGCGCCGCGCGGCATCCGCATGGACGTCAGCGAGAACGACGCGAGCTATGTCGTTCACGCCGAAATGCCCGGCGTGGGCAAGGAAGACATCCAGGTGGCCATCGAAGGCAACCAGGTCACGATCACCGCCGAAGTGAAGCGCGCCGCCGAGCCCGCCGAGGGCACGCGCGTGCTGCGCAGCGAGCGCCATTTCGGCCGCTGCTTCCGCAGCTTCACGCTGCCGGTCGAGCTCGACGAGGCGACCAGCTCGGCGAGGTTCGACAATGGCGTCCTCGAGCTGACGCTGGCCAAGAAGCCCACTGCGACGGCGCGCAAGCTTACGATCCAGTAATCGTCCCCGTCGGCGTCGTCGCATCGCATTCTCGCCGGGGGGCGCCGCCCGCCGGCGGGGATGCGGCGCGCGCGGCCGGCCCCGTCACCGGATGCGCCGCGCCGTGTATTCCTCCTCGATGTTGTCGCGGTAATAGCTCCAGGGCGACGAGGCGCCCGAGAACCGGCGCCACACCTCGCCGGGAACGCCGCTGAACTCGAGCGTACCCGAGCTCAGCTCGACGACCAGCTTGCGTTCCCGCTCGTCGTAACCGGCAGCGCGCAGGCTGCCGCCATTCATCCGTTTCATCTCCATCGCGCCACCTCCCGGCGGGTTCCGATCCGATCTCGCGCCGAGTGCTACGATGCGCGCCTTCACCGCCGACCTCGCCGCACCCGATGCCCTCCGCATTCTCTCGCGTTCTGGCGCGTCCCGTCCTGTTCGCCGCGCTCGGCTGCGTCCTGGTCGCCGCGGTCGCGGCCGATTCGGCGCACGCGGCCGACCCGTCCAAGGTCCTGCACATCGCATTCCCGGGTGCCGAAACGAGCTTCGACCCGGCCTTCGCTTCGGACGCGGCCTCCGTCAGCATCATCGAGAACGTCTTCGACACGATGCTGGACTACGATTACCTCGCCCGTCCGGTCATGCTGGTCCCTCGCGTGCTCGAGGCGATGCCCGCGGTCGAGGACGGCGGCAGGACCTACGTCTGCAGGCTGCGCAAAGGCATCTATTTCACGCCCGACCCGGCGTTCAAGGGCAGGCGCCGCGAGCTGACCGCCGCCGATTTCGCCTACGGCATCGAGCGGATCCTCGATCCCGCCGTCAAGTCGCCGTGGTTGTGGCTGTTCGAAGGCAAGATCGTCGGCGCCGATGCGGCCCGCGCCCGCGCGCTGAAGACCGGGCATTTCGATTACGACGCACCGATCGCGGGCCTGGAGGTCGTCGACCGCTACACGCTGCGCATCCGCCTCACCGGCCCCGACCTGCGCTTCGCTTACGCGCTGGCCGTGCCCGACGTCGCCGCGCAGGCGCGCGAGGTGGTCGAAGCCTACGGCAACGACATCGGTGCGCACCCGGTGGGTACCGGGCCGTACATCCTCGGGGCCTACCAGCGCAGCACGAAGATCGAGCTGGTCGCGAATCCCGGGTTTCGCGACACCTACTACACGCCGGCCGGCCCCATCCCGCAGGCATCGCAGCCGGTCGCCGCGGCGCTCAAGGGCAAGCGCCTGCCGCTGGCGGGCCGCATCGAGATCAGCGTCATCGAGGAGGGGCAGGGGCGCTGGCTTGCCTTTCTCAAGGGCGAGGTCGACATCCTCGACAACATTCCCGTCGATTTCATCGACCAGGCGCTCGACGACGGCAAGTTGAAGCCCGCGCTTGCCGCCCGCGGTATCGTCCACGATGTCCTGATCCGGCCGAACACCTACTGGACCTATTTCAACATGAAGGACCCGGTGGTCGGCGGCTACACCCCCGACCGGATCGCGTTGCGTCGCGCGATCGCGATGGGTTACGACGTCGGATCGCTGATCCGCGTGTTGCTGAAAGGACGCGCGATCCCGGCGAACGGGCCGATCCCTCCCGACATCGCGGGCTACGACCCGAATCTGCGAACGCAGGCGCAGATCTACGACCCGGCCGCAGCGAGGGCGCTGCTCGACCGCTTCGGCTACAAGGACGTCGACGGCGACGGGTACCGCGAGATGCCCGACGGCAAGCCGTTGACGATCGTCCGCTGGTCGACCCCCGACTCGGGATCGCGGCAGGGCGACGAGCTGTGGAAGCGCAACATGGACGCGATCGGCATCCGGATGGTGTTCCGGCAGGATCGCCTGGCCGAGCTGCGCAAGATGGCGCGGCTGGGGAAGATCCAGACGCGCGGCGACGGCTGGAACGCCGACTATCCCGACGCCGAGAATTTCATGCAGCTGCTCTACGGGCCCAATGCTGCGCAGGAGAACAACGCGCAGTTCGACCTGCCTGAATTCAACCGCCTGTTCGAGCAGGCGCGAACGCTTCCCGATTCGCGGCAGCGCACGCAGCTGTTCGACCGGATGACCCAGATCGCGATCGCCTACGCGCCGTGGCGGCTGACCTACCACCTGATCGCCGACAGCCTGCGCCAGCCGTGGATCGGCAACTTCGTTCCGAACCCACTGCGCGAGGAATCCTGGGAATACCTCGACGTCGATCCTGCGATGCGCGCGAAGCTGCGCTAGGCGCGGCCCGTCGCGCCGGACGGCTAAACCTACTTCTTCGTCTCGAGCTGGTAGGGCTTGCAGGCGAGCCGCAGCGCCGACTGGTTGCGCAGGAGCTCGACGTCGAGTCCCTTGCCCCGCAGTTCCATCGATCCGTTCATGTAGCGGAATCCGGAGCCGGCGGGGATCTGGTACAGGATGACGCGCGACTCGTCGGGCATCAGCATCCTCACTTCGCCCTCGGCGAAACGGATGACGATGCGCTCGTCGCCGTGGTGGCAGTCGATCGTGTGCTTCGCCTCCTCGATCTCCTTGGCCGTGGGTCCGCCGGTCTGGCAGGCGGCGAGCGCGAGCGCGCCGAGGGCGAAGAGGACGCGGTACGGTCGCGGGAACATGCGCGGGCTCCGGGGAAGGGAACGGTGGATCGAGGATAACATCGCGTCCGCAGCCGCAGCGATCAGGTGGCGATGCGCGCACGCGCGGCAGGCGGCCGGAAGCGGATGCTCTCCGGATACGACAGGACCTCGGTCTGGCGTCCTTCGCGGATTGCCTGCTGCGCGCGCTGCCACCATCGCGGTTCGAGCAGGTCGGCGTGGAACGCCATGAAAGCTTCGCGGACCCCGGGATCGGTCAGCAGGAACGTCGCGAATTCCTCGGGAAAGACGTCTCGCGGTCCGACCGGGTACCAGACCTCGCCCGACATCTCGTCGAAGCCGGGCGGAGGCGGGGGGATGCTGCGGAACCGGCAGTCGGTCAGGTACTCGATCTCGTCGTAGTCGTAGAACACGATGCGACCGTAGCGCGTGAGGCCGAAGTTCTTGAACAGCAGGTCGCCGGCGAAGATGTTGACCGCCGCGAGCTCCTTGATCGCGTTGCCGTAGTCGCGGATCGCCCGCATCCGCTCGCCCTCGTCGGCGGTGGGGAGGAACAGGTTGAGCGGAACGAGTC
>JAJXTF010000277.1 GCA_021784125.1 Pseudomonadota bacterium | reverse complement strand
CGGTAGACCGGCAGCGATTCCGGCAGCGAGGCAAGGGCGAGCAGCCGGTCGACGCCCGCGCCGAGGTTCAACACCGCGCCGGTGACGCGGGTGCGCTCGAACACTTCCGGCAGCGGCTTCCAGACGACGGCGTAATCGACCTCGGGCGACGACTCGGGCCAGACCTCGACCGAGGCGTCGGGCAGCGCGCGGGCGAAGCGCTCGCGCCATTCGGAAGCATTGCGGAATGCGAGCAGGACGCGCGTCACGACGCGTCTTCGTCCTGGCCTTCGTCGACGTCGACCAGGTCGGCGCCTTCCGCGACGCGGTCGCCGACTGCGAAGTTCACTGCGACGATGCGGCCATTCGCCGGCGCCGCGATCGTGTGCTCCATCTTCATCGCTTCGAGGACGACCAGCGGGGCGCCCCGCTCGACGCGATCGCCCGCCTTCACGAACACCGCGACAACGGTGCCCGACATCGGTGCCGTCAGGCGCCCGCCGTGCTCGTCTGCCTCGCCCGCATGCGCGAGGGGGTCGATGCGCGTCAGGCGCGCACGATCACTGCCGGCGAAGACCTCGCGCAGGTCCCCGTCGGCCACGACGCGGGCGTCGAAGACCTGTCCCCCTGCCTCGACGACCAGGCGACCGTCGCGCTGCGCGTACCGAACATCGATCGGACCGCCGGCGCCGCCCGGGGCCGCGGCATCCCCGCCGACGCTGACCCGGTCGTCCCCGTGCGGCACCAGGACCCGCACGTGCTCGGCCACGCCGTCGGCGAAGCGCAGGACGATCCGGTGCAGATCGCTGCCGTTCCACCACGCGTCGACCGTGTTCCACGGCGAATGCGGATCGGGCGAAGCCGCAGCCGAGGCTGCGGTCGCGTCCCGCAGGGCGACGAGCTCGGCGATCGCCGCCGCGAGCAGCAGCTGCGGCTTCGCGGCCGCAGGTGGCGGAAACAGCGCGTCGCGCTGCGCTTCGATCAGTCCCGTGTCGAGGCGCGCCTGCGCGAAAGCGGGGTGCGCGACGACGCGCCCGAGGAAGGCGGTGTTCGTCGTCACGCCGGCGACCTCGCAGTCGCGCAACGCCCGCAGCAGTGCCTCGCGCGCACGCTCGCGGTCCTCGCCCCAGGCGATCACCTTGGCGAGCATCGGATCGTAGAACGGGCTCACGTCGTCGCCTGCGCGATAGCCGGTGTCGACGCGCACGCGCCCATCCTCGTCGGGCATACGCCAGTGGCTGATGCGGCCGATCGAGGGAAGGAAGCCGCGATCGGGGTCTTCGGCGTAGATGCGGGCCTCGATCGCATGCCCGCGGATCGCCAGTGCGTCCTGGGCCAGCGGCAGGGGTTCGCCGACCGCGACGCGCAGCTGCCATTCGACCAGGTCGAGGCCGGTGATCATCTCGGTGACCGGATGCTCGACCTGCAGCCGCGTGTTCATCTCCATGAAGAAGAACGTTCCGTCCTGCTCGGCGATGAACTCGACGGTGCCTGCGCCGACGTAGCCGATCGCTTTCGCGGCGGCGACGGCGGCGTCGCCCATCGCGCGGCGACGCTCGGGCGGCATCCCCGGCGCCGGCGCTTCCTCGAGCACCTTCTGGTGGCGGCGCTGCACCGAGCAGTCGCGTTCGAACAGGTGGACGACGTTGCCTTGCGCGTCGCCGAACACCTGGATCTCGATGTGCCGCGGCGAGCGGAGGTAGCGCTCGAGGAGCACGCGGTCGTCGCCGAAGGCGGCCCGCGCTTCGCGCTGTGCCGACGCCAGCGCCTGCGCGAATTCGCCAGCGCCGGTGGCGACCTTCATCCCTTTCCCGCCGCCGCCTGCGGTGGCCTTGATCAGCACCGGATAGCCGATGCGTCCGGCCTCCCCTGCCAGCAGCTGCGGATCCTGGTCGGCGCCGTGGTAGCCGGGAACGACCGGCACGCCGGCGCGGGCCATGATCGACTTGGCCTCGGATTTCGACCCCATCGCGGCGATCGCCGCGGGCGGCGGGCCGATGAACACCAGCCCGGCACGCAGGCAGGCGGCGGCGAAATCCTCGTTCTCCGACAGGAAACCGTAGCCGGGGTGGATGGCCTTCGCGCCGGTGGCGAGCGCGGCGCCGATGATCGCGTCGCCGTCGAGGTAGCTCTCGCGCGGCGCCGCAGGCCCGATGCGCCGCGCGAGGTCGCAGGCCTCGACGTGCAGCGCCCGCGCATCGGCGTCGCTGTACACGGCGACGGTCTCGATGCCCATTCGTCGCGCGCTGCGCGCGATGCGGCAGGCGATCTCGCCGCGATTGGCGATCAGGATCCTGTCGAACATCAGCGGTGCTCCGTCATCGAATTGCCGAACCAGCCCGAGATGCGCAGGGCGATCCGCCGGATCGCGCGCCACACCCTGGGCAGCAGCCAGATCACCAGCCCGACCAGCAGCGCCAGCACCGCGAGCGCGACCGCCGGATGCGCGAATGCCAGCCACAGCAGTCCGCCGACCGCGACGTCTTCGGTCAACGACGTTCCCCAGTTCGAGAACGGTTCGGGCGAGGTGTTGATCAGCGCCCGGCTGCCGGCCTTGGTGAAGTGGCTGCCAGCCGCCAGCGTGCCGCCGAGGATCGCCGCGGCGAGCATCGTCGCCGACGAGGAATCGCCGAACACGCTCGCCGCCAGTGCCGCCCCTGCAGGAATCCGGATCAGCGTGTGGACGGCGTCCCACAGCGAATCGATGGCGGGAATCTTGTCGGCGAAGAATTCGACGAAGCACATGAAGCCCGAGGCCGCGAGCACCAGCGGATGCGCGAGCACCGCGAGACCCGGCGGGAGATCGACCCATCCGAGCCAGCCCGCGGCGCCGACGACGAACAGCACCGCGTACAGGCGCAGGCCGCTGGCGAAGCCCAGCGTCGCCGCGATCGTGGCGAGCTGCCAGGTGTCGAGCTGCGACAGCGCCGTCATGCGCGCATCCGGATCACGCCTTGCCGGGCGTCCGGACCCAGGCGGGCGGGCGCTTGCCGAGGAATGCCGCAACGCCCTCCCTGCCCTCGTCGGAAGCGCGCACCGCCGCGATGTGCCGCGCAGTGCCTGTGATCACGTCGGCGTCGATCGGCCGGTGCGCGACACCCCGGATCAGGGCCTTGCATTCGAGCTGGGCATTGGGCCCGGCGACGCGCAGCGACCGCAGGATCTCGTCGATGCGCGCATCGAGCTCCGGCGCCGGCACGACCTCGTGCAGCAGCCCGATCGAATGCGCGGTCGCCGCGTCGAAGCGCTCGGCTGTCAGGAAATAGCGGCGCGCCTGGCGCGCGCCGATCGCCTCGATGACGTAGGGACCGATGGTCGCCGGAATGAGTCCGAGCTTCGCTTCGGACAGCGCGAACGTCGCGTCGAGCGCGCCGATCGCGATGTCGCAGGCGGCGACCAGGCCCACACCCCCGCCATAGGCGGCGCCGTGGACGCGGGCGATCGTCGGCTTGGACAATGCGTAGAGCGCGCGCAGCATCGCCGCGAGCGCGTTGGCGTCGGCGAGGTTCTCGTCGGGCCCGTAGGCCGCCATCCGCTTCATCCAGTTGAGGTCGGCCCCGGCGCAGAAGCTCCTGCCCTCCCCGGCCAGCACCACCGCGCGCACGCCGGGATCGTCGTCGAGATCGACGAAAGTCTCGGTCAGCCGCGCGATCAGCGTTTCATCGAACGCGTTGTGGATGTCGGGCCGCGTGAGCGTGACCGTCGCGACGGCATCGCGGATCGACACGCTGCAGGG
>JAJXTF010000041.1 GCA_021784125.1 Pseudomonadota bacterium | reverse complement strand
TACGACGAGGCCGGCAACGTCTACGTCGCGCGCAGCGAAGCCGATGCGCTGGCGCAGGCGACGGCGAAGCTCGGGCGCGCACCCGCATCGTTCAGGCGCGACGAGGACGTGCTCGACACCTGGTTCTCCTCGGCGCTGTGGTGCCATTCGACGCTGGGCTGGCCGCAGCAGACGCAAGAGCTCGGGACCTTCCTGCCGTCGAGCGTGCTGGTCACCGGCTTCGACATCATCTTCTTCTGGGTCGCGCGGATGATCATGACGACGACCTACTTCACCGGCAAGGTGCCGTTTCGGGACGTCTACATCAACGCGATCGTCCGCGATGCCGAAGGCCAGAAGATGTCGAAATCCAAGGGCAACGTGCTCGATCCGCTCGATCTGATCGACGGCATCGACGCCGAGACGCTGGTCGCGAAGAGCGTGCTCAACATGATGGACCCGCGGCAGGCCGATGCGGTGGCCAAGCGCACGCGCAAGCAGTTCCCCGAGGGCATCCCGGCCTTCGGCGCCGATGCGCTGCGCTTCACCTTCGCCTCGCTCGCGACCTTCAACCGGACGCTGAACTTCGACCTTGGTCGCTGCGAGGGCTACCGCAATTTCTGCAACAAGCTGTGGAATGCGACGCGCTTCGTGCTGATGAACGTCGAAGGCAAGGACGTCGGCCTCGACGAGTCGCTGCCGCGCGCGCCGTCGATCGCCGACCGCTGGATCGAGGCGGAGCTGCAGCACACGGCGGAGGAGATCCGCAAGCAGCTCGATGCCTATCGCTTCGACCTCGCCGCCAGGGCGCTGTACGAGTTCGTCTGGAACGAGTTCTGCGACTGGTATCTCGAGCTCGCGAAAGTCGATCTCGTGCGCGGCGACGAGACGGCGCAGCGCGCGACGCGCCGCACCCTGGTGCGCACGCTCGAGGCGATCCTGCGGCTGGCCCACCCGTTCATCCCCTTCGTCACCGAAGAGCTGTGGCAGTCGGTCGCGCCGCTCGCCGGCAGGATCGGGGAGACAATATCGCTGCAGCCTTATCCCGAGGCCGACTTTGCCGGCTCGGCCGATAGCGGCACGCTGACGACGCAGGTCTCCACGCTCAAAGGGCTCGTCGATTCGGTGCGCTCGCTGCGCAGCGAGATGAGCCTGTCTCCCGCGCAGAAAGTCGGCGCGTTCATTGCAAGTGATCGCGCTGGAGGCGGCGTGGGCGTCGGCGCCCTCACGGACTACCTGAAGGCACTCGCCCGGCTGTCCGAGGTCGAGCTTGCCGCCGAGCTGCCGGAACGCAACGCCCCGGTGCAGGTCGTCGACACGCTGCGCGTGATGCTCGACGTCCAGGTCGACGTCGCCGCCGAACGCGAGCGCCTCGCCAAGGACATCGCCCGCCACGAAGTCGAGATCGCGAAAGCTCAGGCCAGGCTCGCCAACGAAGGCTTCGTCGCGCGGGCGCCGACGGCGGTCGTCGAGCAGGAGCGTGCGCGCCTCGCGGGATTCAACGCAACGCTGCAGAAGTTGCGGGAGCAGCACGCGAGGCTCGAAGCCATATCGTGATTTCCGCTTGTCGCATCCCATGCGCGCAATGGATCGCTATCAGTGAAGTGAAGCTTCTCCATCAGCCGGCGCAAAGGGCGGCGGGCTTTACATAGACTCCGTCACTACTCGTCGCAGGAATCGTCACGGCGAGCTTCGCAGCGCGTCAGTCGTGCCGCAGATGCGGCAGGTATTGCTTGATCTTTCGATACAGCGTCGCGCGGCTGATGCCCAGTGCGGAGGCGGCGGCGGAGATGTTGCCGCCGTGGCGCTCGAGGGCACTATGCACCGCCCGCACTTCCATGGATACCAGGGTGCCGATCGGTAGGGTGGCACCGTCGTTGCGTTCGCCGGCCGGGCCCTCGAGCATTTCACTCAGGAAATCGTCGGTCAGGTGGGGAAGCTCGATCTCCCGCCCATCGGCGAGCAGGGCGAGCGCCGTCGACAGCACATTGCACAACTGACGCAAGTTGCCGGGCCACGGATGATTGAGGAACACATCCATCACGTCATCAGAAACGGTCACGCAAGGGCGAGCGGACGACCTGTCCTCAAGGATTCGCATCACGACTTCGCGAAGGTTGCAGCGCCGGCGCAGCGGCGGGAGTTCGACGCGAAGACCATTGAGGCGGTAGTACAGATCACCGCGAAAGCGACCCTGCTCGACCTCGCCCTTCAGGTTCGCGTGCGTGGCGCAGATCACTGCGATGTCGACAGGAACCGGCTTTCCGCCTCCGAGTGGGGTAACGACCCTTTCTTGAAGGACGCGAAGCAACCGCGCCTGCTGCGAAAAGGGCATGTCTCCGATCTCGTCGAGAAAAAGGGTGCCGGAGTGCGCGAGTTGGACCCTCCCGCTCACGCCCCCACGCCTGGCTCCCGTGAATGCGCCCTCGCCATAGCCGAACAGCTCGGATTCGATCAGGTTCTCGGGAATCGACGCGCAGTTGATCGCGACGAATGGACCATACTTTCGCGGAGATTCCTGGTGCAACGCCTTCGCAGCCACTTCCTTGCCGCTGCCCGTCTCTCCTTCCAGGACGATCGCGAGACCAGCCGCGAATGCGAGCTGTGCCCTGTGCAGAAGGTCGCCAAGCGCACTATCGCCGAAGGTAACGTCGGCCAGACGCGGATCGTCCTTGGCACCCGACAGGACGACCCGGCGCGCAGTTGGCGGTATCGCCGCTCCACGGTCCGGGCGGGCGCTCCGGCTCGCCGTTCCCCCGGAGCTGACGTAGACGCGCACACCACAGCGCATATGCAGCAACAGGGGCGATCTTCCCGAGACCGAGAAATGGTCGACGAAGCGGTCGAACGCGAAGTCGAACAACGTCGAGAAGTGGAGAGCGCCAAACTGCCGGGGTCCGATCTGTAGCAGGGGAAGCGCGGCGCGATTGGCGGCAATCAGCGTGCCGTTGTCATCGAACGCCGCGATGGCCTCCCAGAGGGTGCCGAGAAACTCTGGTCGGCTATGGAACTTCACCACGGCATGCCCCTTCAGTTGCGCGGAGATCAGTCGATTCTCTATCATCTGCCCGGACATGGCGGCGAGCGACCTGATGTGGTTCTGACGCACCGGGTCGCCACCGGAAACATCGAGTACACCCAGCAGACTCCCGAAAGGGTCCAGGAGCGGAACGGCCAGACACGAAAACGGTTGGATTCGCTCTAGATAGTGTTCGTGTCCGAACACGCTTACGGCTCGCCTCTCGGCAATCGCCGTGCCCATGGCGTTGGTGCCGGCGCGTTGCTCGGACCAGCACATGCCCGGACGCCCGCCCCAGCGCTTCAGCGAAGCGTCCACTGACATCGAGGCGAGAATCGTCGCTTCGGCGTCGGTGAGCATGACGATGCTGCGGGTGTTGGCGATCTGTTGGTAGAGATTCTCCAGCTCGGGCTGCGCAACTTCGACGAGGAGACGGTTGCGCTCCCTGAGTGCACGCAGCTCGTGCGCCGAGACAGGCTCGAGATCGGGTGGTGAGGCGACATCGAGCCCGAAGCTCGCGCTGCGTCTCCAGGAGCGCTCGATGACGTTGTCAATCAACCCCGCGGGGATCACGTCACCGCGAACGAGATGGTTGCGTGCGAGGATGGTGCGCGCGTCCGCATCGATCGAAGGCGTGTCATCGGTGATGGTCATCGGATCCCCCGGAGTCCTTACGGATCTGAAAGTGTATCGATTCGATACGCCTCTTTGTGTCGTTCTAAGACATGCGTGTGATCCATCGTGCAGCGTCGGAGTGCGCGCTTCCCCGTTCAATTCATGGCTGCTAGCCGCATTTCGTCTCGGGGCGGCAGGCTGCAGTCGCTCGCACTGCGCGTGGCACAGCGCTTGCATATGCAACGCGGACCGCGGTCGTCGGGCGCCGGAATCCGGAAGCCGCGCCACGGGAGTCGTGGAAGCAGGAAGAACTTTGCGCTGTTCGAGAGTCCAGATCAAGACGAGCGTGATTGCGTTTTTCGGAATAGTTTGATCTCCATCAAGGCGAGAGGGATCCCGACTTGAACACGGCTTTGCTCCCGGTGCGGCGCCTTGCGACGATCGCTGCATTGGCGCTCTCGATCGGAACGGCGCCGGCGGAAGCCGTGCTATCGGCTGATCATCTCAAGGCCGAAGTCCTCCCCACCCCGCCGAGTCCTCATTGGATCTATGCGGTGGATATCGTGTTCAGCCAGATGACGGAGGGCAAGATCGTCCTCATCGACGGCGACACCCGACGCATGCTCGGCATGGTGAATACCGGCATGAGCGCTGGCTTCGCCCCGTCGCCCGACAAGAAGGAGCTCTACGTATCGGAGACGTACTATTCGCGAGGAACGCGTGGCGAGCGCACTGACGTCGTGACGGTGGTCAGCACCGACGAACTAAAGCCGATCGCGGAAATCGCCATTCCACCAAAGCGATTCCTTTCGCTTAACGTGCCCTATGGCACCGTCACCACGCCGGACGGCAGGTTCCTGCTGATCTTCAATTTCACGCCGGCGACTTCGGTGAGCGTAGTCGACCTCAAGAGCCGCAAGTTCGTCGGAGAGATCGCGACGCCAGGGTGCTCGCTCACTTACCCGATGAGCGACAGCCGCGGGTTCGCGATGCTGTGCGCGGACGGTCGTCTGCTCACCGTAGGGCTCGACGACACGGGCGAAAGCACAGGCCAGAAGACGAGCGACCAGCGGTTCTTCGATTCGGAGAAGGAATCGCTGAACGTGACGCCGGCTCGACTGGGTACGCATTATTTCTTCATTTCGTTCCTGGGCGTAGTACACGGCCTCGACCTATCCGGCGACACCCCTGCGTACGACGCGCCCTGGTCACTGCTCAGTGGCGTGGATGGGCGCGCCGGATGGCGGCCGGGCGGATGGCAGGAAGCGGCGGCGAATCGGGTACTCGACCGTCTTTACGTTGTCATGCACAAGGGGGGCGAGGGAACGCATAAGGACCCGGGTCCGGAGGTGTGGGTCTACGATCTTGCGACCCACAAGCGGATCGCGCGGATCCGCATGAAGACGCCGGTAATCAGCGTCCTGACGAGCACCGGTGACCATCCCCTGCTGTACGGACTCGGAGCGGACGGTGCGGTCCACGTCTACGACGCCCGCACCGGCGTCTACAAGGGCTCGGCGAAGGGGTTGGTGCAAACCGGTATTTTCCTCGCTAATCCTTGAGGGTTCCAGGAATGATCGACCCCGTCGTCGGTGGTCTTCTCGAAGCGAATCTCGCGCTGATCTTCCTTGCGAGTGGCGTCCAGAAGGCGCGCGACCCTGCCTGGTTTGCGCGCGCGGTTCGGGAGTACGACCTGATCCCTCAGTTCGCATCCACCCCATTCGCCGCCGCCGTGACGCTCGTCGAGTTGATCTGCGCGATCGGCGTACTCTGGGTGCCGACGCGCGTCCTCGCTGCGAGCGGCATGGTCGCACTGCTGCTCGTATTTTCAGTCGCCGTGACGATCAACCTGGTGCGCGGGCGGCGCGACGTCGATTGCGGCTGCTTCGGACCGGCCGGGACTTCAAATGCCGGATTGAGCGGCTGGATCGTCCTGCGCAATCTCGCATTGGCCGCCATGGCTGCGGCACTGTGGGTGCCGACCGGAGTGCGGCCGGTGGTGTGGGTCGACTACGAGACGCTCGGATTCGCGACCGTGACATCGCTGCTCGTGTTTGCGGTCGTCAACCGGCTGATCGCTGCGGCACCCGGTCTCGCCAAACTGAGGAGGGGCGCATGACTGAAGCTCTGCTGGTATCCAACGCGATCCTTTGGGTCGCGGTGATTGCGCTCGGGCTGGTGGCTGTCGCATTGGCGCGACAGGTCGGAATCCTCTACGAGCGCATCGCGCCCGCCGGAGCCCTCGTGATCGACCGCGGCCCGGGCGTCGGGACGCAGGCGCCGCTGTTCGAGTTGCGCGATCTGTTGGGGCGCGCCGTGAAGCTCGGTGGGCTGCGCGGCGACGGCAGGAACACCGTACTGCTGTTCGTGTCGCCGACCTGCCCGATGTGCAAGAAGCTGCTCCCCATTGCCAGGTCGATTCTGCGCTCGGAGCGAGCGGCCGCGATAGTGCTCGCCAGCGACGGCGAGGAAGCCGAGCAACGCGCGTTCGTCCAACGGGAGGGGCTCGAAGCGCTCCCCTACGTCCTTTCGCGCGAATTGGGCATGTCCTATCAGATCGGCAAGCTGCCGTACGCCGTGCTGATCGACGCCGAGGGCGTGATCCGGGCGAAAGGCCTCGTCAACACGCGCGAGCATTTCGAAAGTCTGTTCGAGGCCAAGGACCAGGGTGTCGGCTCGCTGCAGGATTATCTGCGCGCCGAGCGCGCTTAGAGGTTGGACCGGGGAACTTCGATGAACTGGCTCGATCGGTGGTCCGAGCATTCGGCACGCAGGATCGCTCAGCTGACTTCGCGGCGAAGTGCGCTTGCTCGCCTCGGGCGAGTGCTGGTCGGGGGTGCGCTGTTGCCGCTGCTGCCGATCGATCGCGTCACGGGCAAGGCGTGGGCGGCTGCAGGGGAGGCTGCGCGTGCGCAGGCGGATCCGGGCGATCCCAGATCCTGCAGCTACTGGCGCTATTGTGGAATCGATGGCTGGCTGTGCGCCTGCTGCGGTGGCACTGCGCATTCGTGCCCGCCGGGTGCGGAGCCGTCTCCGCTGACCTGGGTCGGCACGTGCAGGAATCCGGCGGACGGCATCGATTACATCATTTCCTACAACGACTGCTGCGCCAAGGGGAGTTGCGGGCAGTGCTTCTGTAACCGGAACGAGGAAGACAAGCCGCTCTACCGGCCGCAGTCGAACAACGACATCGACTGGTGCCTCGGCACTTCGAGCATGGCGTATCACTGCTCGACCGCAGTGATCCTCGGCGCCGCGAAGCGATGATCGGGCGCCTCGCACTGGGGTTGACGGGCCTCGCCGTCGCCGCCTTCGCGCAGGCGACCGACGGAAGCATCTTCGTGCAGCGCTGCGCGGTGTGTCACCTCGAGACCGCCAAGGGCTCCCCGGGGTTCGTTCCGCCGCTCACCGACACGCTCGGCTATTACGTCGCAGCCGACGGTGGCCGCGCGTACCTCGCCCAGATCGTAACCTATGGCCTGAGCGGGCCCATCACGGTCGCCGGGGTCCCGTACAACGCCACGATGGTGCTCTACACGCCGCTCAGTGATCAGGAGGCGGCCGACGCGCTCAACTACGTACTCACGCGTTTCGACCGGAAGAGTCTCCCGGCTCGGTTCGATCCGTTCACCGCTCGCGAGGTGCACGACGCCAGGCAGGAAAAGCTGTCGGCGCTGCAGATGCACGCAAAGCGGCAACTGCTGCTGGATGAACTGAGCCGAATAGGCAAGCACCGCTGATCGTCGCAATTTTCGAGAGAGGTCACAGCAAAATGGGAGCGATTGATCTGCCCGCCGTGCAGGCGGCACTCGAAGCGAACGCAAGGCTGTACATCGGCGGTCGCTGGGTCGATGCGGTCGACCGCGGGACGTTCGATGTCATCAATCCGGCGCAGGCGACCCTGCTCGCGAAAGTGGCGGCGGCGAAACCGGAAGACATCGACGCGGCCGTTCGCGCTGCGCGGCACCAGTTCGAGCACGGGGAGTGGTCGAAAATGAACGGCGTCGAACGTGGTCGGCTGCTCTATCGCCTTGCCGAGCTGATCGACCGTGATCGCGAGCAGCTCGCGATGCTCGAAACGCTGAATCTCGGGCGCCCGCTCCAGGAACCGACCATTCTCGACCTGCCGATGGCGATCGACACGGTCCGGTATTTCGCCGGGTGGGCCGACAAGATCGAGGGCCGCACGATTCCCACGCCTGGATACTTCGGCCGTCCGACACACTCGTACACGGTGCGCGAGCCGGTGGGCGTGGTTGGGGCGATTACGCCCTGGAACACGCCTTTGATGATCGCGTGCTGGAAGCTGGCTCCTGCGCTCGCTGCAGGCTGCACGGTCGTGATCAAGCCGTCCGAAGAGGCTCCACTGACGACGCTCCACCTCGCCAAGCTGGTCGAGGAGGCGAACTTCCCGCCCGGTGTCGTGAACGTCGTGCCGGGCCTCGGCGAGGTAGCCGGTGCGGCCCTGACGCGTCACCCCGGCGTCGACAAGATCAGCTTCACCGGCAGCCCCGAGGTCGGGCGCGAAGTGATGCGCGCCGCGGCAGATGGCTTCAAGCGCGTTGCGCTGGAGCTCGGCGGAAAGTCACCTCAGATCATTCTCGACGATGCCGACCTCGAGACCGCCGTGGGCGGCGTCGCACTCGGACTGTTCTTCAACCAGGGCCAGGTCTGCGCGGCCGGCACGCGCATCTTCGTTCATCGCTCGCGTTACGACCAGGTGCTGCAGGCCCTGGCGGGTGCCGCGAATGCCATCAGACTTGGTGATCCACTGGACCCCGGGACGAACATGGGGTCCCTGGTCAGTCTGAAGCAACTCGAACGCGTTTCGGATTACGTGCGTACCGGACTGGGAGAAGGGGCGAAGATCGTCGCAGGCGGAAATCGGCCTGACGGGCCGGGCTACTTCTTCCGACCCACGATCTTCGCGAATGCGAGCAACGACATGCGCATAGCGCAGGAAGAGATCTTCGGGCCCGTGGGTGCGGTCATGGCGTTCGACGAAACCGACGAGGCCATCAACCTCGCGAACGCGACTCGCTACGGCCTCGCCGCCACCATTTGGACGCGCGACGTGAGCCGGGCGCACCAGCTGGCCGCACGGGTCCGGGCTGGTGCGGTGGCGGTGAACGGCTGGGCGCCGATCGATCCACGCCTGCCGTGGGGCGGCTTCAAGACGAGCGGCATCGGGCGCGAACTCGGGTGGAACGGGATCGTAGCGGTTACCGAGGAAAAGGTGATCACCATCGTGCTGTGAGCGGAGCACATTCCCAGCCGCTTCCGCCGATTCGGTCATTGGCGCGGGACCGGCGCAGGGGTGGATTCGGGCACCGCTCCGCTTTTGATCGCAAAGGATTCTTATGAACAAGTACGGACTCGTATTTCTCGCCGCTCTCGCCAGCGTTTCTCAGGTCGCCGTCGCGCAGGACATCTCGCGTCTCGGCAAGGATCTCGTTCCGTCGGGGGGCGAGCGCGCCGGAAACAAGGACGGGACCATCCCGGCGTGGGAAGGAGCCGTTCCCCCCGACGCCTGGACCTACGGCAAGCTGCGGTTCGACTCTTGGAAGTACCGTGCCGACAAGCCGTTGTTCTCGATCGACGCGTCGAACGTCGACAAGTACGCCGACAAGCTGTCCCCTGGACAGATTGCCACCATTAAGCAGGTCAAGAACTACCGCATGGATGTCTATCCCAGCCATCGGGACTGCGGCGTGCCGGACTTCGTGGCGGAAAACACCAGGAAGAACGTCGGCTTCGCGAAGATGGACGCCAATGGCTGGAGCCTAAAGGAGGCCTACGTTCCGGGCTTTCCGTTTCCATTTCCGGCCGACGGCGCACAGGCGATGTGGAACATGAAGATGCGATACCACGGAGTAGGGACGGACTGGCCGCACGTGGTCACTGCGGTCTCGCCGCGCAAAGGCGGCACGGAGTGGATCAAGGCGGTGTCCGATCAGACCATGTATTACCCGTGGGGCCTCAAAGGCTCGACCAAGTTGAGCACGCTCCCGCCGATCGAGTACGACACCTACTTCGCGTACGTGTCGCCGCCCGCGCTGGCGGGCCAGGCCCTCGTGATCACCGTCTATATCAACCAGCCCGGCGCCGAAACCAATTACTACTTCTCGGGCCAACGCCGCGTCCGCCGCATGCCGTCCTACTCATACGACTCGCCGCAGATCGGTTTCGAGGACCAGTACACGCTCGACGAGCCGCTCGTGTTCAACGGCACGATCGACCGGTTCGACTGGAAGCTCGTGGGCAAGAAGGAGATGTACGTCGCCTACAACTCATTCGGCGTCTACGACTACAAGGCGAAGTTCGAGGACGTCGCGCAGAACGACTCGATCAACCCGGCCAGCCGGCACTACGAGTTGCATCGTGTCTGGGTACTCGAGGCAACCGTGAAGAAGGGGATGCGCCACATCGCGCCCAAGCGCTACTACTACCTCGACGAGGACAGCTGGAATGCCATGGCGGCGGAGGACTACGACGCCCAGGGCAAGCTGTTCAAGTATCGCGAAGGGTACCTGATCCCCGTGTATGAAACCGGCACCTGCGACGTGACCGCATTCGCGCAGTACAACCTGACCGAAGGACGCTACGTGTTCGACATGCATCCCGTGGGTGGAAACAAGGACATGCGGTGGGTGACGGTGCCGGACGGGCCGCGCTTCAAACATGACTTCTACACCGCGGACAACCTGCGAGCGATCAGCGCACGCTGAAAACGCCGCTCGAGAGAGGGGAGATGGGACGATGACAACCCAAGTGCACTTCAAGGGCAAGCTGCTCGCGGCTGCGTTCGCGGTGCTTGGCACCACTGCAGCCGCTGCCTTCAGCTTCGACACGGGAACAGTGAGCGGGAGCTTCGATTCCGCGATGACCTTCGGCATGGGCGTGCGGACCAAATCACCCGGATGCGATACCGTCATCGGGACCACCGCGGGCACGCCGACTTCGGCAACCGGGAGCGGTGCGCCGACCGGTTGCATCGACGCGCTCTCGATGTACAACGATCAGGGAAACCTGAACTACGGGAGGGGCGACCTCTTCACGACGTATCTGAAGGGCACGCACGAGCTGTTCCTCAAGATGCCCGAGAACTGGAGCTTTTTCGGGCGGGTCAACTGGCTGGCGGATGTGTCGGCGACGCACGCGACGGGCTATCTCAGCGGTGCCGGAAACGGCCAGTCCTTCCCCGGCGATTCCGCGAGCGAGCTCCGCTTCAAGTCGCGGCTGCTCGACCTGTGGATCAACAAGAGCTTCGACCTGAACGGCGAGCAGGCGCGGCTGCGGGTCGGCAACCAGGTGATCAGCTGGGGCGAAAGCCTCTTTCTGCCCGGTGGCATCAACCAGACCAACGCGATGGACCTCATGCGGCTCGCGCAGCCGGGGACGCAACTCAAGGAGGTGTTCCTGCCCGC
The DNA here is from genome assembly GCA_021784125.1 of Pseudomonadota bacterium. GTDB lineage: Bacteria > Pseudomonadota > Gammaproteobacteria > Burkholderiales > Casimicrobiaceae > VBCG01. The sequence continues at coordinate 5,439 of JAJXTF010000041.1, read as the reverse complement.
CCCGATAGTCAGTCTGGCGACCGGCCTCGGTCACGGCGTGAACGTCGAAGGCTATGTGCAGGCGCACTGGAACGGGCACTATTTCCCGCCGGTCGGGAGCTACTGGTCGACGGGGACCATAGGGAATGGTGCCGACGGCTACGGAGCATTTGCGACGCCGACGCCACACAACCCCAGGAACGGCGGGCAGTTTGGGATTGCGCTGCACTATCAGCCGGAGGCGACGCAGGTCAATTTCGGCGTGTACGCGATGCGCTATCACGACAAGGCCCCGGTGGTCAGTTACGCCGACCCGGCTGCGGCAATGGGAGCCTATTATTCGTATCTCGAAGACCGCACGCTGTTCGGAATCAGCACCGATTTTCCTCTGGGGAACTGGGCAATCGGCGCCGAACTGTCGTACCGGCCGAAGGATGCGGTATCGCTGAATCCGCTTGGCGCAAACGATGTTGATGGCGGCGTCTGCCTGGTCGGGGGCAAGTGCTACGTGGACGAGAAGAAGTACCAGGCGCACGTCACCGCGCTGCTGAGCCTGACGCCGGGCGACTACGGAACGCTCCTGAAGATGCTGGGTGGGGCGGATACCGCGACGCTCCTCGCCGAGGCGGCCGTCGTGCGCTATCCAAATCTGAAAGGCTCCTACCAGGGAGTTCCCTCAGCACCCGGGTATTGGGGCTGGGGGTTCCTGAACGCCAACGATCCCTCGTTCGGGACGCCACAGGCGGGGGTGGGCACCAGCACGTCGTGGGGATACAACTTCGACTTCAGCTGGACCTACGACGGCAAGCTGATCCCGGGCTGGCAGGTAACGCCCGAGATCTATTACTTCCAGGCGGTCAAGGGCAGAACGCCGAACGCCATGGCGCTCTTCATGGAAGGCGCCAAGAGCGCGAACTTCATCGTGACCTTTGCGCAGAATCCCACGACCTGGCAGTTCGCGGTCAACTACGCGGCATTCTGGGGCGGGTCGAGCGTGCTCGATCAACCGCTGCGGGGCAGGAATTTCGTCGGTGCCTACCTCACACGCAACTTCTGAGCGCACGCGGCGCATCCGAGTCGGCATTGCGCCGCGGTAACGTTCGGCCGCGGCTTCCGGCATTCCGCCCACCCTCGGTGGCGTGCCCGGAGCGGCGTCTCGTCGTCCCGGTCACGAGGGACCGATCCAGGGATTCCGGCGACGAATCGGCAATCGTCGCTGCGCCGGCAATCATGGCCGCGCATTCCTTCTCATGAACCGCTGGATTCAGAAGCTCCAGGACCGGCTCTTCCACGGAAGGAAGGCGATTCTAGTCATCTTGATCGCGTTCACGGTCGTCATGGGGATCTTTGCGCTCCAGTTGAGGATGGATGCCGGCTTCGAAAAGCAGATGCCGACCAGTCACGAGTACATCAAGACGTTCCTGAAATACCGGGACGACGTGCTCGGCGCAAACCGCCTGATCGTCGTCGTAAAAGCACGTCGTGGCACGATCTGGACCAGGAGGGCGCTGACGCGGCTCTACGAGGTCACGCAAGCGGTTACCTTCCTTCCGTATGTGTCGCGTCTGAGCGTGCAGTCGCTCTGGACGCCCAACACGTTCGTCAATGAGATCACGGAGGACGGCTTCCGCGCGGAGCCGCTCATTCCGGGCACGGTGACCGCTGACAAGCTGACCCCCGAGGGCATCGCGAACATCCAGCACGCGACGAACGAGGGCGGGTTCGACGGCACGCTCGTCGGCCGTGATCAGACGAGCGCGATGATCACCGCCGAGCTGAACGAGTACGATGCCCGCGGGACCAGGATCGACTACCTCGCATTCGACCGCGCTCTGGAGAAGAAAGTCCGGAAATTCGAGGATCGCGACTTTGAGATTCAAATCATCGGGTTCGCCAAACAGATCGGCGACATCGCGGCGGGAGCTCAGGGAGTTTTGGAATTCTGCGGCATCGCGCTGCTGCTGACCTTGCTGGCGGTGTACTGGTACTGCCGTTCCATCCGACTCGCGATCCTCGCAATCCTGTGTTCACTCACTTCGCTGGTGTGGCAGTTCGGGACGCTCAAGCTGCTCGGCTATGGGCTCGATCCGCTCGCCGTGCTGGTGCCCTTCCTGGTATTCGCGATCGGCGTATCGCATGGCGTGCAGCAAATCAACTACATCGTCCGCGAGATCGCCCGCGGCCAAACGACCGAACAGGCGGCGCGTGCGAGCTTTTCCGGACTTTTGGTGCCGGGTGCGCTCGCTCTGAGCACGGCATTCGTGTCCTTCATGACTCTGGTCATAATCCCGATTCCGATGGTGAGAGAGCTTGCGGTCACTGCGTCGATCGGGGTCGGCTACAAGATCGCGACGAATCTGGTGATGCTGCCGCTGGCGGCCTCGTTCATGCACTTCAGCCGGGAGTATGCCGCTAGGGCAATGGTGACGCGGGACCGCCGCGCGCAGTGGTTGAAGACGCTGGCGCGCGTCGCCGAGCCGTCCATCGCTGCCGCAGTGCTCGTTGCCGTCGCGTCCATCTTCTCGATCGCGGTCTGGCAGAGCAGGGATCGCGTGATCGGCACGCTGGAGCCGGGCGCACCGGAGTTGCGACCACAATCGCGATTCAATCTCGATGCGGTCGCCATCGCAGGCAACTACGACACGGGCCTCGACTGGTTGACGGTCATGTTCGAGGCGCCGCGCGACTCCTGCGGAAACGTTCGCATCGGCCTCTATCAGGACCGATTTGTCGATCAGATGCGCCACGTATCCGGGGTCATGTCGGTGAGCTCGTACTCGGAGCTCCTGCGCACGTACAACGAGGGTTACAACGAGGGAAACCCCAAGATGTACGTGGTGCCGATCGACCCTGGAAACTACGCAGGGCTTTCCGTCGAGGTCGGGCGGCTGCGCGGGTACATGCGCAAGGACTGCAGCATGGTCGCGGCGCACCTGTTCCTGACAGATCACAAGGCGACGACGATCAACTGCGTGATCGCTGCGGTCAAGAAGTTCCGCACCGACGACAGACTGCCGGGCGTGACGGTAAGGCTCGCTTCGGGCAACGCGGGCGTGCAGGCGGCGATCAATGAGGTCGTCGCACGCAGTGAGCTGCCGATGATGCTGTATGTCTACGCCGCGATACTGATTCTCGTCTTCATCGCCTACCGCGATTTCCGCGCGATGATCGCGTGCTGTCTGCCCCTGTCCGTCGCCACCTTCATCGGCTACTGGCTGATGAAGGAGCTCCGAATCGGTCTCACGGTCGCAACGCTTCCCGTCATGGTGCTTGCGGTGGGCATCGGGGTCGATTACGCGTTCTACATCTACAACCGCCTGCAGCTCCACCTCGCCAGGGGCCAGCCGGTCGTCAAGGCGCTCGAGCACGCGATCCTGGAGGTCGGCACGGCGACGATTTTCACTGCGGTGACGCTCGCAATCGGCGTGGTGACGTGGGCGTTCTCGGAACTCAAGTTCCAGGCCGACATGGGCAAGTTGCTGGCGCTCATGTTCATGGTGAACCTGGTGATGGCGATGACTGCGCTGCCGGCGCTGGCCGTGTGGCTGGAGCGGCTCTTCCCGCGTCGCAAGCCGCCGAGCGTGCTCGCGGTGCTGGAGCATTGATGGGCTCTTCGGTGCGCGTCATGGCGCGGCTCGCGCTGGCAGGAATCCTCGCGGGCGCGAGCGCATGGTGCTCCGCCGCGGAAGGGGCCAGCCCGGCCATGGGCGGACAACCCGCCCCCCTCGAGGAAAAGCCGGCCCTGCGCGTGCCCTGGGCGAGCACCGAGATGATGCTGGGCGCGACGAACGCCGGAGGCAGGCTCGTTGCGGTCGGCGACCACGGGGTGGTGCTTCTGTCGGACGATGGAGGGACAAGCTATCGGCAAGCGCGCTCGGTGCCGACGCGCGCGACCCTGACGGCCGTGTCGTTCGCCGACGCGCGCAATGGCTGGGCCGTCGGCCAGTGGGGCGTCATCGTTCGTACCCGCGACGGCGGCGAGACGTGGGAGTTGCAACGCAGCGATACCAGCGTCGACCAGCCGCTGTTCACGGTGCACTTCAGCGACAGCGAGCACGGCGTCGCTGCAGGGCTCTGGTCCCTGCTACTCGTTACCGCCGACGGCGGGCAGCATTGGAAGACGCTGAAGCTTTCGGCACCGCCCGAGGGTGGTCCGGCCGATCGCAATCTGTTCAGTATCTTCGGAAGTCGCAGCGGCGCGCTGTTCATTGCGGCGGAGAAGGGTACGGTGCTCCGTTCGACAGATGCGGGCGCGAGCTGGCAGTACGTGAACACAGGCTACAAGGGGTCGCTCTGGACGGGATGCGCGCTGCGCGATGGAACGCTGCTGGTCGCGGGGCTGCGCGGGACCGTGTATCGCAGTACCGACGACGGGCAAAGCTGGCAGCCGGTTGCGAGCGGAACCAGGAGCTCGATCACCGACATGGTCGAGCACCGCGGGCAGGTGATGGCGGTCGGGTTGGATGGCGTTCAGCTCAGGAGCGGCGACGGAGGGCGCAGCTTCAGCGTCACGGTTCGCGAGAATCGCACGGACCTGACGGCACTCGGCGCGATCCCGGGTGGCGATGTGCGCGTGTTCTCGGTGGCGGGAGTGGCGAAATGGGCCGAATGAGATCGAGAGCAGCCATTTTGCTGGTCCTCTGTTGCGCGTCGATCACCGCGGCGGCGCAGGACGACTCGGCACGAGACGCCTATGCCTTGAACTGCATGGGTTGTCACCCGGTTCACCCCGACACGGCGAGCGACCTTCACGTCGCAGGCGAATACACGGCGCAATTCAGGCAGGCGCCCGACAAGCGGCGATTCTTCATCCGCATGCCCTCGGGCCGCGGCAAGCCGCTGTCACGCGAGCAGAATCGCGAACTGCTTGCGGAGATCCTGAGTTGGGCGAAGGCCTGCCCGCAGCTGCCCCCCGGAACACCGCTCAATCTTCCCAAACCCCGCGCCGGTGTGGGGGAGTTCGCGCCGCTGGCGCCCTCGCCCGTGCCGCCACCCACGCCCTCGCGCGATTCCGACCTCATCGATCTTGGGCGACATCTGTACTTCGACACACGGCTGTCCAGCGACTGGGGTCGTTCGTGCGCCCGCTGTCACGATCCGCAGCACGGGTGGGCCGCTCGTGCCGCGTTGTCCAAAGGCTATACGAACAGCGATTACTTCCGCAACGCGCCGAGCCTGCTCAACGTTGCCGGACGGTCGCACCTCATGTGGGACGGAAGCGTCGAGGGCGGGAATCTCGTCGGCGCGGTGCGCGACATGATTGTGCGGCCCGACATGATGCACGCGGATCCGCTGCTCGTCGTTGAGCGCATCAAGCTCGTTCCCGAGTACGTGCGCCGCTGGAGGAAAGTCTACGGCGGCGAGAGCGAAATCGCGCCACGCGGCATCTATGCATCGCTCGCCGCATTTCTCGAGACCGTCCGTTCGCGCAACGTTCCGTTCCAGCGGTTTCTGGCGGGT
>JAJXTF010000276.1 GCA_021784125.1 Pseudomonadota bacterium | reverse complement strand
GTCGCCGGCCTCGCCTGCTGCGTTGCGATGTCGATGCCGCAGGTGCACCTCGTCGCGTACTGCAGCGACCTGGGCTATGGCCCCGCGCGCGGGGCCCAGATGCTGTCGTTGATGCTGACCTGCGGCATCGTGAGCAGGCTTGCCTTCGGAGGGATCTGCGATCGCATCGGGGGACTACGGACCCTGCTGCTCGGCTCGGCACTGCAGGGCGTCGCACTGCTGCTGTTCCTTCCCTTCAAGGGCCTGGTTTCCCTGTACGTCATTTCCGCAGTCTTCGGACTGTTCCAGGGCGGCATCGTGCCTTCCTACGCGATCATCATCCGCGAGTATTTCGATCGTTCCGAGGCGGGCGCGCGGGTGTCGATCGTCATCACCGCAACGCTGTTCGGGATGGCGCTGGGCGGCTGGATGTCGGGCGCGATCTTCGACCTCACCGGGGCCTACCGCGCGGCGTTCCTCAACGGCATTGCCTGGAACCTCGTCAACCTGTCGATCGTCGCGTGGCTGCTGTGGCGCTCGACCCGGCGCTACGCGCTCGCGCAGGGCTGACTCCCTCGCGGCTTCGCGGGCGCGCCGCTACGCGCTTGCCTCGTCGAGCCTGCGCAGCGTCTCGGCGTCAAGCGTCAGGCGCGTCGCCGCGATCAGCTGCTCGAGCTGCGCAACCGAGGTGGCACTGGCGATCGGCGCGGTGACACCGGGCCGCGCAATGAGCCAGGCGAGCGAAACCTGCACCGGCGTGGCGCCGATGTCCGCCGCGACGCGGTCGAGGGCGTCGAGGATCCGCAGGCCCCTGGGGTTCAGATACTTCTTCATGCCCGCGCCGCGAGCACTCTTTCCGAAATCCGCCGCCGAGCGGTATTTGCCCGTCAGGAATCCCGCGGCGAGTGCGTAGTACGGGATGACCGCGATGTCCTCGCGAATGCAGAGCTCGGCGAGCGCCCCCTCGAACGCATCGCGATCGTAGAGGTTGTACAGCGGCTGCAGCGTCAGGTAGCGCGGCAGCCCCTGTTTCGCGCTGACGTCCAGCGCCTGCTGCAGGCGCCCGGCGCCGAGGTTCGACGCACCGATCGCGCGCACCTTGCCCTGCTCGATCAGGCGCGAATAGGCCTCGAGGGTTTCATCGAGCGGCGTCTTTTCGTCGTCCCAGTGCGACTGGTACAAGTCGATCGCCTCGACCTGCAGGCGCCGCAGCGACCCTTCGACCGCGCCGAGGATGTAGTCCTTGCGCAGGCACCGGTGGCCGACGTCCTGGCCCGACCCGACCTTGGTCGCGATGACGACGTCGTCGTGATGGCCGCGCTGCGCGATCCAGCGCCCGATGACGGTTTCGGATTCGCCGCCCTCGTGGCCCGGCACCCAGTGGGAGTAGCTGTCCGCAGTGTCGATCAGGCTGAAGCCGGCAGCGACGAATGCGTCGAGCAGGCGAAACGACGTCGCTTCGTCGGCCGTCCAGCCGAACACGTTGCCGCCGAAAGCCAGCGGCGCGACCTCGAAGCCGGTACGCCCGAGCTTACGTCTTTGCGGCGCCACGGCGGTCCCGGTACGCCTCGAAGCGCGCCTTGTTCTCGTCGTTGGGCGGATAGAGGCCGGGCAGTGCCGCGCCTCGCTCCACCTCCTCCATGATCCATTGCTCGAGCATTTCCTGCTCCATCGCCTGCGAGGTCACTTCCGCCACCATCGCGGCGGGAATCACCACGGCACCATCGTCGTCGGCGACGATGACGTCGTCGGGAAACACCGCGACGCCCCCGCAGCCGATCGGCTCCTGCCAGTTGACGAACGTCAGGCCGGCCACCGACGGCGGTGCGGCCACGCCCTGGCACCAGACCGGGAGCTGCGAGGCGAGCACACCCTCGACGTCGCGCAGTACGCCATCGGTCACCAGCGCTGCCACGTCGCGCCTGTTCATGCGGGCGCACAGGATGTCGCCGAAGATCCCTGCATCCGTCACCCCCCTTGCATCGACGACCGCGATGCACCCGGCGGGCATCGCCTCGATCGCGGCGCGCGTGGAAATCGGCTTGCCCCAGGACGCCGGCGTCGCGAGATCCTCGCGCGCCGGGACGAAGCGCAGCGTGAACGCCCTGCCGGCGACGCGTCCCAGCCCCGGGCGCAGCGGCCGCGGGCCGCGCATCCAGACGTTGCGCAATCCCTTCTTGAGCAGGACGGTCGTCAGCGTCCCGGTCCCGACGTGCGTCAGCGCGTCGAGGATGTTGCGGTCTTCCATATCAGTTTTCCTTTGATCCAGCCTGAATCGATCGATCTGTCCCGCGCGTAGCTCAAGGCAGCGCCGGGAACCCGTGCACGAGCTCCTCGAGGCGCGCTTTCGCACCGGTCAGGATGGACACGCCATCGCCGACGAGCAGCACGTCGAAATCGAGGTCCAGCAGTGTCGCGACGCTGCGCCGCAGCCGCGGCGGATCGTCCATCACCTGTTCGCGCAACAGCGAGCAGCGTCCGGGCGGATTGCCGATCACCGCATCGCCGACCATCAGGATTCGCCGTTCCGGCCAGTGCAGCGCGACCTCGCCCGGCGACTTTCCCGCGGCAGCGACGATCGTGAACGGCCCGACCCTGGCACCGACCTCGAGGTCCCCGTCGACGTCGGTCCCCTGGCCTCGCGCATGCGCCGCGTCGTCGGGGTGAATCAGCGTCCTCGCTCCGGTGCGCGAGCGCAGGAGGTTGGCCGCGCGAGCGTGGTTGCGGTTGGTCAGCAGGATCGTGGCGACACCCGCCGCCGCGATCGCATCGAGGACCGCTGCCGGAGGCGGCACCGGGTCGATGCACAGGTTGCCCGCCGGATGGCGGACGAAATGCCCGTTGAAGTTGTAGCCATGGGGCTCGGAGAACCACGTCCAGGTGAAGATATCGGCGACAATTTCCTGCATCGTGAGCTCCGCGCGCCGCGTCGGCCGGCATTCCAGGTCGTATAGCATAGCCCCATGCTCCATCCACCGACCGACCGGGATATCCTGCTCGTCGTCGACGTGCAGAACGATTTCCTGCCTGGAGGCGCGCTTGGCGTCCGCGACGGCGACGCGGTCGTTCCCATCGTCAACCGGCTCGCCCGTCGCTACGCGCACGTGATCCTGACGCAGGACTGGCACGTCGCCGGGCACCTGTCCTTCGCATCGACCCATCCCGGCAAGGCGCCGTTCGAGGCCATCGAGCTCCCCTACGGCCCGCAGCTGCTGTGGCCCGATCACTGCGTGCAGGGAACGGCGGGTGCGGCCTTCGCGCCTGGTCTCGACATTCCACAGACGGAGCTCGTGCTGCGCAAGGGCTATCGACGGGAGATCGACAGCTATTCGGCGTTCGTGGAGGCGGACCGCGTCACGCCCACCGGTCTTGCGGGCTATCTGCGCGAGCGCGGCTTCACCCGCGTGCACCTGGCGGGACTGGCCACGGATTTCTGCGTCGCGTGGTCGGCAGTCGATGCGCGCCGCTGCGGTTTCGACGTCGTCGTCGTCGGCGACGCCTGCCGCGCCATCGACACGGCAGGCTCGCTGGACGCTGCCTGGACGCGGATGCGCGATGCAGGTGTCGTGGAGATCAGGTCTTCGGAGCTGCCAGGTATTTTCTGAGCGTCGCCAGGACTTCGGGGCTGTCCCAGTTCGCGCCTCCGGTGTAGCGACCGATTTCGCGACCCTGACGGTCGATCAGCAGGGTCGTCGGAAATGCGGTGAGCGCGAGATCGTTGCGGACCGCGGTCGTGGGGTCGACGTAGACCTTCAGCGCCTGCACGTTGATCTCGTCGAAGAAACTGTCGACG
>JAJXTF010000040.1 GCA_021784125.1 Pseudomonadota bacterium | reverse complement strand
GCGGGCACGGTCGTGGGCAAGCTGGAGGGCGACCCGAACTCGGTCCAGGGTTTCTACGACATCCTGCGCGAGCCGAAGAACCCGGTGAATCTCACGCGCGGCATCTTCTTCGAGCAGGACTGGGCGGGGCTGCGCAAGGTGCTGCCGGTGGCTTCCGGCGGCATCCACGTCGGCCAGATGCACCAGCTCATCACCTATCTGGGCGAGGACAACGTCCTGCAGTTCGGCGGCGGCACGATTGGCCACCCGATGGGCATCGCGGCGGGTGCGACCGCGAACCGCGTCGGCCTGGAGGCGATGATCCTGGCGCGCAACGAGGGGCGCGACATCTGGAACGAGGGACCGCAGATCCTCGAGAACGCGGCCCGCCACTGCGCGCCGCTGCGGGCGGCGCTGGACACGTGGAAGGACATCACCTTCGACTACGCGAGCACCGACACGCTGGATTTCGTGCCGACGCCGACCGCGGCCTGACCGGACATTGAGAGGAAACCAAGCGATGAGACTGACCCAGGGAACGTTTTCGTACCTTCCGGACCTGAGCGACGAGCAGATCGGCGCGCAGATCGAGTATTGCCTGAAGAACGGCTGGGCGGTGTCGATCGAGTACACCGACGACCCCCATCCGCGCAACAGCTACTGGGACATGTACGGCGCGCCGATGTTCGACCTCAAGGACGCCGCGGGCATCATGGGCGAGGTGAAGAGCTGCCGCGCCGCGTTCCCGAACCACTACGTCAAGGTCAATGCTTTCGATTCGACGCACGGCGTCGAGTCGCTGCGGCTGTCGTTCATCGTCAACCGTCCGCAGGACGAGCCGGGCTTCGCGCTCGATCGCACCGAGCTCGCCGGGCGCCAGATCCGCTACACGACGCGCGCCTACGCGACCGACAAGCCCGAGGGGTCGCGCTACTAGCGCGCCGCCGGGTAGCGCACCGCAGTCCGATTTCAGGAGGAGGCATCGTGTCGACCCCGGAAGAGCCACGGTTCGACCTCGACGCGCTCTATCGCGATTCGCAGGTCGGCGAGACGCTGGACGCGCTGGACCGCGAGCTGATCGGGCTCGTCCCGGTCAAGACGCGCGTGCGCGAGATCGCCGCGCTGCTGCTGGTCGAGAGGCTGCGTCGCACGCTGGGGCTGGGCCTCGACGCCGGCGCGCCGTCGCTGCACATGTCGTTCACCGGCAATCCCGGCACCGGCAAGACCACGGTCGCGCTGCGGATGGCCGCGCTGCTGCACAGCCTGGGCTACGTGCGCAAGGGCCACCTGGTCGCCGTCACGCGCGACGACCTCGTCGGCCAGTACATCGGCCACACGGCGCCCAAGACGAAGGAAGTGCTGAAGAAGGCGATGGGCGGCGTGCTGTTCATCGACGAGGCGTACTACCTCTATCGGCCCGAGAACGAGCGCGACTACGGCCAGGAAGCGATCGAGATCCTGCTGCAGGTGATGGAGAACCACCGCGACGACCTGGTCGTGATCTTCGCCGGCTACAAGGACCGGATGGAGCGTTTCTTCCAGAGCAACCCGGGACTGTCGTCGCGCATCGCTCACCACATCGACTTCCCCGATTATTCGGAAGCGGAGCTCTACGCGATCGCGCAGCTGATGCTCGACCGGATGCAATACCGGCTGACCGACGACGCCGCGCAGGCGCTGCGCGAGTACATCGCGCTGCGCCGGACGCAGCCGCATTTCGCCAACGCGCGCTCGGTGCGCAACGCCCTGGACCGCGCAAGGCTGCGGCAGGCCAAGCGCCTGTTCGAGGGCCGCGGCGCGCCGCTGTCGCGCGATGCGCTGATGACCATCGAGGCCGCCGACCTGCGCGCGAGCCGGGTGTTCGGCAACGGGGACGCGCAGTGAGCGCGGGCGTGCCTTCCCAGGCGATGACGGCGGGCATCGGCGCCCGATCGCAGGCCGCGGCGACGGGTCCGGGCACTGCGCTGCGCGCCCTGATCTTCGACGTCGACGGAACGCTCGCCGACACCGAGGAGACGCATCGCCAGGCGTTCAATTACGCCTTCCTGAATTTCGGCCTCGGGTTCGAGTGGTCGAAGCCGCTCTACCGCGAGCTGCTCAAGACCTCCGGCGGCAAGGAGCGCATCGCGCGCTACCTCGCGACGCTGTCGCTCGCGCCGGCGGAAGCGGCACGCCTCGCGCAGCTGGTGCCGGCGGTCCATCGCGAAAAGACGCGCCTCTACGCCGAGCTGATCGCCGACGGGCGCTGCCCGCTGCGGCCGGGAATCGCGCGCCTGCTCGACGAGGCGCGCAGCGCGGGGCTGCGCCTGGCGATCGCGTCGACGACGACCCCCGAGAACGTCTCCGCGCTGCTGACGCGCCAGCTGGGCGAGGGCGCACTGCAGCTGTTCGCATGTATCGCCTGCGGCGATCACGTCGAGCGCAAGAAGCCGGAGCCGGACATCTACGTCCTCGCGCTCGCGACGCTGGGCGAGTCGGCGCAGGGCTGCGTCGCGTTCGAGGACTCGGGCAACGGACTGCGCGCGGCCAGGGCCTGCGGTCTCTACACGGTCGTGACGCCTTCGCAATGGACGCTGGGCGAGGATTTCGGCGCAGCGGACCTCGTCCTGTCGCACCTCGGAGACGAGGCGCACCCGCTGCCGCCCGCGGAGGCGGCAGCCATCGGCGGTCCGTGGCTGGGCCTGCGCGAACTGCGCGACTTGCGCTCGGCGGCGCGGGGAGCGCAGCCGTGACCGGGGGGGCCGTGCCGCAAGACCGCAGCGCCCAACGGACCTCGGGGATCTCGGGGATGCCGGCGCCGTCAGCGCACATCCGCGCCGTCGCTTTCGATCTCGACGGCACGCTCGTCGACAGCGCACCCGACCTCGCGGCGTCCGCCAATGCGATGCTGGAAGCGCTTGGACATGCGCGTTTGCCGGAAGGGCGCGTCGCCGCGCTGATCGGCAATGGCGTCGACCGCCTGGTCGAGGGCGTGCTCGCCGCGAGCGCCGGGCGGGCGGCCGAAGCGAAGCCGCTGGCCGCGGCGGCTGCGCTGTTCCGCCGCTGCTACGCCGAGCGCCTGTTCGACCGCAGCCGCGTCTACCCCGGCGTCGTCGAGGGCCTCGAGGCGCTGGCAGCGATGGGAGTCGCGCGCTGCTGCATCACCAACAAGGCCAGCGCGTTCACGCTGCCGCTGCTCGATGCCGCCGGGCTCTCGGGCCGGCTGGCCTTCGCGCTGTGTGCCGACCGCCAGGAGGAGCGCAAGCCCGCCCCGGACATGCTGCTCGCGGCCTGCCTGCGCCTGGGCGTCGCGCCCGGCGAGCTGCTCTACGTCGGGGATTCGCGCGTCGACATCGGGGCGGCGCGCGCCGCGGGCTGCCCGGTCGCCGTCGTCGACTACGGCTATCACCAGGGATTCCCCCTCGCCACCCTCGACCCGGACTGGATCATCGGGAGCCTCGCCGATCTGCCCATGCTGACTTCCATGCCATCCATCGCGAACCCGCAAACCTGAGGGCCTGCACGATGCTCGCCGACCGCACGACGCTCACCCAGTTCCTGATCGAGGAACGCCGCCGCCATCCGGGCGCGAGCGGCGAGTTCAACGGCCTGATCCTCGACGTGGCGCTCGCCTGCAAGGCGATCTCGCGCGAGGTCGCGAGCGGCGCGCTCACCGGCGTTCTCGGCGGCAACGCGACGACGAACGTCCAGGGGGAGACCCAGAAGAAGCTCGACGTCATCGCCAACGACGTGTTCCTGCGCGCCAACGAATGGGGCGGGCACCTGGCCGGGATGGTCTCCGAGGAACTGGAGGCGCCGTACCCGATTCCCGCAAAGTATCCGAAGGGCAGCTACCTGCTGGCTTTCGATCCGCTGGATGGCTCGTCGAACATCGACGTCAACGTCGCCGTCGGCAGCATCTTCTCGATCCTGCGCGCGCCGAACCCGGGCGCCGATGCCGCCGCGGGCGACTTCCTGCAGCCCGGTCACCAGCAGGTGTGCGCGGGCTACGCGATCTACGGCCCTTCGACGATGCTGGTGCTGACCGTCGGCAACGGCGTCCACGGCTTCACGCTCGACCCGCTGCTGGGCGAGTTCTTCCTGACGCACCCGGGCATCGGCATTCCGGTGACGACCAGCGAGTTCGCGATCAACGCGTCGAACAGCCGCTTCTGGGAACCGGCGGTGACGCGCTACGTCGAGGAATGCCTGGCCGGCAAGTCCGGGCCGCGCGGCAAGGACTTCAACATGCGCTGGATCGCCTCGCTGGTCGCGGAAACGCATCGCGTGCTGATGCGCGGCGGCGTGTTCCTCTACCCGCGCGACACCAGGGAGCCGCCGCAGCCCGGCAGGCTGCGGCTGCTCTACGAAGCCAATCCGATCGCTTTCATCGTCGAGCAGGCGGGCGGAAGGGCGAGCACCGGCAGGGAGAGGGTGCTGGACACGGTGCCCGAGGCCCTGCACCAGCGCATCGGCCTCGTGTTCGGTTCGCGCGAGGAGGTGGCGCGGATCGAGCAGTATCACCGCGACCACAACCTGCGCGAGTTCGACGCGCCGCTGTTCGCCTCGCGCGGCCTGTTCCGCGCAGCCATCTGACCATAGAACCAGGCACCGAGGAGGGGGGATGTCGATCAAGCATCCGATCATCGCGATCACCGGATCGTCGGGCGCAGGCACGACGTCGGTGATGCGCACCTTCGAGCAGATCTTCCGCCGCGAAGGCGTCGATGCGGCGTTCCTCGAGGGCGACAGCTTCCATCGCTACGATCGCGCCGAGATGAAGCAGAAGATGGCCGAAGAGCTCGCTCGCGGCAACCAGCATTTCAGCCATTTCGGCCCCGAGGCGAACCTTTTCCAGGAGCTCGCCGACCTCTTCAAGGGCTACGGCGAGACGGGCGGGGGCACGCGCCGCAAGTACCTGCACGACGAGGAAGAGGCCAAGCCGCATGGCCAGAAGCCGGGCACGTTCACGCCCTGGGAGGCGCTGCCTGCGGACACCGACCTGCTGTTCTACGAAGGGCTGCACGGCGCCGTCGTCACCGAGGAGGCGAATGTCGCGCAGCACGTCGACCTGCTGATCGGCGTCGTGCCGGTGATCAACCTCGAATGGATCCAGAAGCTGCAGCGCGACCAGAGGATGCGCGGCTATTCGACCGAGGCGGTGACCGACACCATCCTGCGGCGGATGAACGACTACGTCCACTACATCTGCCCGCAGTTCGCCCATACCCACGTGAATTTCCAGCGCGTGCCCATCGTCGACACGTCGAATCCCTTCATCGCGCGCTACATCCCGACGCCGGAGGAATCGATGCTGGTGATCCGCTTCGCGAACCCCCGCGGCATCGACTTTCCCTACCTGCTGTCGATGATGAACGGGTCGTTCATGTCGCGCGCCAACACCATCGTGTGCCCGGGCGGCAAGATGGATCTTGCAATGCAGCTGATCTTCACGCCGATGATCTGGCGGCTGATGGAGCGGCGCAAGCAGGCGCTGGCAGGCTAGAGCGAGGAGCACGAGATGAACGTCCAGCTGATCGAGCGACCCGCGACCGACGCGGCGCAGCACGATGTCGTCAACGTCCTGCGTGCACTGGCGATGGACGCCGTGCAGAAGGCGAACTCGGGCCATCCGGGCATGCCGATGGGAATGGCCGAGATCGCCGAGGTGCTGTGGCGGCGGCACCTGCGCCACAACCCGGGCAACCCGAAATGGGCAGACCGCGACCGCTTCGTGCTGTCCAACGGCCACGGCTCGATGCTGCAGTACGCCTTGCTGCACCTCGCCGGCTACGATGTGTCGATCGAGGACTTGAAACGCTTCAGGCAGATGCACTCGAAGACGCCGGGCCATCCCGAGGTCGGCGTGACGCCCGGCGTGGAGACGACGACCGGTCCGCTGGGCCAGGGCATCGCCAATGCGGTCGGCATGGCGATCGCCGAGAAGGAGCTCGCGGCCGAGTTCAACCGGCCGGGTTTCGACGTGGTCGACCATCACACCTGGGTGTTCCTGGGCGACGGCTGCATGATGGAGGGGATCTCGCACGAGGTCTGCTCGCTCGCCGGAACGCTGGGGCTGGGCAAGCTGATCGCGCTCTACGACGACAACGGCATCTCGATCGACGGTCACGTCGAAGGCTGGTTCACCGACGACACGCCGCGCCGCTTCGAGGGCTACGGCTGGCACGTGGTGCGCGGCGTCGACGGTCACGACCGCGAGGCGATCCACAGCGCGATCCTCGCGGCGAAAGCGGTGACCGACCGGCCCTCGCTGATCTGCTGCAAGACCGTCATCGGCAGGGGCTCGCCCAACAAGGCCGGATCGCACGAGGCCCATGGTGCGGCGCTGGGCGACACGGAGATCGCGGCGACGCGCGCTGCGATCGGCTGGAACTGGGCGCCTTTCGAGGTGCCGCAGCACGTCGCGGCCGCTTGGGATGCGCGCGAGCAGGGCGCCGTCGCCGAGAGTTCGTGGCGCGAGCAGTTCGACGCCTATGCCTACGCCCATCCCGAGCTGGCGCGCGAGTTCGAGCGGCGCATCCGCGGCGAGCTTCCGGCGGACTTCGACGCGCGCGTCGTGGCGATGATGGCGAAGGCGAAGGAAAAGGCGGAGACCATCGCGACGCGCAAGGCTTCGCAGAACGCGATCGAGGCGCTGGCGCCGCTGCTGCCCGAGCTCCTCGGAGGCTCCGCCGATCTCGCCGGCTCGAACCTGACGCTGTGGTCGGGCTCGCGCGCGATCACCCACGATTCGGGAGGCAACTACCTGTATTACGGCGTGCGCGAATTCGGCATGGCCGCGATCATGAACGGCATCGCGCTGCACGGCGGATTCATTCCCTACGGGGGCACGTTCCTGACCTTTGCCGACTACTGCCGCAACGCGCTGCGCATGGCCGCGCTGATGAAGATCGGCACCATCATGGTGTTCACGCACGATTCGATCGGCCTGGGCGAGGACGGGCCGACGCACCAGCCGATCGAGCACGCGGCTTCGCTGCGGATGATTCCCGGCATGGACGTGTGGCGACCCTGCGACACCAAGGAATCGGTCGTCGCCTGGGCGATGGCGATCGAGCGCCGCGACGGACCTTCGTGCCTGCTGTTCAGCCGGCAGAACCTGCCGTTCCAGCTGCGGCCCGCCGAGGAGGTCGCCAACATCCGGCGCGGCGCCTACGTGCTGGTCGAGCCCGCTGCTGCGCCGCGCGCGGTGATCGTCGCCACCGGCTCCGAGGTCGCGCTCGCCGTCGATGCCGCGAAGCTGCTTGCCGTGGAGGGCATTCCGGTACGCGTCGTGTCGATGCCGTCGACGACGGTGTTCGACCGGCAGGAAGACGCTTACCGCGACCGGGTGCTGCCGCCGGAGCTGCCCTGTGTCGCAGTCGAGGCGGGGGTGACCGACTTCTGGCGCAAGTACGTCGGCCGATCGGGGACGGTGGTCGGCATCGACCGCTTCGGGGAATCGGCTCCGGCAGGCGAACTGTTCCGCCACTTCGGCTTCACGCCGGAGCGCGTGGCCGAAGCGGCGAGGTCGCTGCTCGCGCGGGCGGGCCGCGGCCCGAAAATCTGACAGGCAGGAAAGGAGGGCGTCATGGCAATGGTGTCGTTGCGGCAGTTGCTCGACCACGCGGCCGAGGGGGGCTACGGGATTCCGGCATTCAACGTCAACAACATGGAGCAGATCCACGCGATCATGCAGGCGGCCGACGAGACCGATGCGCCGGTGATCCTCCAGGCCTCGGCGGGCGCGCGCAAGTATGCGGGCGAGGCGTTCCTGCGCCATCTCGTGCAGGCAGCCGTCGAGACCTGGCCGCACATCCCGCTCGTCATGCACCAGGACCACGGCGCGAGCCCCGCGGTGTGCCAGGCGTCGATCCGCTCGGGGTTCACCAGCGTGATGATGGACGGGTCGCTCGAGGAGGACATGAAGACGCCGGCGTCGTACGACTACAACGTCGACGTCACGCGCCGGGTGGTCGAGATGTCGCACGCAATCGGCGTGTCGGTCGAAGGGGAGCTCGGCTGCCTCGGCTCGCTGGAGTCGGGCATGGCCGGCGAAGAGGACGGCGTCGGCGCGGCGGGCAGGCTTTCGCACGACCAGCTGCTGACCGATCCCGCGCAGGCGGCCGATTTCGTCCGCAGGACCGGCGTCGATGCGCTGGCGATCGCGATCGGAACCTCGCACGGCGCCTACAAGTTCACGCGCGAACCCACCGGCGACATCCTCGCCATCGACCGCGTCGAGGCGATCCACGCGCGGCTTCCCAACACCCACCTGGTGATGCACGGCAGCTCGTCGGTACCGCAGGAATGGCTGGCCATCATCCGCGAGTACGGCGGCCGGATCGACGAGACCTACGGCGTTCCGGTCGACGAGATCCGGGAAGGCATACGTCACGGCGTGCGCAAGGTGAACATCGACACCGACATCCGCCTGGCGATGACCGGCGCAATCCGCCGCGCGCTGGCGCGGGACCCCACGGAGTTCGATCCGCGCAAGCTGTTCAAGGACGCCACCGCCGCGGCCAAGGGAATCTGCGTCGCGCGCTTCGAGGCTTTCGGCTGCGCCGGCCAGGCGTCGAAGATCGAGGCGGTGCCGCTCGAGAAGATGGCCGATCGATACCGGAGGAAGGAGCTCGTCCAGGTCATCGCCTAGCCTCGCCGGCGGCGGCGACGCCGTTCCGGGGCGAGGCGCTTTCGGGTATCGTTGCACCGACCGGGACCCTCGCGCCCGCTTTCCCGCCCAGGCGCGTTTCGGCGCGCCCGGCGTCCTTCTCCGATGTCGCATGCCTGGTGACCAACGATGACGGCCCGTGGTGCTGCCGAGGCTGCCGACGGCGTGCTGATATGCCGGGCGGGGGACTGGGCAGGGGCCGATCCGCTGCGCAGGATGTTCTATAACGTCACGACGACGGAACTGTCGGTCGCGCTCGCGCTGACCATCGGGGCGGTCGAGTTGCTGCAGATGCTGCGCCGGGCGCATCGGATGATCCTGCGGCGGTGTGCAGCGTGCACGGGGCCGGCGTGACCGCGACCGACGCTCTCGAGCGCGTGCTGCGCGTCCAGCGCGAGGCCTTTGCCGCCGAGCGCTATCCGGACCTGGCCGCGCGCCGCGACCGGCTCGCGCGGCTGCTCGGCATCGTCACCCAGCACGAAGACGCGCTGGTCGCCGCGATCACTCGCGATTTCGGCCACCGCTCGTCGCACGAGACCCGGCTCGCCGAGCTCTACGTCGTGGCCGCCGAGGCGCGGCATGCGATCCGCCGCCTCCCGCACTGGATGAAATCGCGTCGGGTGGCCACGCCATGGCACCTGCTGCCGGCGTCGGCCGGGATCATCCGCCAGCCGCTGGGCGTGGCCGGGGTGATCAGTCCGTGGAACTATCCGGTGCAGCTCGCACTCGCCCCCGCAATCGCGGCGATCGCCGCGGGCAACCGCGTGATGCTGAAGCCCTCCGAGATGACGCCCGCGACGTCGGCATTGTTGTGCGAGCTGGTCGCGACGACTTTCCGCGAGGACGAATTCGCGGTCGTCCTGGGCGATGCCGGTGTCGGCGCGGCGTTCGCCGCCCTGCCGTTCGACCACCTGTTCTTCACGGGATCGACGGCGGTGGGGCGCAGCGTCGCCATGGCGGCGGCTGCGAACCTGACGCCGGTGACCCTCGAGCTGGGGGGCAAGTCCCCGGCCCTGTTCGACGAGGACGCCGATTTCGCGCACGGCATCCCGAGGCTGATCGTGGGCAAGCTGCTGAACGCCGGGCAGACCTGCATCGCGCCGGACTACGCGCTGGTGCCGGCTTCACGCCTCGACGAGTTCGTCGGCGCGCTGCGGGCCGAGCTGCCGAGGCTCTATCCGTCGGTGGCGACCAATCCCGACTATTCGTCGATCATCAACGCCCGCCACCATGCGCGACTCGAGGCGCTGGCCGACGATGCGCGCGCCAGGGGGGCCAAGCTGTGGGTGCTCGACGCGGGGCCTGCGGGCGATCCGGCACAGCGGCGCATGGCACCGACGCTCGTCACCGGCGTCACCGACGACATGGCGATCATGCGCGAGGAGATCTTCGGCCCGCTGCTGCCGGTCGAGACCTATGCGACCATCGACGAGGCGATCGCGCGCATCAACGCGCGCCCGCACCCGCTGGCGCTGTACTGGTTCGGACGCGACCGCGCGCGCTGCGAGCGCGTGCTGCACGAGACCCTCGCCGGCGGCGTGACCGTCAACGACACGCTGTGGCATTTCGCGCACGAAGGCCTGCCGTTCGGAGGCGTCGGGGCATCGGGCATCGGCGCCTATCACGGCGAGCACGGCTTCGCGACCTTCTCCAACGCCAAGCCGGTCTTTCGCCAGTCGCGCCACTCGGCGGCGCGGCTGCTCTACCCACCCTATGGCCGTAGGTTCGAGCGCCTGCTGGCGCTGCTGCGCAGGTTCAACGGCTAGCGCGCCCGGCGCTGCGCGAAGGCAGCATGCGGCGCAACACGCCGTCGTGCCGGAAGTAGTGGTGGTAGAGGGCGGCCGCCGAGTGCAGGCCGATGAGCGCGAGCAGGGTCCACATCAGGAACGAGTGGACGTCGCCTGCGGTGAAGCCCGCGCGCGTTCCTGCGGGAACGAGGTAGGGCAGCGAAAACAACTTGAAAGGCGTGACCGGAAAGTCGCGCGCCGATGCCGCGGCCCAGCCCAGCAGCGGTCCGGCCAGGAGCAGGGCGTAGAGCAGCGTGTGCGTCATGCCTGCCGAGAGACGTTCCCATGGCGCGGAGTCCGGCATCGACAGGTCGACCGGGCGGCGCAGGCGGCGCAGCCATCGCAGCGCGACCACGACGAAGATCAGCACCCCGAGCGAGAAGTGCAGGTTGATCAGCGGTCCCGGCACCGTGCCGCGTCGCATCGCGGGCATGAGGATCGAGACGACGAACTGGGCGAAGACCAGCACGAAGACCAGCCAGTGCAGCCACTTCGCCGTCGCGTCGTAGCCGCCCGCCGCGGGTGCCTGCGGTGTCGGGGTCGCCATGCCGGCCCTACTTCGACGAAGGCAGCGTGCCTTCCACGCCTTCGACGTAGTAATCCATCTTCGACAGCGCTTCGTCGGTGATCGTCTGTCCCGCGGACAGCCGCAGCTTGCCCTGGTTGTCCTTCATCGGCCCGGTGAAGGGATTGAGCTTGCCCGCGGCGATCTCCGCCTCGGCCTTCTTCTCGAGGTCGCGCACGTCCTGCGGCACCATCTTGCCGAAGGGCCCCATCCTGATCATGCCGTCCTTGATTCCGCCCCAGACGTGATCGGGCTTCCAGGTCCCGTCGAGCACCGACTGCGCGACGCGGGTGTAGTACTTGTCCCACACGTGCGTGACCGCGGTGATCTGCGCGTCGGGTCCGTATTTCGACATGTCGGAGTGATAGGCGACCGCCCAGACGTGCTTCGCCTCTGCCGCCTGCACGACGGCCGTCGAATCGGTGTGATGCGTCAGCACGTCGGCCCCCTGTGCGACCAGCGTGTTCGCGGCTTCGCTCTCGCGGCCCGGATCGAACCAGGAGTTCACCCACACGACCTTGACGACGGCCTTGGGATTTACGCTGCGCATGCCGCGCGTGAAGGCGTTGATGCCCATGACGACTTCAGGGATCGGGAAGGCCGCGACGTAGCCCGCGACGTTGGTCCTGGTCATCCTGCCCGCGACGATCCCGGCGAGATAGCGCCCTTCGTAGAAGCGCGCGTTGTAGGTGCCGACGTTCTTCGCCGTCTTGTAGCCGGTCGCGT
Organism: Pseudomonadota bacterium; assembly: GCA_021784125.1. Taxonomy (GTDB): domain Bacteria; phylum Pseudomonadota; class Gammaproteobacteria; order Burkholderiales; family Casimicrobiaceae; genus VBCG01. Next base: position 5,101 of record JAJXTF010000040.1, on the reverse strand, counting down.
GCTCGAAATCGACGCCGGGGAACTCGCGCGCGACCTTGAGCGTCGGGTTCATGTAGCCGAACGACGTCGTGAAGATCAGCTTGCAGCCGGACTGCGCGAGGTCGCGGATCACCCGCTCCGCATCGGCGCCTTCCGGGACGTTCTCGACGTACCTGGTCGTCACCTTGCCCGCGAGGTTCTTCTCCATCGCGAGGCGCGCGATGTCGTGCTGGTGCGTCCAGCCGGCATCCCCGATCGGGCTCACGTAGACGAAGCCGATCTTCAGCGGTTCCTTCGGCTGCGCAGCGGCGGGAAGCGCGAAGGCGAGCGCGCAGGCAGTCATTGCCGCGAGCGTCATCCTGCGGGGGGTGCCGGACATCGTGGTCTCCTGGGTGGGCGAGTTCGGATCGGCGTCATTTTACGTCAACCCCTCCCCCTGCCTCGCTCTCGCGCGTCTCCCCGCGTGCGGGGAGCGGGTCGGGGTGAGGGGCGTCAATCCGGATGGAAAGGCTTGCCCAGCGACGCGGGTGCGTTCAGCCGGATGGTCGTCGCATCGCGCGAGATGACGGCGAGCACGACGATCGTGGCGACATAGGGCAGCATCGCGAGCAGTTGCGAGGGAATCGCGACACCCGCGGCCTGCGCCTGGAACTGCGCGAGGGTGAGGCCACCGAACAGGTAGGCGCCGGCCAGGACCCGCCGGGGTTTCCACGTGGCGAAGACGACCAGCGCGAGGGCGATCCAGCCGCGGCCCGCGGTCATGCCCTCGCTCCACGACGGCGTGTACGCGACGGCCAGGTAGGCGCCGCCGACGCCCGCGCAGGCGCCGCCGAAGAGCACCGCGGCATAGCGCAGTGCGACGACGCGGTGGCCGATCGCGTGCGCGGACTCCGGGGATTCGCCGACGGCACGCAGGACGAGCCCCGCCCGGGTGCGCTGCATGAACCACTGGACCGCGACGAACAGCGCAAGCGACAGGTAGACCATCGGGTTGTGCCCGAACAGCAGCCTCCCGACGATCGCCGCATCGGAGAGGCCCGGGATCGACAGCGGCTTGATGCCATCGATGACGACGCTGACGTAGCCGCGCCCGACGAACGCCGACAGGCCCACGCCGAACAGCGACAGCGCAAGGCCGGTCGCCACCTGGTTGGCGAGCAGCGTCAGCGCGATCACCGCGAAGACCAGCGACAGTGCGGCCCCGGCCACTGCGCCCGCGCCGACGCCCAGCCACGGCGAATGCGTCCTGGCGGTGACGATGAACGACGCGACGGCGCCGGTCAGCATCATCCCTTCGACGCCGAGGTTCAGGACCCCCGATTTCTCGACGACGAGTTCCCCCAGTGCGGCGAAGACCAGCGGCGTGCCCGCGGCCAGCGTCAGGATCACGAGTTGCGCGAAGCTATCCATGCGGGCGGCGACGGTGCGGATGCAAGGATCAGGGCGCGGCCGGCAGCCCGCGCTGCACGCGCAGCCGGTAATTGACCAGCACGTCGGCGGCGAGCAGGAAGAACAGCAGCGTTCCCTGGAAGAGGCCGGTCACCGCCGAAGGCAATGCCAGGTTCACCTGTGCGGATTCGCCTCCCAGGTAGAGCAGCGACATCAGCAGGCTCGCGAATGCGATGCCGAGCGGGTGCAGCCGCCCCACGAACGCGACGATGATCGCGGCGAAGCCGTAGCCCGGCGACATCGACGGCAGCAGCTGTCCGATCGGGCCCGCGGCTTCGTTGACCCCGGCGATCCCGGCGCAGGCGCCGCCGGCGAGCATGCCGAGCCAGACGTTGCGCTTCGACGATATCCCCGCATAGGCCGCCGCGGCGGGCGCGAGTCCGGCGACGCGCATCTCGAAGCCCCACACGCTCCTGCGCACGAACACCCAGGCCGTCGCCACGGCCGCCAGCGCGACCAGGAAGCCCGCGTTCAGGCGCGTCCCGGAGAGCAGACTGGGCAGCAGCGCTGCATCGGCGAAGAGCTTCGACTGCGGGAAGTTGTAGCCCTCGGGGTCGCGCCAGGGGCCATGGACCAGCCACGACAGCAGGAAGTTGGCGACGTAGACAAGCATCAGCGAGGTCAGGATCTCGTTGGCGCCGAAGCGGGTGCGCAGCCACGCCGCGATCGCGGCCCAGGCCATGCCACTGAGTGCGCCCGCGACGATCATCGCCGGCAGCAGCAGCGTCGCCGGAACGGCGTCGCCGGCGGCCAGCGCAAGCCCGCCGCCGGCGATCGCTCCCAGGGTCAACTGGCCCTCGGCTCCGATGTTCCACACATTGGCGCGATAGCCGATCGCAAGGCCGGTGGCGATCAGCATCAGCGGGCCCGCCTTGAGCAGCAATTCACCGACGCCGTAGCGCGTCGCCACCGGCTGGACGAAGAACGCATGGAGTGCCGCGACCGGATCCTTGCCGAAAGCCTCGAAGATGACGAAGCCGACGACGAGCGTCGCGATTGCCGCCAGCAGCGGGGTCAGCAGCATCGCCGCGCGCGACGGCTCGGGTCGGGCTTCGAGCGTGATTCTCATCGGACGAAGGCCGTGCCGCGATCGAACGATGCTGCCGCGCCGGCCATCAGCAATCCGATCTCCTCGGCGTCGGTGTCCCCGACGGCGCGCGCCGGCGAGAGCCTTCCCTGCGCGATGACGGCGAGCCGGTCGCAGATCTCGATCAGCTCGTCGAGCTCCTCGGAGACGACCAGCACCGCGGCGCCGGCGTCGCGCAGGTCGATCAGCGCCTGCCGGATCTGCGCGCTCGCGCCGATGTCGACACCCCAGGTCGGTTGCGCGGCGATCAGGACTTTCGGCGCCTGTCCGATCTCGCGGCCGACGATGAACTTCTGCAGATTGCCTCCCGAAAGGCTGCGTGCCGCAGCCTCGGGTCCGCTCGCCTTGACGTCCCAGGACGCGATCGTCCGCGCAGCGCGCTCGCGCGCCGCCCCGGCGCGAACCAGTCCATGCGACACCAGCCCCTGGTGGCGCGAAGTGAGCAGCACATTTTCGGTCAGCGACATCTCGGGCACGGCGCCTCGCCCCAGGCGATCCTCGGGAACGTAGGCGAGCCCGCGGGCCCGGCGCTGCGCCGCGTTCAGGTGCCCGACGGGCATGCCGCAAATCGTGATTGCGTCGCGTCGCGCGAGCCTGCGCTCGCCGGAGAGTGCCGCCAGCAGCTCGGCCTGGCCATTGCCGGAGACGCCGGCGATGCCGACGACCTCGCCGGCGCGGACGGTGAGCGATATCGACCGCAGGGCCGTCCCGAAAGGATCGTCGGCACGCAGGTCGAGGCTGTCGACGACCAGGGCAGCGGCGCCCGCGGCCGCCGCGCGATGCCGGGGATGCGGCAGGTCGCCGCCGATCATCATCCGCGCCAGCGACGCGGTCGTCTCGCGCCGCGGATCGCACTCGCCGGTGACACGGCCTGCGCGCAGCACGGTTGCGCGCTGGCACAGTGCCCGGATCTCGTCGAGCTTGTGGCTGATGTAGAGGATGCTGCAACCTTCACCGGCGAGTTGGCGCAGCGTGTCGAAAAGCCGCTCGATCGCCTGCGGCGTCAGCACGGACGTCGGCTCGTCGAGGATGAGCAGCCGCGGCACCTGCAGCAGGCAGCGGACGATCTCGACCCGCTGGCGCTCGCCCACCGACATCGTGTGCACCCGTCGCGAGGGGTCGAGCGCCAGTCCGTAGCGCTCCGAGACGCTGCGGATGCGCGCCGGAAGGCCGGGGCCCGCCTGCGCGGCATCGAGCGCCAGCGCGACGTTCTCGGCGACGCTCAGGGTTTCGAACAGCGAGAAATGCTGGAACACCATCCCGAGCCCGAGCCTGCGGGCCTCTGCCGGGCTGGCGAGCCGGACCGGTTGCCCCTCCCACTGCACGGTCCCGGCATCGGGCTTGACGATGCCGTAGATGATCTTCATCAGCGTCGACTTGCCGGCGCCGTTCTCTCCCAGCACGGCGTGGATCTCGCCGGGAAGGACGTCGAGGTCGATGCGGTCGTTGGCGAGGATGCCCGGCCAGGCCTTGGTGATGCCGCGCAGTGCGAGGCGCGGTCGCGGGAGAACGTCCGGCGCGGCGCTCAAGGCCGCTGCCCGCGCGAAAAGGCGGCGTCTCCGCGGTGGCCTTTCGGCTGAAGGCGGGCAGGCTCGGTCATGCAGGTCGGGGCCGCGCAGGGCGATGGGACCGCGCCACGATAGCACAGCGGATCGCCCCCGCCCCGGCGCCCGCCGACGGTGGCCGGGCTGCATGCTAAGCTTTCCCGCATGCGATCAGGTCACGCATCGCCGGCGCCCGAGACGATGCCTGCGCTCGCGATTTCCGAGACCGCCGACGGGCGTCGCGTGCTCGCGCTGTCGGGGCACCTCGACGCGTCGACGATCCGCGGCGTATGGGCCGAGGGCCGAAAGGCGATCGCAGGGGCGGGCGGCAGGCAGGTCGTCGTCGATGCCGCCAACGTCGACTACTGCGACGGCGCGGGCGTCGCGATGCTCGTCAACCTGATGCAGCAGGGCGGGCCGGCGAACGTCGAGGTGGCCAACCTCAAGCCCGCCTACGAAGTCCTGCTGCGGCAGTTCGATCCCGCGCGCCTCGCGCACGACTCCGACCCTCCCCTGCGGCGCCGCTCCGCGATCGAGGAGGTCGGCCTGCTCGCAGCGGGTGTCGGGACCGACATCCGCAACCAGATCGCGTTCATCGGCGAAACGGCGGCGGCGCTCTTCTACGCGATGCGCCACCCGTCGAGCGTGCGCTGGAAGGACGTCTGGGCGATCTGCGAGCGGGTCGGCGCCGATGCCTTGCCGATCGTCGCGCTGATCTCGTTCCTGCTGGGCGTGATTCTGGCCTTCGAGTCCGCGATCCCGATGCGTCGCTTCGGGGCGGAGATCTTCGTCGCCGACCTGATCGGCATCTCGATGCTGCGCGAGCTGGGCGGGCTGATGACGGCGATCCTGCTCGCGGGACGCTCCGGCGCGGCGTTCGCCGCCGAGATCGGCACGATGAAGGTCAACCAGGAGATCGACGCGCTGACCACGATGGGGCTCGATCCCGTCCGCTTCCTCGTCACCCCGCGGGTCATCGCCGCGGTGCTGATGACGCCGCTGCTGACGCTGTTCGCCGACCTGATCGGCCTGCTGGGCGGCG
>JAJXTF010000039.1 GCA_021784125.1 Pseudomonadota bacterium | reverse complement strand
CGCCAGCGGCCTCATCCTAGACTTTCCGAACTTCGCCCAGACGCGCAGCACGATGCAGATCGCCAACATCGTGCACCTCGCGGTCGCCTCGCTGTTCATGGTGGTGGGTTTGGGCCACATCTACATGGGGACGATCGGCATGGCCGGCGCCTATGACGCGATGCGTACCGGCTACGTCGACGAGGCGTGGGCGAAGGAGCACCACGAGTACTGGTACAACGACATCAAGGCGGGCAAGATCCCGGCCGCGGTCGAGGGCATGCCCGAAGCGGCCCCGACGCTGAAGCAGCATCCCGCGTAATCGGGGTCGACGACATTTTCCGGAGAGGAACGATGCAAACCACATTCCGCGCATTGCTCGCCGCCGTGGTGATGCTTGCCGCATCCGGCACCGCGATGGCGAAGCTTCCGGCGCCGCCGCCGCAGACCCCCGAGCAGAAGACTGAAGCCGCCGCCAAGGCCAAGGCTGCCGCGGACAAGGACGCCGCCGAGCTGGCAGCCGCCCAGAACCGCGTCGCCGCGGTCTACATCGCCGAGCAGAAGGCCAAGGGAGTCGTCGTCCATCCGCAGTTGCCCGCGGCGCCGGCTGCCGCGCCCGCCGCGGCGGCGAAGGCGCCTGCCAAGAAGTAGCCGATCGCGGCGGCCTTGCCGCGTCGCCCCCGCGGGTCGGCTATAATGCGCGACTCGCGGAGAGTTGGCCGAGTGGTCGAAGGCGCCTGACTCGAAATCAGGTATACGGCAACGTATCGGGGGTTCGAATCCCTCACTCTCCGCCACCCATCCCAACGCCTTGATTCAAGGGCACAGGAAGCACCTTCGGATGCCCCCGGTTCGATGGCGGTGACCCGCTACTCGGCGGGTGCGCGCGTTGTCGATGGGCGCGTGCGAGCACTTCACTCGAGGACACCGTGACCCTGATCGACGACGAACTGGACGTGCTGGCCGCCCTGGTGCCTCTTTCCGGGCGGGACATCATCGAGCTCGGCTGTGGTGCCGCCAAGCTGGCGCGCACGCTGCTGGAACGGCATCCCGACAGTCGCGTGACGGGACTGGAAGTCGACGAGCGGCAGCACGCCAAGAACATCGCTGCGCCGCAGGAAGGATTGCGCTTCGTCGCGGGCGGCGCCGAGGCAATTCCGTTTCCGGCGGCGAGCTTCGATCTGGCGCTGATGCTGAAGTCGCTGCACCATGTGCCGGTGCCGATGATGGCGCAGGCCCTCGGTGAAGTGGCGCGGGTGCTGCGCCCGGGCGGACACCTATACGTGTCGGAGCCCGTCTACGACGGCGCGCTCAACCAGATCGTACGTCTGTATAACGACGAAGGGGTGGTACGCGCTGCGGCGCAGGGGGCGCTGGACGCCGCGCTGCGCACCGGTGCCTGGGCGCAGGTGGCCGAGCGGCGCTTCGAGATGCCCGTGCGTTTCCGGGATTTCGCCGATTTCGAGCAGCGCATGATGCGGCCGACCTTTGCCGACCACCGCATCGACGACGCCAAGCTCGCCTCGGTGCGGGCCGTCTTCGACCCGCATGTCGGCCCCGAGGGCGCATGCTTCACGCGCCCGATGCATGTGCGCCTGCTTCGCCGGCCCGGTTGATCCCGGACCGAAAGGCGAGGCAGCGCGTCCTCACCGCCGTGCGGAATCCTGACCGGGGACCGCAACTCCGGGCCGATCGCTTCCCGGATGGGGGAAAGGATGCCTGACCGAGGCCAGCCAGCCGGGGACGTTCGGCGGCGACGCTGAAATGTCCATAAATCGGTCAACGCGGGCATGAAGCCCGGAGGGCGCCCATGGTGTCGCGGCACTTCCGCTCTCTGACGAGAGGATCAGCAAACGAGTCGTCGAACATTCGTGAGCTGCATTGTGGGTGGCGTTCCGGTTGCCGTGCGTCGCCAGATTGGACGTGACGATTGGCTCAACGATGGAGCGAACCTGAGGTGGCGCGATGATCGATCCAGTCGACTTGATCGGGCATTGGGCTTTGGTGAAACACGGGCGTGTCGATCATCTGGGGAACTACCATTCCACTGGCGAGCGGATGAACGGACAGTTGATTTACGCCGCTGACGGATCGATGAGCGTATTCATCACCAAGGTTCCTCAGCCGGTTCGGTTGAGCGACATCATCGTTTACTCGGGCAATTATTCTGTTGACGGTAGCAAGGTCTTCCATCACATCAAGGTATCGCCCTATCCAGATCGTCTGAACACGACCGAAATCCGCTTGGCATCGTTTCGGGGGGATGACTTGATCCTCACTACAGAGCCTGGTGAAGGTGGGCGATACGAAATCATTTGGCGAAGGTAGGGCCCGCCTCGGATGAAGGCCGCAGTCGACGCACTGCATCACGCGCTCAACGTCAATGTTGAGCGTCTACTTCCCGGATTGGCGGCGGGCAGGAGCGGGATGGGCTAGGACCATCGTCGACAAGTCGACTCGCGGCCAACTCCTGCCGTTAGTCGTCGTCACGGACTCTTCCGGAAGGCCGTCATTGACGCGGCGACCGCCACGCGCCGAGTGGTACCAGGCTTCGCGGCCGCACGCGTCCGGGTTGCCACCCGCTCAGTCCAGGAGCTCCTTCGGAACATTGCCGCCGTTTGCGGCGATGCGCGCAAGCACGGTCTTGTGCAGCCACATGTTCATCTTCGCCGAATCCCCCATCAGATCTGCGGGACAGCCCAACTCGGTGGCCAGCTCCTTGCGGGCCGCGAAGCTGCTGTCGATGTCGAGGAGCTTGAGCAGGTCGACGATGGAGGTCCGCCAGTTCAGCTTCTGCGGGTTCGCTGCCGCACGCTGCTCCAGCTGCGCGACGACATCGACGAGCGCGACCGGCGTGGGTGGCGGCGCCACGACCGGCGCGGCGCCGGGGCCCGCGGGTGCGGCAGTCGGCGGCGGTGCAGTGGGGGTGGCGGCAGCCGTGCTGCCGATGCCGAGCTTCTCGAGAATTGTGCTGAAGAATCCCATGGTCATTTCCTTTGGTGGTTGTGGTGCGAGGGCAGGGTCCTGCCGTGGCGCGGGCTCGCGCTACGGCGATCGGCTTGACCGAACGGTCATCGATGCCGATCTTTGCATTGACGCGCGCGCGATCAATGAAACATCGCAAGCTTCGCGTACTTCTCCGCGAGCAGATAGTAGAAGGTCACACGCGACTTGTCCCGGTCCGCTTTCAGCCTTTCGCATACCGCCGCGATTGCCGCGTCGAGGTCGCCATCGCTCTCGGTCAAAGCGAGCTTCTTCTTCCGAAAGCTGTCGCGGACGCGATCTCGCTCGGCCTTGTCGGTGCAGGACACGAACGATCCATCCCTGCTATGAAGCGCAATGCCGCAGTGGTGGACCATGTCCTTGACCGCGGCGGCGTCCGCGTTGGGTGCGTACTTCCTTACATCTGCTGCCCAGTCGTGCGTCATTTTGCTTCTCCCCTAAGCTCTCTAGCTGATCACAGGGTCACTTTGGGCGTTGGCCCGCTGGCGCCCACGCCGATGGCCCAGACGGTAGGGTTCCCCAGTGTTCCGAGGCTAACGTCTTTCAGGGTCGTGACGGTCGCATTGCCACCCATTGCGGCTGCCACGATCGGCATGATCAGATCGACCAGAGCGTCGGACATGAAACTTCTCCGTCAATCGACAGATTGAGGAGCACTCCAGTTCTTATAACGCCATACGCAGGACTCAGCGTTGACATCGGTCAAATCCATTGGGTGTTTGCGGGTGGCGGCAACGCCATTCATCGCGAACCCTGGGAGATTCGCGCCGGCGCGGCATCGGCACATCAAATGCGCGCGCAGAAGACTGACCTCGCGCAAGAAATCGTGTCCCCGCGTGCGTTAGCGTTGCCTGTATCCGAGATGCTCGACCGGCATCCTTCCGCCGCGAAGAGGGGAACCGCATGAAGCGAGGGCTGGCATTGATATTGGGCGCACTCATCGCGTGCGCGGCTTCGGCGCAACTGCCCAAGTTCGACGAGATCATGAAGGGGATCGGAAACCCGCGCTCGGCTCCGGCGGCAAGGTCGACCGTGGGCGCGCCCGACGAGAAGACCAACGTGGCGGGGATCAAGGAAGCGCTCGCGGTGGGTACCGAGCAGGCAGTAAGAAGGCTCTCGCAGCCCAACGGTTACTTCGGCAACCAAGCGGTGAAGATCCTGATGCCGGGAAGCATCCAGAAGGTGGCGGACGTGGCGCGCATGGCGGGCTTCCAGAAGCAGGCCGACGAGTTCGTCCTCAGCATGAATCGTGCGGCCGAGGCCGCGGCGCCGATGGCCGCCCGATACTTCGGCGACGCGCTACGCGACATGACGTTGGAGGACGTGCGCGGCATCCTCACGGGCGGCGACACGGCAGCCACCGATTTCTTTCGCCGCAAGACCCACGACAAGCTCTACGTGGCCTTCAAACCGATCGTGTCCAGGAAAGTCGGGGAGGTCGGCGCGACCCGCGCCTACAAGGACATGATGGGCCGCTACGAGAGCGTACCGATCATGGGCAGGCAGTCACTGGATCTCGATGATTACGTGACCCACAAGGCGCTCGACGGCCTGTTCTACATGGTCGGAGAAGAAGAGAAGAAGATCCGAACCAATCCGGCTGCCCGTACCACCGATCTGCTGAAGGCGGTGTTCGGGAAGTAAGCACGGTCGAGCGGTGGTTGTGCCATTGCGCCCGGGCGCTGCTCGCCGCAAGGCGATCGCCCGGTTGGAGCAGGCGACCCGAGGCAGCACCCAAACTTTGATGCCGCTCAAAGGGCTACTCCGGCACCGAGCGGAGACCACACAAGCCCCGCTTCGGCGGGGCTTGTTGTAGGTGCCGCCACATGGCGACGTTGTTCAACGTGCGCTTTGTCTCCTGGCATCTCGCCAGAGAGTCAGGCGCCAAAGCCAAGCGGAAGATCTGCCTTCGCGCCTCGTGTAGATCCGCACACTTTATGCGTTAAACCACACGGACCACCTGCAAGGATCACCGATCGCGCGTCAGCCGCAGGCGCCGGTATAGCCACAGTCGGTGCAGAAGTCGCAGCCGTCCTTGCGGATCAATGCCTTGTTGCCGCACTCGGGGCACTTCTTCCCGGGCAGTGTCTTGAGCTCAGCGCTGTACGCCTGCTCGGCGGGAGGTACGGCGAGGATGCCGGCATCTTCCACCGGGTAGCCTTGCTCGGTGAGGATGCCGAGCATTGCGTAGCGGTGGATCATCAACTGGGCGAGATAGGCGATCGTCGACGGATAGGTCTGCGCCTTGTTCGATCCCGGGATGCGTGCGATGAATGACCCATTGGGCTCGCCGTAGTTCAGGAGCTTGCGGAGCTTCATCCCAATCCACGCAGGGTCGTAGACGCGCATGTCGAGCGACAGCGCCTTGCACAGCCCGTCCATCACTCGGGGATATTCGCCGGACAGCCACATCGAGTAGGGCCGGCGCTGCCCGTCGGGCATCACCAGCTCCTTCAGGAAGAGCACGAAATCATCGCCCGTGGCATGGTTCATCACGTCCACGGTCCAGCTGAGTGTGCCGTCCGGACCGGCCTTCGGTTCCTTCGGTCCCATGAGCGCGTCGACGACCGGCGTCTTGCCCTTGCCCTCATCGGCAAAGGCGCCGAGCTCGTTGCACCGATAGCGGATGAGCTTCGCGAATCCCGACACAAGGCTCGGCACGCGGACTTTGCGCCCGTCGGGGGGCATCGCCATCTCGAAGCCGTCGTCTCCGCTGGCCTTCTGCAATGCAGACAGCTTCATGTCCAGCCACGCGCGATCGTCGGTGCGCATGTCCATCGACAGCGTCTTGGCGATGGCCCCGAGACCGCGCGGTTGCTCTGCGCCGTTGATCCATACCTCGAAGGGGTAGGACTGGCCGTCATCGATATGGCCGATGAAGACGGCAAAGTCACCAAGCGGATGGCGGACCACGTAGGTCCAGCACGGATTGCCGTTGGTCAACTCCGGGCGACCCGGCCACCGCAGGCTGGACAGCGGTGGCTGGTGTGCGCGCTCGAGGCGGATGCGTCGGTCGGGATCCGCGGTATCGAAGTCCTGCGGCTCGGCTGCCGGCGCCGTGGCCGACCCAAGCTCGAGCACCGCTCCCAGCACGCTGTTGGGCCGATAGGTGGCGATACCCTTCAGGCCAGCTCGCCACGCCTCGAAGTAGAGGTCCTTGAAGGCGTCGAACGGGTAGTCTGCGGGAACGTTCACCGTCTTGCTGATCGCGGTGTCGATGAAGGGCTGCACCGCCGCATTCATCAGCATGTGATCCTGCGCGCTCATCTGCAGTGCGCTGACGAAGGCGTGGGGCAACATCGCGCGGCGCCTTGCGCCGCCGTCGCTCCACACCGTCCCGGCCGGCCGTTCCTGCGCCGGATCGAACGGCACAAGCTCAACTTCGTCGTCAATGCCGTACAGGTGCTTGTATGCGCGGTAGGCATGGTCCTCGACCAGGTACTCCTTCATCGTGTCGTCTGGCATCCGCTTCTTGCGCCGGTAGAACCAGCTGAATGCAGGCTCGATGCCGTTCGACGCGTTGTCGGCGAATGCGAGCGAGATGGTTCCCGTCGGCGCGATCGACAAGCTGTGGCTGTTCCGGATGCCATGCGTGCGGATCGCCGCCTTGATGGCGTCGGGCAAGCGGGACGCAAAACGGGGCGGCGCGAGGTACGCCTCCGGGTCGAAAAGCGGGAACGATCCCTTTTCCTTGGCGATCTCCACGGAGGCCATGTATGCGGCATCGCGCATCTGCTCGGCGATGCGGGCGGCGATCGCGCGTCCTTCCATGCTGTCGTACCGCAGGCCCAGCTCGATGAGCGCGTCCCCGAGTCCGGTGAAGCCCAGCCCCACCCGGCGCTTGTTCATCGCCTCCTTCTGCTGCTGCGGCAGCGGCCACGCGGTCACGTCGAGGACGTTGTCGAGCATCCGAACGCCGACGGCAACCGTGACGGCAAATGCGCCGAAGTCGAAGCGCGCTCCGGAGGTGAACGGATCCTGCACGAAGCGGGTCAGGTCGACGCTTCCCAGGTCGCAGCAGCCGTACGAAGGAAGCGGCTGTTCGCCACACGGGTTGCAGGCTTCGATGGTCTCGCAATAGGAGAGGTTGTTATCGCGATTCATCGCGTCGATGAACACGACACCCGGCTCGGCGTGGTCGTACGTCGACAGCATGATTTGGTCCCAGAGCGCGCTGGCGCGCACGGTCCGGTACACCCACAGATCGTCGTCGCGCTGGTGCGCGCCGGCTGCGATGAGATCGGCCGTCGGCGGCGCGTTGTGCACCAGGTCCCATTCGGCGTCGTCGCGCACCGCCGCGACGAATGCAACGGTCACGGCCACCGAGAGGTTGAAATTGGTCAGTCTGCCGTCGTCCTTGGCATGAATGAACGCCTCGATGTCGGGATGATCGCAGCGGAGGATCCCCATCTGCGCGCCGCGACGCGAACCCGCGGACTCCACGGTCGCGCAACTTTCATCGAACACCCGCATGTAGGAGATCGGTCCGCTGGCACGGCTGTTGGTGCCCCTGACGTGCGCGCCCTGGGGGCGGATGTGCGAGAAATCGTAGCCGACGCCGCCGCCGCGGCGCATCGTCTCGGCGGCCTCGTTGAGCGCCACATAGATGCCGATGCCATTCTCGTCACCGGAGATGCTGTCGCCCACCGGTTGGACGAAGCAATTCAAGAGGGTGGCCTTGAGATCCGTGCCCGCGGCGGAATTGATCCGTCCGCCGAGGATGAAGCCGTTTTGCTGTGCCTGGAAGAACGTTTCCTCCCACTGCGCACGCAGGGCCGACGCCTCGACGGCCGCCAGTGCGCGCGCGACGCGGCGTCGCACCTCCTCTATGGTCCGCTCGCCCCCCTTGGCGTATTTCTCGAGGAGCACCTCCTCCGAGATCGATTGCGGCGGCAACGCAGCGGGCATGGCCGCGCTCAGGGTCTTGAGATCGTCGAGTTTCATGGGGAGTATCGGATCGGGCGGGTGCTCGGGAGTAAGCGCGCGAACATCATGTCACACAACCGGACGCGACATTTTCTCATGCGGCTGCCCGCGTGGGTACGCATGGCGACAGGGGAATTGGACGGCGGAACGCATTTTCCGAGATGCAAGAGCGCGGCGATCGAACGCGCACGACTCCACGTGGCAGCGGGCGACGTTCGTGCTGCCCTTCACGGCAACATCGCCCGGACCGGCGCTTTGAGAGCAGGGGCAACCATCGACCTCCCCGCACGCCCAGACCTTCACCCTTGGGGGCCGCGGCCCATGACCTACTGTACGCCTTGCAAGCAGCCAGACGCGGCGTTGGTGGCGGGCTGACCGCCCGAGGGTGGGCAGCCGCCTTATGGAAGACTGATTGCCAGCTCCGAACCCAGCTGGAACCGTTGACGAGCGGGCCGAGTGCGGCCAACTGCTGCCGTTCTAGGGAACCGCATTGGGATCAGCGGCGACAGCACGTTGGCGCCGGAATTTGAAACGAGCACCGCGCGAAATGACCTGGTTGGCGACTCCGGGACTCGGTTTACGCCAGCGATGGCGAACCGGTCGCGCGCGTGAAGCAATTTGCAGCCCATCGGGGGGCGGCCGCGATGTCGTATATGCCCGACACGCGGCCGCCCCACGGACGACTGGAGCGCAGTCGCTACTTGCCCCAGTCGGCCGTCAGGGTACTGATACCTGCGTGGTTAGCGTGACCGTGCCGCCCGTGTACGTCATCGTCAGCTTCAGCGTCCGAAGCCCCGATTTGACCCCGGCGAAGGTGAGGATGGCCGTCGCCGTTCCACCTGCGGGAGCGATGTCGCCAAGGAGTATCGGCGGATGTTCGTTGGTTGCCTTGCCGTCGATTGTGGCGTCCTTCTTTCCGCCAATCGTCACCGCCGGAGCCGATAGTCCCCCACTGTTTCCGATGGTGACAGTCACATCGACCTTGCTGCCGTTGCGGGCCGCAGTGGCCGAGCTGATTTGGAGCTCAGGTGGGTTGAGCGCGAAGTTCGCCACCAGGCTGCGGTCCGTGCTGACGGTGAAGGGGTAGCTGGCCGAAGAACTGACGACTGCAGCGCCCTCGGTCCAGCTGACGAAGTGGTATGTCGCGTTCGCCGACGCTTGAACGGTGACGCTGGCGCCGCCAATGAAGACCCCACCTCCGCTCGTGCTGCCGCCCGCGCTCGGTGAAGCGCTTGTGGTGATGGTGTAGCTCGGAACGAAGTTCGCCACCAGGCTGCGGTCGCCGTTGACCGTAAACGGATACACCGCCGAATTGCTGACCTCCAAGCCACCCTCTGTCCAGTTGACGAACGCATAGCCAGGGCTGTGGGTCGCTACGACAGTCACAGGTGTCCCATCGTCGAACGTGCCGCCTCCGCTCGTGCTACCGCCGGCGACGGGCGATGCGCTCGTGGCAATCGTGCTCTGGGCCGGGACCCCCGCCGCCGGAATGGTGACGGTGTAAGTCTTCGAGACAGAAGCGCCACTTGTATCCGAGGCGTCGACGGTGAACGTAAAGGCACCAGCGGCAGTCGGTCTCCCGGAAAAGACTCCCGTCACTGTATCCAGTGTCGTTCCCGGAGGCGGCGATCCGGACGAGATCGCAGCCGCAAATGGGGCACCTCACGCAACCACCACCGTGCGATCGGCGTAGGCGACATCGAGCTCGCCATCCGGGATGTGATCGATCAATCCCAAGGCCGGGGCGACATCGAATCCCGCCATCTGCGCGCCAAAGAAATCGCCTACCACTGCTATGGTCGTGAGATCGACCGTCACCGTCACCCACTCGCTCGTCGCAGGGTCGATGTAATCGTTGTACGTCACGCTGCCAACCCCGTGTATCCCATCGGGACCTACCGCGTCCGCCATCGGCTCGCCTGATTCCGCATCGATCGGTCCGGTGTACTGGTAGAACTCATACCGGCGGGTGATGATTTCATCGCCACCTGGAAGGTCCTCCGGCGCACCCGCCAGGAAGCCCTTCGGATTTGCGGCGTTGGCGAATTCTGTCTGAAGAATCCGCCACTCGGTTTCTACCTCCGCGGGTTCACCGTTGGCCCAGTTCGGGGCGGCCAGATTGTCGGGGTCAGGATCGACGAGATCCCGGAGCTCCACCTTGTTGGCATTGTGCGTTGTGGTCTTGATGGCCTTCACCCACGTCGCCTTGCCGAATTGCAGCACGGGAGGCGCCGGCGGGGGCGGAGGAACGACCACCGCTTGAACTTGTGCGGGCTGCAAGGCAACCGGCGGATAATAGGTGAACGTCGGCGTGGCGACATAGACCGGCGGGCCATGAACCAGGTTGCCCGCGCCGTCATCTATCAGCCAGTTGTATTACACCGCCGTCGGCGTGCCGTAATAGCCGGCACCGAAATGCTCTCCTCCGAAGTTCACCGATGGATTGGTGAACTGGTGGCCGTCGGTTGGGCTGATGGGCCCTGATGGAATGGCCGTGAACGCGGTCCACGTTCCATCCGGATTCCTGGCGGCGGCGTAGCGGATGAAGACCTTCGGGTTGGATGGGTCCGAAAGGTCTTCTGTAATCTTTGGAATGCCGTAGTGATTGTAGTCGTAGGTGTACGTGATGTCCGTGCTGCGGACGCCATCCAGCTCGATTTCAAAGCCGTGAGCTACGACCCCGGTGTCGTTGACGCAATCGAAGTTGTTGAGGCTGCCATAAGCAATGCTGGCACGGGCAGCTGGCGAAATGGCCAGCAGCAACGACGATGTCATGATGACGAACGCCATCACGGCCAACCTTTCGATTCGCTTCCCGATGGAGGAGTTTTTGGTCAGCTTGCCGATTCCTCCTGACCGCCCTGCGGGTTCCAAGGGGGTCGCACTGGCGGCGACCCTTTCGATTGCGGGTTTCATGGCGCTCCCTCTAACTTTTCCGTTATCCCGATTGAAAACCGCGCCGCTCTGCGACGACGCTCTCGTCATTGTCGCGCGCAACGGCTCCGGAAACCCGCACAATGCGTTAGTGTTTGACGCAGATCAACGGTCGCGCTCATGCTTCGTAAGCCGCCTCTTGAAGAGCATCTTCTGCGATTCGGCGTGGCCGCCGGCTGCCGTGCGAAGTAAGGTCCGCCGAGTCAGGGATTCGCGTACGAACGTCGGGTGACCTGGCGCCGGAACTCCGGTCCGATCATTTCCTGGAAATGGCGTGATAGGAGACCTTGCCGATCGTGCGCTCTTGAGCAGCGCTGATGTCCGCTTCGGGTCGTGCTGCGACCATCGACGATCACATCGAGTGCGACCGCCGCCTGACGCAGGTACCCCCGCCGCAAAGCAGTCGTGCGCTGCCCTTGACCGCGTCGAGGCTTGCCGGGTAGCGTATGCAGCTTCGGGGACCGCAGGCAGACTCCCCG
The DNA here is from genome assembly GCA_021784125.1 of Pseudomonadota bacterium. Taxonomy (GTDB): domain Bacteria; phylum Pseudomonadota; class Gammaproteobacteria; order Burkholderiales; family Casimicrobiaceae; genus VBCG01. Next base: position 5,520 of record JAJXTF010000039.1, on the reverse strand, counting down.
CCTCGAGACGCCGAGCGTCCAAGTTCTGCCCTTCGCATGGCTTCTCGCCGGGGAGGGGGAACATGAAGACTTCGGTCAACGCGCTGCTCGTTGCCAAAGGCCTGCGTGCTTTCGGTGACGGTTACGTCGCCCTGTTGCTGCCGGCGTACCTGCTGAACCTGGGATTCAGCCCGCTCCAGGTCGGGCTCATCGCCACCGCTACGCTGCTCGGATCGGGTCTGCTGACGCTGCTGGTTGGGCTGTACGCGCACCGATACCAGTATCGATCCCTTCTCCTCGCGGCTACGGTTCTGATGGCGGGGACTGGCCTCGGGTTCGCCTTCGTCACGGAATTCTGGCCTCTGCTCTTGATAGCGTTGATCGGGACGCTGAATCCCTCGAGCGGCGACGTGAGCGTGTTTCTGCCAGTGGAGCACGCCGCCCTTTCCCATCTGGTCGACGACAAGCGAAGGACAGCCGTCTTCGCCCGATACAGCCTGGCGGGCTCGCTGGTGGCCGCACTCGGGTCCCTCGCGGCCGGATTGCCGGCATGGATTGCCGACGCGGCCAATGTCTCCGTGAGCGCCGGAATCCAGGCCATGTTCGTGCTCTACGCCATGTTGGCGGGGCTGGCAGCCTTGGTCTACCGCGCATTGCCCGGGACGTCGGGCTCCGGCGCGCAAGCGCGACCGGGCCCTTTGACGACATCCAGGAAAGCTGTCCATACCCTTGCGGCGCTCTTCAGCCTCGACGCTTTCGCCGGCGGCTTCGTCGTGCAATCGATGGTGGCGCTGTGGCTGTACCGGAAGTTCTCGCTTTCCCTGGCCGCCGCCGGAACGCTGTTCTTCTGGACCGGGATCCTGACCGCAGGCTCGTACTTGGTGGCCGCCCGCATTGCCTCGCGTTTCGGCCTGGTCAGGACGATGGTGTTCACGCACCTGCCGTCCAGCCTGTGCCTCATCGCGATCCCGTTCATGCCCAGCCTCGGCTACGTGATCGTGCTCCTGTTCGTCCGCAGCGCGTTGTCGCAGATGGATGTGCCGACCCGCAGCTCCTACGTGATGGCGATTGTCCCGCCGGCGGAGCGCCCCGCCGCAGCGGGCATCACGTCGGTGCCGCGCAGCCTCGCCTCGGCGGCCAGCCCGTTCGTGGCGGGTTACCTCCTCGGAGCATCGTCGTTCGGCTGGCCCCTGTTGATCGCAGGTACTCTGAAGATCGCGTACGACCTTCTCCTGTTGCTGCGCTTCGGAAACATTCGTCCGCCCGAGGAGCGGCGCGCGCAACGGCCCGAGCGTGTCGACGCCCGATCGGGGATGCAATGAATCGGGGCATCGTCTACGGGCTCGCGTCTGCGGCGCTGTTCGGAATCAGCACGCCCCTCGCCAAGGCGATCGTCGGGTCGGTCGCGCCGCTCTGGCTCGCGGCGCTCCTCTACCTGGGTTCGGGAACGGGCTTGCTCGTCGTCCATGCCGTCCGCCATCCGTTTCGCTCCGGTGAGCCGCTGGCGCTTCCGGCGGCCAGGGATTGGCGTTGGATAGGCGGCGCGATAGCACTCGGCGGCATCGCGGGCCCGGTTGCGCTGATGTACGGCCTCACCCGGACCAGTGGTGCATCGGCGTCGCTGCTGCTCAATGTCGAGGCGGTCCTGACCGCGTTGCTCGCCTGGTTCCTGTTTGGGGAAAACTTCGACCGTCGCATTGCGCTCGGGATGCTGGCCATCGTCGCTGGTGCGGCTCTCGTCTCGGCCGCACCGGGGAGCGGAGTTACATCGGCGAGCGGGCCGCCGCTGGTTGCGCTCGCCTGTCTTTGCTGGGCGCTCGACAACAACCTGACGCGGAAAGCGTCCGCCAGCGACGCGGTCGTCCTGGCATCGCTGAAGGGAATGGCTGCCGGCATCGTGAACGCTGCATTGGCGCTGACGCTGGGAATCGCCCTGCCGTCGCTGCCGTCCGTTGCGGCCGCCATCGTCGTGGGCTTCCTCGGCTACGGCGTCAGCCTCGTGCTGTTCATTCTCGCGCTTCGCCACCTCGGCACGGCACGGGCGGGGGCGTACTTCTCGGTAGCGCCATTCTTCGGGGCCGTGCTTGCCGTCTCGATGGGCCAGGACTCGGTGACATGGATGCTTGCTGCGGCCGCGGCGCTGATGGGCCTCGGTGTCTGGCTTCACGTCTCGGAGCATCACGCGCACGAGCACGCGCACGAGCGGATCGAGCACGCGCACTCGCACATTCACGATGAACATCATCGACACGAGCATCCCTTCGCGTGGGATGGCGCGGAACCGCATGTCCACTCGCACATCCACGCGCCGCTCGTGCACAGCCATCCACACTACCCGGACGTCCATCACCGACATTCGCATTAGACCGCGAACTATGGTCTTCGCGGGGTTCCGGAAGGCGGGATGCCTGAACGACGACCGACCGAAGCTGCCCGGGACAGCGATGAGCGAGCGCCCTCCCGAAGCTCGCTAGGTACGATAGCCGGGGTCCGCGCGCTCGACCTTGCGCAACAGCGCGGGCCATGCGAGCCCGCCACCGGCGCCACGGGTCACGCTCTCCCATTGCGCCTGCGCGCCATCGATGATCGACGCGTCGATGCGCCGCAGGCGCTGCCCGCCCGCCATCGCCCGCACCTGGATCATGCAGGCGGTCTCGAAGAAGTACATCGCCACGAATGCCTCGGCCACCGATCGGCCGACGGTGAGCAGGCCGTGATTGCGCAGCATCAGGAAGCGCCGGTCGTCGAGATCGCGGACCAGCCTGGGCTTCTCGTCATCGTCCAGGGCGACGCCTTCGTAGTCGTGGTAGGCGAGGGACGAGAGTACGAAGATAGAGTGCTGGGACAGCGGCAGCATGCCTTCCTCCTGCGCGGAGACGGCGATGCCGTTCACGCTGTGCAGGTGAAGAACGCAGTTCGCGTCCTCGCGGGCCGCATGGACGGCGCTGTGGATCGTGAACCCCGCGGGGTTGATGTCCTGCGGGCCGTCGAGGACCTTGCGTCCTTGCAGATCGACCTTGACCAGGCTCGACGCGGTGATCTCGCAGAACATCATCCCGTAGGGATTGATCAGGAAGTGATGCTCGGGACCGGGAACGCGCGCGGAGATGTGGGTGAAGATGAGGTCGTCCCAGCCGAACATCGCCACCAGCCGGTAGCACGCCGCCAGATCGACCCGCTGCTGCCACTCGGCTGCACCGATGGTCGCGCGCAGCTCCGATGCCCGGTCGTTCATGATTCCCTCCCACCAGCGCAGTGACCGGCTAATATATAGACTGGTCTACTGGAAAGATCAAGATGGTTCAGAGCGTCGATTCGAGCAGCCGGAACCGCATGATCGAAGCCGCCATCGATCTGATGCGGACGTCCGGATTGTCGGGGGCCGGCATCAACGAAATCGTCCGCGAGAGCGGCGCGCCGAAGGGCTCCGTCTACCATCACTTTCCCGGCGGCAAGAGCCAGATCGCCGCCGAGGCGCTCGCGGTCTACTCGGGGCGTGTCATGCGCTTCATCGACCAGGCACTTGCCGGCAAGCGCCATCCCGACGAAAAGCTGAAAGCCTTGTTCGGCGCCTTTGCCAGGCGGATCGGGGAAAGCGACTACCGGAGGAGTTGTGCGGCAGGCACCGTCGCCCTCGACCTCGAGGACGACGTGGCGGGGCTGCGTGTCGTGCTGGCGGCAGCTTTCGCCGACTGGGTCGAGCTGATCGCGCGGCACTTCGACCTGGGCGACGCACGGCGCACGAAATCCTTTGCCGGGCTGGTCCTGAGCACGATCGAGGGGGCCTACGTCCGGTGCCGGGTCGAGCGCTCGAGCAGGCCCTTCCGGGACGCCGGGGAATGGCTCGCGGAGCTCGTCCGGCGGACGCCACAGGTCTGACGCTGGGCAGCGGCCTGTCCCTGGCGCGCACTGCGGCGAAGGGTTGACAGCAGTCAGCGGGGAGGTCGATGCTTGTCCATCCTGCGGTGGCTCGTCAGCTCTCGTGCGAAGGGGATGCCATGTCGACAAGGCAGGGTTTGCTGATCGCAGCCGGTTCGATCGCCGGAGCGTTCTGGGTGGCCGCTGCAGAAGCGGCCGATGCGCCAGGCTCGATGGCTGGCGACGCGGCGATGACCTGCCAGCAGATCGCCGCGGAGCTCGCGCCTTACGCGCAGCGCATGATGCCGAGCGCCATGGCAGCGGGACAGGCGGCGAAGGCCATGATCGAGCGCGGCCAGCAGCGCGTCGCCGCGGAGACCCCCGCAGTCTTAGGGTTCGCGGTCGCTGCGACCGCGGCGCAAGCGGATCCCACGGGCATCGCGAGCAGGGCGTTGGGGCAGGCCGAGTTCGCCCATCAGGAGGAAGTGGCGCGGCGCGCGCTCGTCGAGGACAAGCCGCTCTACGACAAGCTGTCCGCCCAGACGGGCGCGGTCGTCGCCCAGGGACAGCAGCTCCAGTCCGACGCGCGGCTGCAGCGCCTGATGCAGCTCGTGCAGGACAAGCACTGCGACCGGAACTAGGGTCTCAGTTCCTGCCTTTCGCCTTCAGCGCCGCGTCGAGCCGCGGGAACACGCGCCGCGCGTTGCCTTCGTAGATCTTGTAGCGCTGCACCGGATCGATGCTGGCCGCCTCGATGTAGCGTTTGGTGTCGTCGTAGTAATGCCCGGTCTCGGGGTCGATGCCGCGGACGGCGCCGATCATCTCGCTCGCGAACAGGATGTTGTCGACGGGGATCACCCGGGTCAGGAGGTCGATGCCGGGCTGATGGTAGACGCAGGTGTCGAAGAAGATGTTGTTGAGCAGGTGGTCCTTCAACAGTGGTTTCTTGAGCTCCTGCGCGAGCCCCCGGAAGCGTCCCCAGTGGTAGGGCACGGCGCCGCCACCGTGGGGGATGATGAAGCGCAGCGTCGGGAAATCCCGGAACAGGTCGGAGGTCAGGCACTGCATGAAAGCCGTCGTGTCCGCGTTCAGGTAGTGCGCCCCGGTCGTGTGGAAGCAGGCGTTGCAGCTCGTGCTGACGTGGATCATCGCCGGGATGTCGTACTCGACCATCTTCTCGTAGATCGGGTACCAGTGCCGGTCGGACAGCGGCGGCGAGGTCCAGTGTCCACCCGACGGGTCGGGGTTGAGGTTGATGCCGACGTTGCCGTACTGCTCGACGCATTTCTCGAGCTCGGGGATGCAGGTCCTTGGGTCGACGCCGGGCGACTGCGGCAGCATCGCCACCGGAACGAAGTTGTCGGGAAAGAGCTTCGACACGCGATGGCACAGCTCGTTGCAGATCGCGGCCCAGGCGGCGCTGACGTTGAAGTCGCCGATGTGGTGCGCCATGAAGCTCGCGCGCGGCGAGAAGAGTGTCAGGTCGCTGCCGCGCTCGCGCATCAAGCGCAGCTGGTTCGCCTCGATGGACGCCCGCAGCTCTTCATCGCTGATCCTGAGATCCGAGGCCTTCGGCATGATGGCCGGGTCCTTGATGCCGGCGATCTGCCGGTTGCGCCAGTCTTCAAGGGCCTTGGGCGCGGTCGTGTAGTGTCCGTGACAGTCGATGATCATTGATTTGGG
>JAJXTF010000038.1 GCA_021784125.1 Pseudomonadota bacterium | reverse complement strand
GACCGCGACCTCGGTCAACCACCAGGACACCGAGCTCGCGACGACCCTCTCGTTCAACCTCGCCGAGGGCGCGACGCTGGACGACGCGAGCCGCGCGATCGCCCAGGCCGAGGCCGACATCGGCATGCCGACGACGGTGCGCGGCGCGTTCGCCGGCACCGCGCTGCTGGCGCAGCAGTCGAGCAGGGAGCAGGGGCTGCTGATCGTCGCCGCGCTGGTCGTGATCTATATCGTGCTCGGCATCCTGTACGAGAGCCTGGTGCATCCGGTCACGGTGCTGTCGACGCTGCCGTCTGCGGGTGTGGGCGCCGTGCTGGCGCTGCTCATGTTCAGGATGGACTTCTCGCTGATCGCGCTGATCGGCGTGTTCCTGCTGATCGGCATCGTGAAGAAGAACGCGATCCTCATCATCGACTTCGCCCTCGAGGCCGAGCGTGCCCGGGGTCTGACCCCGCTGGAAGCGGTGCGCGAGGCCTGCCTGCTGCGCTTCCGGCCGATCCTGATGACCACGCTGGCGGCCGGGCTCGGGGTGCTGCCGCTCGCGATCGGCTTCGGCGAAGGCGCCGAGTTGCGCCAGCCGCTGGGCGTGGCGATCATCGGCGGACTGATCGCCAGCCAGCTGCTCACGCTGCTGACGACGCCGGTCATCTATCTGCTCCTCGACAGGCTGCGCCGGCGCGGCGCCGACGAGCGCCACCTGAGCCGCGTCGGCAGCGACGCGCTCCTGCCCCTGGAAGCCACATGAATTCACGCCCGGCGTTCCTGCATCGTTCGACTGCACGGCTGCTCGGCGCCGTCTTCGCGACCCTCGCAATCGTCGCGACACTCTCGGCGTGCACGTCCGGCCCGGCCTACCGGCCTCCGAGCGCGGCCTCGCCGGCCACGTTCAAGGAGGCGCCGGCCGCTGATTCGACCTGGTTCCCGGCGGCGCCCGCCGATACGCTGGACCGCGGTCCGTGGTGGGAGCTTTTCGGCGACCCGGCGCTTTCCGCGCTCGCCGGCCAGGTCGAGGTGTCGAACCAGAACGTCGCCGCCGCGGTTGCCGCGTACGCACAGGCGCAGGCGCTGGTGCGCGAGCAGCGCGCCGCGCTGTTTCCGTCGTTGGCGCTCGACGCCGGCGCGACGCGCAGCGGTGGCGCAGGCTCGCCGGGCAACGCCACCCACCTGCAGCTGGGTCTCGGCGCAAGCTGGGAGCCCGACATCTGGGGCAAGCTGCGCCTCGGTGTGACGAGCGCGCAGGCCGGCGCCGAGGCGAGCGCGGCGAATCTGGCGGCGGCCCGCCTGTCGGCGCAGGCCGCGCTGGCGACCGACTATTTCGCGCTGCGCGAGGCCGACAACGAGATCGCGTTGCTCACTCGAGCCGTCAGCGCGTACCAGCGCGCACTGCGCATCACGCAGAACCAGTACGACGCCGGGATCGCGCAGCGCACCGACGTGCTGGAGGCCCGGACGCAGCTCGAAACGACGCGCGCGAATCTCGTGGCGATGGTGGGCCAGCGGGCGCTGCTCGAACATGCGATCGCGCTGCTGGTCGGCAAGGCGCCGGCTGAATTCAGCGTGCCGGTCGAGGCGTGGAACGCGAGCGTTCCGGCGGTGCCGCTGGTCGTGCCCTCCGAGCTGTTGCAGCGCCGCCCCGACATCGCTGCGGCCGAGCGCGCGGTGGCGGCGGCGAACGCGCAGATCGGGATCCAACGGACGGCCTATTTTCCGAGCCTCGGGCTCTCGGCGACCTACGGCGGCGCGGCCTCGAACCTGCCGGCGCTGTTCCTGGCGTCGAACAACCTCTGGTCGCTCGGCCTGTCGGCGGCGCAGACGCTGTTCGACGCTGGGGCGATCGCAGCCCGGGTCGAAGGCGCGCAGGCCGCGCGCGATGCCGCGGTCGCGAACTATCGGCAGGCCGTGCTGAGCGGGTTCCAGGACGTCGAAGACCGGCTGGCGACGATCCGTTCGCTCGCGGAGCAGGAAGACCGGCGCCGCGCCGCATCGGCAGACGCCGACCGCAGCGAACAGCTGACGCTGAACCAGTACCTGCAGGGCCTGGTGCCCTACACCAGCGTGGTCACGGCCCAGGTGACGGCCCTCGGCGCACGCCAGACGCTCTCGCAGCTGATGTCGAGCCGGCAGGCCGCGGCGATCGGGCTGATCCGGGCCTTGGGCGGCGGCTGGCGCGCTTCGCGCCGGGACGAAGCGGCTGCCGCGCGCTGATCGGGCTCCCGGCCTTCCCCCTTGAAAAGGGCCGACGATTCCATTACTATTAGCACTCGCACTCGCCGAGTGCTAGCAACACAGCCGGCCGCGCAGCGGCGCTGGACACAGGCTCGGCGACCCGCGCCCAACTCGTTGTTTACAGACGAATTCCAATCTAGGAGTGAGCACTAACATGAAGCTTCGTCCCCTGCACGACCGGATTATCGTCAAGCGGCTCGAAGAAGAGCGCAAATCCGCGGGCGGCATCGTCATCCCCGATACCGCGGCTGAGAAACCCTCGATGGGCCAAGTCGTCTACGCGGGACCTGGCAAGACCGACGACAACGGAAAGCTCGTCCCGATGGGCGTGAAGGCCGGTGACAAGGTGCTGTTCGGCAAGTACTCGGGCCAGGAATTCAAGCTGGAAGGCCAGGACCTGCTGCACATGCGCGAAGACGACGTCATCGGCATCGTCGACTGACCGACCACCCTTCCCCCAAGTACACGCTTCAGGAGAACAGAACATGGCAGCCAAAGACGTCCGCTTCGGCGAACACGTCCGGAACAAGATGGTGAATGGCGTGAACGTACTCGCCAACGCCGTCAAGATTACGCTTGGCCCGAAGGGCCGCAACGTCGTCCTCGAGCGCAGCTTCGGCGCGCCGACGATCACCAAGGACGGGGTGTCCGTCGCCAAGGAAATCGAGCTCAAGGACAAGTTCGAGAACATGGGCGCGCAGATGGTCAAGGAAGTCGCGTCCAAGACCTCCGACGTCGCCGGTGACGGCACGACGACGGCCACGGTGCTCGCGCAATCGATCATTGCCGAGGGCATGAAGTACGTCGCCGCCGGCATGAACCCGATGGACCTCAAGCGGGGCATCGACAAGGCGGTCATCTCGATCGTCGAAGAGCTGAAGAAGATCAGCAAGCCCTGCTCGACCTCCAAGGAAATCGCCCAGGTCGGCTCGATCTCGGCCAACGCCGACGAATCGATCGGCAAGACGATCGCCGAAGCGATGGACAAGGTCGGCAAGGAAGGCGTGATCACCGTCGAGGACGGCAAGGGCCTCGAGAACGAGCTCGACCTGGTCGAAGGCATGCAGTTCGACCGCGGCTACATCTCGCCGTACTTCATCAACAACCCGGACAAGCAGGTCGCGCTGCTCGAAGACCCGTACGTCCTGCTGCACGACAAGAAGATCTCGAACATCCGCGACCTCCTGCCGGTGCTCGAGCAGGTCGCCAAGTCGGGCAAGCCGCTGCTGATCATCGCCGAGGACGTCGACGGCGAGGCGCTGGCGACGCTGGTGGTCAACAACATCCGCGGCATACTGAAGACGACCGCGGTCAAGGCGCCGGGCTTCGGCGATCGCCGCAAGGCGATGCTCGAGGACATCGCGATCCTGACCGGCGGCACCGTCATCGCGGAAGAGCTGGGCCTGAAGCTCGAGAATGCGACGCTGAAGGACCTCGGCCGTGCGAAGAAGATCGAAGTGGGCAAGGAAGACACGACGATCATCGACGGCGCCGGCGAGAAGGCCGCGATCGAGGCGCGGGTGAAGAACATCCGCAAGCAGGTCGAGGACGCGACTTCCGACTACGACAAGGAAAAGCTGCAGGAGCGCGTGGCCAAGCTGGCGGGCGGTGTGGCCGTCATCAAGGTCGGCGCGGCGACCGAAGTCGAGATGAAGGAAAAGAAGGCCCGCGTCGAGGACGCGCTGCACGCGACCCGTGCCGCCGTCGAGGAAGGCATCGTGCCGGGCGGCGGCGTCGCCTACCTGCGTGCCCGCGGCAACCTGAAGAACCTCAAGGGCGCGAATGCCGACCAGGACGCAGGCATCAAGATCGTGCTGCGCGCAGTCGAGGAGCCGCTGCGCCAGATCGTCGCCAACGCCGGCGAGGAGCCGTCGGTCGTGCTGAACAAGGTTGCCGAAGGCAAGGGCAACTTCGGCATGAACGCGGCCACCGGCGAGTACGGCGACCTGGTGGAGATGGGCGTGCTGGATCCGACCAAGGTGACGCGCTATGCGCTGCAGAACGCCGCGTCGGTGGCAGGCCTGATGCTGACGACCGATGCGATGGTCGCCGAGCTGCCGAAGGACGACAAGGCGGCGATGTCCGGCGGCGGCATGGGTGGCATGGGCGGCATGGGCGGAATGGGCGACATGGACATGTGATCGTCCGGGTTCCCGGCAGTGAAGAAAGCCCGCGGCGACGCGGGCTTTTTTTTCGATCTCTGGGCGAAATGCATTAGACTAGGCGCGGCCAGCATGAATCCGCGCAAAACAGCAATGCTTATGCCTCGGTCATCTTCAGCGGTCGCCGCCCTTCTGCGAAGGCTGTCGTCTACATGACGTCCGGGATCATATTCGCACTCGCGCTTGCGCTGCTCGCGATCGTCATCGTCACCGGCTTCCTGCGCCGGCGGCGCGAGCTCCCGGCCGACGGGCGGTCGGACGGCGACGGGCCGACGGCGGTCGCCCAGTGGACCGAAGGCGAGACGACGCGGCTGCTGTCGTCGGCCGAGGTCCCGGGGCTCTACCTGCTGCGTCCCCGGTTCCTGTCCAAGTCGGAAGCCGCGGTCTTCCTGCTGCTCAAGGCCGCGTTCCCGCGGCACGAGATCTTCGCGCGTATCCGCCTCGCCGACGTGCTGCAGGTCAAGATCGGTCCGCAGGGCATGGAGCGCCTGCGCGCGTTCCGCAAGATCGCCAACCAGCACGTCGGTTTCGTCATCTGCGACCGCGACATGACCATCATCGCCATCGTCGATGCCCGCGACCCCGACCAGGCGATCGACCCGCGCGACCAGAAGCTCGAGACCATCAAGCAGCGCTGCCTGCAGGCGGCCCAGGTGAAATACGTCTGCGTCTATCCGCCGCAGCTGCCGCGGTATCGCGAACTGCGCGACCAGATCCTCGGCCCGGCCGCCGACCTGATCTGACGGCAGGCCCCGAAACCCGCGGGCTTCCTACTTCAGGTAGTTGAGGTAGACCCAGAGCACCAGCAGGGCGCCGACGACCGAGAGGAACCAACCGGCCGGATGGAACTTGCCGTCGGGCGAGCGGAAGACCAGTCCGCCGATCACACCTCCGACCAGCGATCCGATGATGCCGATCAGGGTGGTCAGCCAGAATCCGAGGTCGACCGCGCCCGGATAGACGAAGCGCGCAATGATGCCCACGATGAATCCGACGATGATCATCGAGATGATGTGGAAGAGTCCCACGGGAACCTCCTTCTTGTCGGGTTCGCGCCGGATCCGGCGCGCGTCGCGAGGTTAACACGGGCTTTCGCGCTGCGCGTAAGGATATCCCGCGTCGGGCGACCCACCGGCATGGGTACCGCAGCCGTGATTCCCGCCCCCCCGAACCCCGCCGGCCTCCTGCTGCTGGCCGCTGCCCTTCTGTGGCTGGCGTCGCCCGTCCTTGCCGCGGGTGCCACGCACGCCTGCCACGCGGTCAGCGGGACCGCGACGCGACCCCTGGTCGAGCTCTACACGTCCGAGGGCTGCAGCAGCTGTCCGCCCGCCGATCGGTGGCTCGCCGCGACGTTCGGCGATGCAGCGGCGCCCGTTGCGACGACGCCCGTTGCGACGACGCCCGCTCCGGTGCGCTCGGTCGCAATGCGCGGGTCCGGCCGCGCGATCGCGATCGCCCTGCATGTCGATTACTGGGACCGGCTGGGTTGGGTGGATCGATTCGCGACGCACGCCAATACCCGGCGCCAGTATGCGGCGATGCGCGCCAAGGCCGCCTCCTTCGTCTATACGCCGCAGGTGTTGCTGCAGGGACGCGATTTCCCGGCATGGCGCGAGCCGGATGTGCGCGCGACGATCGCCGCGGCCGCGGCGCGCCCGCCACGCGCGGCGCTTGCGCTCGATGCGACGGTGGCAGGCGGCGAAGTCGACGTTCGCGCCGAAGCGCAGGTCGACGATGCCGCCCTGCGGGGCGACGCGCGACTGTTCGTCGCCTACGTCGACAGCGGCCTCCATTCGGACGTCGGGGGCGGCGAGAACCGCGGCCACCGGCTGACCCACGATCACGTCGTCCGCGCGCTGCAGCCGGCAGGCGCAGCCGATGCCGTGGGAGGCATCCATGCGCGCCTGGTCTTCGAGCGGCCCGCGGAAGCCGGGTCGATGCCGACCCTCGTCGCGTTCGTGCAGCGCAGATCCGATGGGGACGTCCTGCAGGCGCTCGCACTGCCATTGGCCGCTTGCGGTCTGCCCTGACGCGTTGCCCTGACCTCCGGCGCCGTCATGTTGTCGCGCGCCGCGCTGACAGCCGGGAGCGACTTCGCTACCATGACCCGTCCCACTGCCGAATGAATCGGGCTGCGTGCGAATCCTGGTTGCCGAAGACGATGCATTGCTCGGCGACGCGATCGCCAAGCACCTGACCCGCGTCGGGCACGCGGTCGATTGGGTGCGCGACGGCGCCGTCGCCGACCGCGCGCTGCGCGCGCACGACTTCGACCTGATCGTCCTCGACCTGGGCCTGCCACGCATGCCCGGACGCGACGTGCTGGCGCGGCTGCGCGGCCGCGCGTCCTCCGCGCCGGTGCTGATCATCACCGCCGCCGACGCCATTGACGACCGCGTCGCGGGTCTCGATGCCGGTGCCGACGATTACCTGGTCAAGCCTTTCGCCCTCGCCGAGCTCGAGGCTCGGGTGCGCGCGTTGATCCGGCGCAGTCACGGTCGCGACCGCAACCTGCTGACGCACGGAACACTCGCCTTCGACACGGTCGTCCGCAGCGCCTCCGTCGGCGGCGACCTGCTCGACCTCTCGGCGCGCGAGCTGGCGGTCCTGGAGCTGCTGCTGCTGCGCAGCGGGCGCGTCGTGGCGAAGGAGCAGTTCGTCGAGCACATGTGCGGCTGGGACCAGGACGTCACCGAGAACGCGATCGAGGTCTACGTGCACCGGCTGCGGCGCAAGCTCGAGCCGGTCGGGATCCACGTGCAGACGGTGCGCGGGCTCGGCTACTACATCGCCCGGCCCTGAGGCCGCGGGAGCGAGCGCCGCGATGTTCACGCTGTTCAAGTACCTGGTCTGGCTGGTCGTGTCGCTGTTGTGCCTGATGCTGGCGACGATCAGCATCAGCGAGTTCCTGGTCAACAGCGCCGTCGACGCGCCCTACGACGCGAAACTCGCCGAATATGCGCGAATGCTCGCCGCCGAGACGCGGGCGGAAGGCGAGGGCGTCGCGATCCCGCCCGCGGCGGTCGGCCTCCTGCGGCGCATCGAGCACGACCGGGTGCTGTACGTGTTGCGCGATGCCGGCGGGCGGGTTCTCGCCGGCAATCCCGCCGTACCCGCGGTGTCCGGTCTGTCCGACCGGCTTGCCCCGACGTTGCGTGACGCCGAGATGGCCGACGAGCCGCTGCGGATCGCCGCCATGCCGCTCGCCGATCCGCGCGATCCGTCGCAACGGCTCACCGTCGAGGTTGCGGAACCGCTGGAACGGCGGCGTGCCCTGACCGAAACCCTGCGCGCGCAGGCGGTCGCATTGCCGCAGATGCTGGTGCTGGTGATCGGCGTCCTGCTGATCGTCTACGGTTACGCCTACGTCTGGCGGCCGATGCAGCGGCTGCGCACGCTGATCGACAATCGCGGGTCGAACGACCTGTCGCCGCTCGACCCGGAAAGTGCGCCGCAGGACCTTCGCCCGCTGATCCTGTCGATCAATGGTCTGATGCAGCGGCTCGCCGTCAGCATCGACACGCAGCGCCGGTTCATCGCCGACGCCGCACATCAGCTGCGCACGCCGCTCGCAGGGCTCCGGTCGCAGGCCGAGATTGCGCTGACCGAGGACGATCCCGCAGCGCTGCGGCGCTCGCTCGCGCGGCTGGCTGCGGGAACCGAGCGCGCGACCGAACTCGCCAACCGGATGCTCACGCTCGCGCGCGCCGACACGCCGCTGGCCGCGCCGCAGGCCGACGTCGATCTTCCCGCGCTGGCGCGCGACGTGATCTCCGACCACCTGCCGAGCGCCAATGCGCGCGCTCAGGACCTGGGCTTCGAGGGCCCGGCACCGGGGAGGGGTGCCGTCGTTCGCGGCGACCGGCTGCTGTTGCGCGAGCTCCTGTCGAACCTCGTCGACAATGCGCTGCGGTATACGCCCGACGGGGGCGTGATCACCGTCAGCGTCGAATGCGGCGCCGCGGCGAGCGCGACGCTGTCGGTCACCGATTCAGGGCCGGGCATTCCGCAGGCCGAGCACGACCGCGTCTTCGAGCCTTTCTATCGCGGCGGGGAGGCGATCGCATCCGGAACCGGGCTGGGACTCGCGATCGTTCGCTCGATTGCTGCGGCGCACGGTGCGTCGGTGTCGCTGCGGCCGGGTCCGGATGCCCGCGGGCTGCAGGTCGCCGTCATCTTCACCTCCCTTGCCGCTGCGTAAGATTCGTGTAAGGCTGCGCACCTAAGCTAGTTCGCGCGACGGGCCGGCAAGAGCCCCGCAGACCTTAAGTTGGTCCGCGACCGACGCGGACGCCACCTCAGGAGGATTCGATGGCCACAGCCGCACCCGGGGGTCGCCCCCAGCATCACGACTTCACGCGCGAGGAGACCAACGTCATCTTCGCGTCGTCGCTCGGTACGGTCTTCGAATGGTACGACTTCTATCTGTACGCGGTGCTCGCACCGTTCTTCGCGGCACTGTTCTTTCCCGCGGGCAATGCGACGGCAGCGCTGCTCTCGGCGTTCGCAGGCTATGCGGCGGGCTTCCTGGTCCGGCCTTTCGGCGCGCTGCTGTTCGGGCGCATCGGCGACCTCGTCGGGCGCAAGTACACGTTCCTGGTCACGATCCTGGTCATGGGTTTCTCGACCTTCGCGACCGGCCTCCTGCCGACCTTCGCGTCGGTGGGCTGGGCTGCGCCGCTGCTGATGGTCGGCCTGCGGCTGCTCCAGGGTCTCGCGCTGGGCGGCGAGTACGGCGGCGCCGCGACCTACGTCGCCGAGCACGCGCCCGACAACCGGCGCGGCTACGACACCGCGTGGATCCAGACCACCGCTACGCTGGGCCTGTTCCTCGCGCTGATCGTCATCGGCATCTGCCGCTTCGGCGGCGTGATGACCACCGCGCAGTTCGCCGAATGGGGCTGGCGCATTCCCTTCCTGCTGTCGCTCGTCCTGCTGATCTTCTCGATCTACATCCGGCTGAAGCTCAACGAGTCGCCGGTGTTCCAGCGGATGAAGGCCGAAGGCAAGGGCTCGAAGGCTCCGCTGTCCGACAGCTTCCTCAAGTATCCGAACAACAAGTACGTGCTGCTCGCGCTGCTGGGCGCGACGGCCGGCCAGGGCGTCGTCTGGTACACGGGGCAGTTCTACGCGCTGTTCTTCCTGACGATCACGCTGAAGGTCGACGGGCTGACCGCGTACACGATGATCGCCATCGCGCTGGTGCTGGGCACGCCGTTCTTCATTTTCTTCGGCTGGCTGTCCGACAGGATCGGCCGCCTGCGGATCATCCTGGTCGGGTGCCTGATCGCTGCACTGACCTACTTCCCGCTGTTCCAGGCGCTGACGCATTACGTGAATCCGGCACTGGAGTCGTTCCAGAAGGCCAACGCGATCTCGGTGCAGGCCCGCGACTGCAACTTCCACATCTTCGTGGGCCCGTGGTCCAAGTTCTCGCCCTGCGACCGCACCGAGGACTTCCTGACCAAGTCCGGTCTGTCGTTCTCGTTCGCCCAGCTTCCGGCCGATTCGCCCGACACGGTGATCACCAAGATCGGCAGCACCGAGATCAAGGGCTACGACGAGCCGGCGCTCAAGAAGGCGCTGGCCGACCTCAAGTACCCGGCCGCGGCCGACAAGAACGCGATCAACTGGCCGATGGCGATCCTGGTCCTTTGGATCATGCTGATCTACGTGACGATGGTGTACGGGCCGATCGCAGCGTACCTGGTCGAGCTGTTCCCGACGCGCATCCGGTACACGTCGATGTCGCTGCCGTATCACATCGGCAACGGCTGGTTCGGCGGCATGCTTCCGCTGGTCGCCACCGCCATGGCCGCGGCCTACGGCAACATCTACTACGGGCTGTGGTATCCGATCGGCGTCGCGCTGATGACGGCGGTCATCGGATTCTTCTTCCTGTACGAGACGCGAGGCGTGGACCTGCACGTCGACTCGGGCCATCGCCCGGTGAAGCGGCCCGCATAACGTTCCGCGGCGCAGCACCAACGACAAGGCCCCGGCGATGGCGCCGGGGCCTTTCCTTTTCCCGGACGACGCGCGTCAGTTGACGATCTGCTTCAGGTCGCCCCGCAGGTAGCGGGCGGCCATCGCGTCGAGCGGCACCGCCTTGATCTTCGAGGCCATCCCGGCGCAGCCGAACTGCTCGTAGCGCTCCTTGCAGATCGCTTTCGCGGCCGCCATCGCCGGCTTCAGGTATTCGCGCGGATCGAACTTCGACTTGTTCTCCGCCAGGAAGCGGCGGATCGCCGCCGTCATCGCCAGCCGGATGTCGGTGTCGATGTTGACCTTGCGCACGCCGTGCTTGATGCCTTCCTGGATCTCCTCCACCGGCACCCCGTAGGTTTCCTTCATCTCGCCGCCGAACTGGCGGATCTCGGCCAGGAGGTTCTGCGGCACCGACGAGCTGCCGTGCATCACCAGGTGGGTGTTCGGGATCCGGCGGTGGATTTCCTTGATCCGGTCGATCGCAAGGATGTCGCCGGTCGGCTTGCGCGAAAATTTGTAGGCCCCGTGGGACGTGCCGATCGCGATCGCCAGCGCGTCGAGCTGTGTCGCATCGACGAAGTCGGCCGCCTGGGCGGGATCGGTCAGCAGCATCTCGCGCGTCATCGTTCCCTCGGCGCCGTGGCCGTCTTCCTTGTCGCCTTGCATCGTTTCCAGCGACCCCAGGCATCCGAGCTCGCCCTCGACGGTGACGCCCAACGCATGGGCGGTGGCGACGACGCGCCGCGTGACGTCCTTGTTGTAGTCGTAGTCGGCGATCGTCTTGCCATCCTCCTTCAGCGATCCGTCCATCATCACCGACGAGAATCCCAGCCTGATCGCCGACTCGCAGACCGCGGGGGACTGCCCGTGGTCCTGGTGCATGACGATCGGGATCGCGGGGTAGGTTTCCACCGCGGCTTCGATCAGGTGGTGCAGGAACGCCTCGCCGGCGTATTTGCGCGCGCCGGCGGAGGCCTGCATGATCACCGGGCTGTCGGTCTCGGCCGCCGCGGACATGATCGCCTGGACCTGCTCGAGGTTGTTGACGTTGAACGCAGGCAGGCCGTAACCGTGCTCGGCCGCGTGATCGAGAAGTTGGCGCATCGAGACGAGGGGCATTGCGGATCTCCGGCAGGTTCGGGTGACGGGACGATTCTACCCGGCCCCGTGGCGGTCATTCGCTGCGCGCGCGCCGGTAGCTTCCGGGCGGGGTCGCGAATGCGGTCGCCATCCGGTTCCAGCCGTTGATCGCCACGATGGCGAGCGAGAGGTCGGCCAGCCCGCGGTCGCCGAAATGCGCATGCGCAGCCGCGTAGACCGCATCGGGAACCGGGCCGTCGGCGATGCGCGTCAGGGCCTCCGCCCAGGCAAGCGCCGCCCGTTCGCGGTCGGTGAAGAAAGGCGTCTCGCGCCAGGCCGAGAGGGCGTAGAGCCGCTGCTCGGTCTCGCCGACGACGCGCGCGATCTGCGTGTGCATGTCGATGCAGTAGGCGCAGCCGTTGATCTGGGAAACCCGGGTCTTGACCAGCTCGAGCAGCCTGGCTTCGAGCCCGCTCTGGTGGAGGTAGGTTTCCATCGCGCGCATCGCGGCGTAGGCCCCCGGTGCGGCGGTGGTGTAGTCGATTCGCGGTTGCATGGCATCTCCACGGAATGGGCGGCGGTCGGCCCGAAATGTTCGAGCGGTTGCCGCTCGCCCTGCAGATGACCCTGACAATTTGAGCGTTCGCCGCTCGCTCGCGCTCGCTTAACGTTCGCATTCGCTCACGTTAGCGAACGCCGAGATCGTCAGGATCGGTGTTCACCGACCCTGACGATCTTCATCGTATTGGTGCCGCCTGACTTGCCCATGGGCTCGCCGACCGTCAGCACGATCAGGTCGCCTTTGCGGACGTGCGAGCGCGCGAGCAGCAGGTCCTCGGCGGCGCGCAGCACCTCGTCGCGGCCGCCGGTCTGCTCGAGGTGCAGCGAGGTGACGTTGCGCATCAGCGCCATGCGGCGCTGGGTCTCGACGTTCGGCGTCAGGCCGAAGATCGGGCAGCCGGGGTTGTGGCGCGACATCCACAGCGGCGTCGAGCCGGTGTCGGTCAGCGCTGCGATCGCCTTGACCTGGAGGTGGAAAGCGGTGAACAGCGTCGCCATCGCGATCGACTGGTCGATGCGGGTGAACGTGCGGTTCATGAAATCGCGATCGAGCTCGACCGGATCCGATTTCTCGGCTTCGACGCAGACCTGCGCCATCGTCTCGACCGTCTCCACCGGATAGCGGCCGGCGGCGGTCTCGGCCGAGAGCATCACGGCGTCCGTGCCGTCGAGGACGGCGTTGGCGACGTCGGAGACCTCGGCGCGCGTGGGCACCGGGTTGTGGATCATCGACTCCATCATCTGGGTCGCGGTGATCGTCAGCTTGTTGCGCTCGCGCGCCATGCGCAACATGCGCTTCTGCAGCCCCGGGACGGCGGCGTTGCCGACCTCGATCGCGAGATCGCCCCGCGCGACCATGATGCCGTCGGAGGCCTCGATGATCTCCTCGAGCGCCGGGATCGCCTCGGCGCGCTCGATCTTGGCGATCAGCATCGCGCGCCCGCCGGCTGCGCGCATCAGCAGGCGCGCCATGTCCATGTCTTCCTTGCTCTTGGGAAACGACACCGCGAGATAGTCCGCTTCGAGACGGGCTGCGGTCTGGATGTCCGCCATGTCCTTGGACGTCAGCGCCGGCGCGGTGAGTCCGCCCCCCAGGCGGTTGATGCCCTTGTTGTTGGACAGCTTCCCGCCGACGACGACGCGCGTGACGATGCGCGGCCCGTCGACCGCCTCCACCTCGAGCCGGATCAGGCCGTCGTCGAGCAGCAGGATCGCGCCGGGGCCGACGTCGTGGACGAGCTCGCGATAGTCGAGGCCGACGCGGGCGATGTCGCCGAGCTCGCATTCGGCGTCGAGGACGAAACGCGCGCCGGCGGCGAGGTCGACCTTGCCGTCGGCGAACTTGCCGATGCGGATCTTCGGGCCCTGCAGGTCGGCCATCACGGCGACCTCGCGCCCTTCGGCGCGGGCGGCCTCGCGCACCAGGCGCGCGCGCTCGACGTGGTCCTCGGCATGGCCGTGCGAGAAGTTGAGGCGCACGACGTCCACGCCCGCGGCGAGCATGCGTCGCAGCACCTCGGGTTGGCTGCACGCGGGGCCGAGGGTGGCGACGATGCGGGTGGAGCGTGGCATGTCAGCCCGCCCCGCGCTGTTCGAGGATCGCGACGGCAGGCAGCTCCTTGCCCTCGAGGAACTCCAGGAATGCGCCGCCGGCGGTCGAGATGTAGCCGATGCGATCGGCGACCCCGAACTTGTTGATGGCTGCGATGGTGTCACCGCCGCCGGCAATCGAGTACGCGGAGGAGGCGGCGACCGCCTCCGCCAGCGCGCGGGTGCCGGCGGCGAAGGCGTCGAACTCGAACACGCCGACGGGTCCGTTCCAGACGATCGTCCCGGCCCCGGCGACGATCTTCGCCAGCGCTTCCGCAGTCCGCGGGCCGATGTCGAGGATCATGTCGTCGTCGGCGACGTCGGCGACCGGCTTGACCGACGCCTTCGCGTCGGCGGCGAAGGCCTTGGCGCAGACGACGTCGACCGGAACCGGGACCTTGCCCGGAAACTGCGCGACGATCCCCTGCGCCTCGCCGACCAGGTCCGGCTCGGCCAGCGATTTGCCGATGTGCGCGCCGCCGGCGAGGATGAAGGTGTTGGCGATGCCGCCGCCGACGATCAGGGTGTCGACCTTGGCGGCCAGCGCGCGCAGGATCGTCAGCTTGGTCGACACCTTGGACCCCGCGACGATCGCCACCACCGGTCGCGCCGGGGAGGCGAGCGCGCGGGTCAATGCGTCGAGCTCCGCCGCCATCAGCGGCCCTGCGCAGGCGACCGGCGCGTATCGGGCGATGCCGTGGGTCGTCGCCTCGGCGCGATGCGCGGTGCCGAAAGCGTCGTTGACGTAGACGTTGCAGAGCTTCGCCATCTTCCGCGCGAGCGCGTCGTCGTCCTTCTTCTCGCCCTTGTTGATCCGGCAGTTCTCGAGCAGGACGAGGTCGCCGGGCTCGAGCGCGTCGTGCCACGCGCCCCCGTCGACCCAGTCGCGGATGAGCGGCACGTCGCGGCCGAGGAGCTCGGAGAGGCGCTTCGCGATGGGCGCGAGCGAATCGGCGGCTCTCCATTCGCCTTCGGTCGGCCGGCCGAGGTGCGAAGTGACCATGACGGCCGCGCCGCGCGCCAGCGCATCGCTGATGCCGGGCAGCGATGCGCGGATGCGCGTGTCGTCGGTGATCGCACCCGCGTCGTCCTGCGGGACGTTGAGGTCGGCGCGCACGAACACGCGCCTGCCGCGCACGTCGATGTCGGAAAGGCGCCTGAAACTCATCGCGTCACTTCGCAGCCATCAGCGCGACGGTCGCGTCGAGCATCCGGTTGCTGAAGCCCCATTCGTTGTCGTACCAGCTCGACACCTTGACCAGCCGGCCGGACACCTTGGTCAGCGTGGCGTCGAAGGTCGACGACGCCGGATCGTGGTTGAAGTCGATCGAGACCAGCGGTCCGGTGTTGTAGCGCAGGATGCCGCCGGACAGGGGACCGGATTCGGAGGCCGCCTTCATGATCGCGTTGACCTCGTCGACGCCGGTGTCGCGCGAGGCGACGAACGACAGGTCGACGAGCGACACGTTGATCGTCGGCACGCGGATCGCGTAGCCGTCGAGCCTGCCGTTGAGCTCCGGCAGCACCAGCCCGACCGCCGCTGCGGCGCCGGTCTTGGTCGGGATCATGCTCATCGTCGCCGAGCGGGCGCGGCGCAGGTCCTCGTGGTAGACGTCGGTCAGCACCTGGTCGTTGGTGTAGCTGTGCACCGTCGTCATCAGCCCGTTCTCGATGCCGATCTTCTGGTGCAGCGGCATGACCAGCGGGGCGAGGCAGTTGGTCGTGCACGACGCGTTGGAGATCACCGTGTGCGACGCCTTCAGGGTCTGGTGGTTGACGCCGTAGACGATCGTCGCGTCGACGTCCTTGCCGCCCGGCGCCGAGATGATCACCTTCTTCGCCCCGCCGGCGAGGTGGGCCGATGCCTTGGCCTTCGACGTGAAGAAACCCGTGCATTCGAGGACGACGTCGACGCCGAGCGAGCCCCAGGGCAGCTGCGCCGGGTCGCGCTGGGCGAGAACGCGGATGCGGTCGCCGTCGACGATCATCGCGTCGCCATCGACGGTGACGCTGCCCGGGAACTTCCCGTGCACGGTGTCGTGGCGCGTCAGGTGGGCATTCGTCTCCGGGCTGCCCAGGTCGTTGATCGCGACGATCGCGAGGTCGTGCTTCTTCCCGCCCTCGTAGTGCGCGCGAAGGATGTTGCGGCCGATGCGACCGTAGCCGTTGATGGCGACTTTGATGGTCATGGTCTACTCCGGAAATCGTGAACGGGTTGTGGGGGTGGGTTGGGGTTGGGAGTGTGAGTTGGCGCGACGCCCTCGTCGGCGCGTCAGTGGAGTGCCGGTCCAGGGGGCGGCGCCGGCAGCGCGGCGCAGGCCGCGACCAGCGCATCGATGCCGCGAAAGCCGTAGGCGACCTCGACCAGGTCGATGCCGTCCCACTGGAAAGGCTGCTCGACCAGAAGTTCGCCGCCGAGGCTTTCGTAGAACGCGCGGCCGATCTTGTTGCGGGCAATCACCCAGACGATGAGCCCGGTCGCGCCGTGCGCCCGCTGGGCGCCCGCAACTTCCTGCACCAGGCGCCGTCCGATGCCCGCCTGCTGGAACGCGGGGCGCAGGTAGATGGCCGTCAGCTCGGCGTTCAGCTCGTAGCGCGGCTCGCGCAGCATGTTGCCGGCGGCAAAGCCGATCACCTCGCCGTCGCTCTCGGCAACGAAGACGCTCGCCGTGTTCGGGCCCGCGCCGAGGATGCGTTCCCAGCCAGCCTTGCTTTCGTCCTCGCTCATGCCGGCCAGGTAGGCATCGGGAATGATGCCGCGGTAGGTCGCGCGCCAGCTGTCGATCCGCACCCGCGCGATCGCCGCCGCGTCGCGGACGTCCGCCGGGCGGATCGTGATCGTCATGGGCGCGTGCTGCGATCGACGGCCTGCCGCACGACGGCGGCGACGTGGTCGACGGTGAATCCGAAGTGTCTGAACAGCACGCCTGCGGGTGCCGATTCGCCATAGCGGTCGATGCCGACGACCGCCGCGCCGGCATCGTCGGCGGCGCCGACGTAGCGGTACCAGCCGCCGGTCGACCCGGCTTCGACGGCGATGCGGGCAACGCCGCGCGGGAGGACGCTGCCCCGCCAGTCGTCGTCCTGGCGGTCGAAGATCTGCGTGCAGGGCATCGACACGACGCGGACCGCGATGCCTTCCGCCGCCAGCCGCTGGCGCACCTCGAGTGCCAGCGGGACCTCCGATCCGGTGGCGATGATCACCGCGCGACGTCTGTCCGCGCCCGCGCCGAAATCGGCGAGCACGTATCCGCCGCGCCTGATC
>JAJXTF010000275.1 GCA_021784125.1 Pseudomonadota bacterium | reverse complement strand
TGCGCTCGTCCGGCGACCGGCGACGGCGCCGGTTGCACGCCCGCGCCGCGCCGATACCCGCGGTAGGCGACAATTGCGCGTCATGCATCCACCGACATCCCCACCGGCCCTGCCGGCAATCGCGGCGACGCTGGCGCTTGCACTGCTTGCACTCGCCACGCTCGCTGTCCCCGCCACCGCGGCAGCGTTCGACTTCAACGACGTCGCGCAGCGCGCGGCGAAGCTCGCGTCGACGTCGTACAAGAAGCCGGCAGCGACGCTACCCAGGGCGCTGCAGGAACTCACCTATGACCAGTACCGCGACATCCGCTTCAAGGCGCAGCGCGCATGGTGGCGCGCGGCGAAGCTGCCTTTCGAGCTGATGTTCTTCCACGAAGGCCTCTACTACAACGAAGCAGTGCGCATCCACGAGATCGATCCCGACGGCGTGCGCCAGATCCGCTTCGACCCGTCGATGTTCGACTACGGCGCGAACCACATCGACCCCAGGACCTTGCATGGCCTCGGTTTCGCGGGATTCCGCATCCACTATGCGATCAACTCGCCGAGGTACAAGGACGAAGTGATGGTGTTCCTCGGCGCGAGCTATTTCCGCGCGCTGGGCAAGGACCAGCGCTACGGCATCTCGGCCCGCGGACTCGCGATGGACACCGGCCTCATGTCGGGCGAGGAGTTTCCGCGTTTCACGGAATTCTGGATCGAGCGGCCCGCGCCCTCGGCCCGCGAATTGCGCATCTACGCGCTGCTCGACTCGCCCCGGGCCACGGGCGCATACCGGTTCGTGCTCAAGCCAGGCGTGGACACGGTCGTCGACGTGCGTGCGCGGCTGTTCCTGCGCCAGAACGTCGCCAAGCTGGGCCTGGCCCCGCTGACCAGCATGTACTACTTCGGGGAGAACAACCGGAGCGGCATCGACGACTACCGTCCCGAGGTTCACGATTCCGACGGGCTTTCGGTCCAGGCCGGCACCGGAGAGTGGCTCTGGCGACCGCTGGTGAATCCCAGGCGGTTGCTGGTCACGTCCTTCTCGGTCACCAATCCGCTGGGATTCGGGCTGCTGCAGCGTGATCGCGGCTTCGCGAGCTACGAGGACCTCGAGGCACGCTACGACCTGCGCCCGTCGGTGTGGATCGAACCCAGGGGCCGCTGGGGCGCCGGCCGCATCGAGCTCGTGCAGATTCCGACCCCGGACGAGACCAACGACAACGTCGTGGCTTTCTTCGTACCCGACAACCCGCCGCGGCCGCTGCAACCGCTGGACCTCGAGTACAGGATGCTCTGGCAGAAGAACAACGAGACCCGTCCTCCGCTCGCATGGGTGGCGCAGACGCGTCGCGGGCACGGCTACCTGCGCAAGCCCGACGACAGCATCGCGCTGATGGTGGACTTCGAGGGCCCGGCGCTGCGCAAGCTTGCGGCGGACGCACCGGTCAAGGCCGTCGTCACTGCGGATTCCAACCTCGACGTCCTCGAGGCCAACACGATCCACGACGAGGTGACGGGGGGCTGGCGCCTGGCGTTGCGCGTCAAGCGCCTGGACGACCGGAAACCCGGCGAGCTGCGCGCTTTCCTGCGCGACGGCACCGCGACCCTCTCCGAGACGTGGAGCTACCTCCTTCCGGGCAATTGAGGGCGCCCGTGAGCGGACCCGTGCGCGCGGCAGAGTCCGTCGCCGGCCCGCTGCAGCGCTACCTCGCGCGGCTGCCCCTGGCACCCTGGCGGCGTGCCGCCGTCGAGGCACACGCACTCGAGGCCGGGCACACGATTGGCGAGGCCCTGGCCGACGTGCACGCGCAGCTCGCGGGCGCCGCGGCCGCGACGGCAGACCCGGCACACGCGACCATCGGTGCGCGCATCAGGCTGGCGCACGGCGACCCGCGCACGCTCGCCGGGCCGCTGGTGACGCGTGACGTCCAGGGCCGCGAGCGCCTGGACACGACGCCGCCCCTGGCACGCAGCTCGATGGCGCCGCGCGCCTGGCCCGCGCACGGCGCACGGGCAACGCTGCCCGACGATGCCTGTCCTCCCCAGGTCCCCGCAGCACAGCCCGAGTCCCCGGTGCGCTGGCACCGGCGCGCGTCGCGGCGACGCCTGCTGCTGCTGGCGCTGATCGTCGGCCAGACGATCATCGCGACCGAATACATGACGCGGGTACTGCCCTACCACGGGCGGCAGCCGCTCGAGATCGCGGTGCTCGTGCTGTTCGCGATCCTCTTCGGCTGGATCTCGGCAGGATTCTGGACGGCGATCGCCGGATTCGTGCTGCTCGCGTCGGGGCGCGACCGTTTCGCGATCTCGAAGCGAACCTGCTGCGACAGCGCGACGGCGATTCCCGGGGATGTGCGCACCGCGATCGTCATGCCGATCTGCAACGAGGATGTCGTGCGGGTTTTCGCAGGATTGCGCGCCACGTACGAATCGCTGCGCGACACCGGCGCACTCGATCGCTTCGATTTCTTCGTGCTCTCCGACAGCGGCAATCCCGACATCCGCGTCGCGGAGATCGATGCCTGGGCGGCGCTCAACCGCACGGTGGGCGGCTTCGGGCGCATCTTCTATCGCTGGCGCCAGCACCGCATCAAGCGCAAGAGCGGCAACATCGCCGATTTCTGCCGCCGCTGGGGCCGCAGGTACCGTTACATGGTCGTGCTCGATGCCGACAGCGTGATGAGCGGCGACTGCCTGACGACGCTGGTCCGGATCGCCGAGGCCAATCCCGATGCGGGAATCATCCAGACGGCGCCGCGCGCTGCCGGTCGCGACACGTTCTATGCGCGCGTCCAGCAGTTCGCGACCGCGGTCTACGGCCCCCTGTTCACGGCCGGCCTGCATTTCTGGCAATTCGGCGAATCCCACTACTGGGGCCACAACGCGATCATCCGCGTCGCGCCGTTCATCCGCCACTGCGCGCTCGGCCGCCTGCCGGGCCGGGGTGCGCTTTCCGGCGAGATCCTGTCCCACGATTTCGTCGAGGCTGCACTGATGCGCCGCGCCGGATGGGGCGTGTGGATCGCCTACGACCTGCCGGGCAGCTACGAGGAAATGCCGCCCAACCTGATCGACGAGCTGTCGCGCGACCGGCGCTGGTGCCAGGGCAATCTGATGAACTTCCGCCTGTTCTGGATGAAAGGCCTGCATCCGGCACACCGCGCGGTCTTCATGACCGGCGTGCTCGCCTACCTGTCGGCTCCGCTGTGGTTCGCGTTCCTCATCCTGTCGACGGTGCTGCTCGCGGTCCACACGCTGCTCGAGCCGCAATATTTCGTCCAGCCCTACCAGCTCTTCCCGATCTGGCCCGAATGGCGCCCGGAATGGGCAGTCACGCTGTTCTCGGCCACCGCGGTGCTGCTCTTCCTTCCCAAGCTGCTGGCTGCGCTGCGCGTGGCCCGGCGCGAGGCGCCCGCGCACGGCGGGCGGGGGCACCTCGCGGCGAGCCTGCTCGGCGAGATGACGATCTCGGCCGTACTCGCGCCGATACGCATGCTGTTCCACACCCGGTTCGTCGTCACCGCCCTCGCCGGACGATCGGTGCGCTGGAAATCTCCGCCGCGCGAGGATGCCGAAACGGGCTGGGCCGAGGCGACGCGGCGCCACGGACTGCACACCCTCATCGGCGTCGCGTGGGCTGCGCTCGTATGGTGGCTCAACCCGTCGTTCCTGTGGTGGCTGCTGCCGGTGGTCGGCGCGCTCATCCTGTCGGTGCCGATCTCGGTGATCACCAGTCGCGCCGGTCTTGGCCGCAAGCTTCGCCGCCGCCGCTACTTCCTGATCCCCGAGGAGTCGCACCCGCCGCGGGAGATCAAAGCCACCCGCCGCTACTGGCA
>JAJXTF010000274.1 GCA_021784125.1 Pseudomonadota bacterium | reverse complement strand
CTTCATGCAGGTTCGGTCGCAGCTGTCCCGGCAATGTCTGACGGGGCACCGGTAGGCATTGGGCTCGGGGAGAACGAAGGTTCCGGGCATCGCCGGCCCGTAGCCCTTGCGATCGCTCGCGAAGGAGAGGGAGCCCGCGCCGCCGGTGACCCCATGCCATGAGCCGCCGAGGCCGACCACTTCGAAGCCACCCGTGCAGAGCTTCGCCATCTTGATCGCCGCCTCGTTGCTCTCGCTCCCGGTACTGACGAACATCGACTTGCGCAGGGGCTCGGGGACGATCCTGGCGATCGCCTCCGCCAGCTGCACGACGCTGCGCGGGATCATTCCGGAGAAGAGGTGCAGCGCCGTATCGCAGCTGCGTTTGATCGCGGCCACGATGTTCGGATGGTTGTGGCCGACCGTCGCGCACATCTGCCCCGACGTGAAGTCCAGGATCTTCCGACCCGCCGCGTCCCATACGTAGCATCCTTGCGCATTGTCGACGATCTCGGGATAGGTGTCGCCGCCGTAGCGGATCAGGTGATCGCGGAATTCCGCGCCAGCATCGTGCTCGGGCAGGGTCATGGTTCGCTCCAGGGGTCGATCGGTCGTCAGCCGGCAACGGACGCGCGACGCGCGGGAATGTCGAGGATTCTCGCAGCATGCCCGGTCGCCTCGAGGAAGCGCTCGAGCTGCGCATGGGGAATCACCATCGTGGCGTGATTGACCAGCGGATGGGCGTGCACGGCGCCGGCATCCCAGAGCCGGCGGTCGATGACGAACTCGACCGCATGCGCTGCGTCATTGACCAGTGCGAGCAAGCTCACCGATCCTGGCGTGACGCCCAGGTGCTTCAGCAACCGCTCCGACGAGGCGAAACCGAGCCGTCCCGCGCCGAGCTCGGTACCCAGCGCATCCAGGTCGACCGGGTGGTCGTGTGCAACCGTGACGAGAAAATGCCGGGCGCCTTTCCTGTCGCGGAGGAACAGGTTCTTGGTCTTGGCCCCGGGAAGGGGCGGCACCAGGCGCTCCGACTCCTCCACCGTCATGACGGCGGGATGCTCGACGCGATCCGTCTCGATTCCGTGCAGTGCAAGAAATGCCTCGAGTTCCATCATTGCCCACGCTTGCGAACGAACGGCAACTGTAGCGCATCGGGCGTCCCGGCTGGAACCGGCTGGCTGCCGGCGCGCCAGGTACCCGTCGGCCCGCCCGCTCCCGCGTCACCCCGCTAGAATGGGCAGGCCATGGCCAAGACATCCCGCGTACATGCCGCTGACCTGCGCGGGATCAGCCGACTGACCGTCGATGGCATTGCCGGCGTCGTCGACGTGGTCGAGGCGATGCACTGCAACATCGCCAGCGTCCCGGGGCTGCGTGCGAAGTCGCAGCGGCGCAGGACGCACGGCATCACCGGGCTGGTCTACCGCAGCATCCGAGGCATCGTCGGCCTCGCCGGGTACGGTCTCGACCGACTGCTGGCGCGGCTTGCGCCGCTGCTCGGCGAGCACAGCACCTGGCGCGGACGCGATCCTCTGATCGCCGCGCTCAATGGCGTCCTCGGCGACTACCTCGCGGCATCGGACAATCCGCTGGCGATCACCATGCGCCTGCGCAGCGGCGGCATCCCCCTGCCGGACGAACGCGCGACGCTGGCGACGGCGATCCCGCAAGCCACCGGCAAGCTGGTCGTCCTGCTGCACGGCCTGTGCATGAACGATCTGCAGTGGAAGCGCAAGGGGCACGATCACGGCGCCGCACTTGCGCGCGACCTGGCATACACGCCGGTCTATCTGCATTACAACAGCGGCCTGCACATCTCCACCAACGGGCGGGCGTTCGCCGACATGCTCGAAGCCTTGGTGCAGCGCTGGCCGGTGCCGTTGACGGAGCTCGTGGTCATCGGGCACAGCATGGGCGGGCTCGTCGCGCGCAGCGCCTGCCACCATGGCGCGGCGAAGCGCCACGCATGGCTGCAGCGTCTCGACAGGCTCGTCTTCGTCGGTACACCGCATCACGGTGCGCCGCTCGAGCGCGGCGGCAACTGGGTGGACGCGCTGCTCGCCTCCAATGCGTACTCGGCGCCCCTGGCCCGTCTGGGCAAGATACGCAGCGCAGGCATCACCGATCTGCGCTACGGAAACCTGGTCGACGAGGACTGGATCAAGCGCGATCGCTTCGAGCGCAGCCGCGACCTTCGCGTGCCGATTGCGTTACCGGATGGCGTCGCATGCTACGACATCGCCGCAACCACCGGGAAGGTGGCCGGCGATCTCAGCGACCTGCTGATCGGCGACGGCATCGTGCCGCTGGCCAGTGCCCTTGGCCAACACGCGAACCCAAAGCTCGCGTTGACCTTCGAGCCGTCGCGGCAGTGGATTGCCTATGGCACCAGCCACCTCGACCTGCTCAGCCGGCCGGAAGTGTACGCGCAGATCCACCGATGGCTGGCCGTGCCGGGTTGAGCCCCTGGATCAGGCGCAGCTTCGCGGCCATCGCGAGACTCAGGCGGTGGCGATTGGACCTGGCCTCGACGGCGTGAACGCCGGCCCAACGCGATCTATCGCTTTGCAGCCTTCGACTCTGCGGGGAAGGCCACCAGCAGATCGGCCAGGTCGTCGGCATGTTCTTCTTCCACCGCCAGGATTCCCTCCATCATGCGGCGCGTGGTCGGATCCAGTTCACCGAGGTACTTGATGATGTCGCGGTAGCTGTCGATGGCGACCCGCTCCGCCACCAGGTCTTCCTCGATCATGCTGGCCAGTGAACCGCCCTCGACATACTCGGCGTGGCTGCGGCTCGCGAGCCCCCCGGGGGCGAAATCGGGCGCTCCGCCCAGCTGCACGATGCGCTCCGCGATCTGGTCGGCATGCCCCAGTTCTTCGTTCGAGTGGTCGAGAAACTCCTGCGCCACGCTCTGCGAGTGGATTCCTCGCGCCATGAAGTGATGCCGTCGGTAGCGCAATACACACACCAATTCCGTCGCCAGGGAGTCGTTCAGCAGCTTGAGCACGACTTCGCGGTCCGCGGCATAGCCGGCGGTGACGGAACCTTCATCGATGTGCTGCCGCGCGCGCTTGCGCAACGTCTGGATGTCGGTGAGAAACGGGGTCTTTGCCATGATCTGATGTCCAATTCCGGGAATGCTGCCGATCGGGGGGCTGCCCCGCAGACGGCGGGAGACGCCGCCGCGGGCCCGGGCCGGCGCCGCGCCGACCTGGACCCTGGCAGGCTCGTTCGTCACTTGAGTCGCATGTCGTTCTTGACCGACTTCACCCCGGAGACGCCACGTGCAACCTCGACCGCCTTGCTGATGTCGCCCTGGGAGTTGACGAATCCGCTCAGCTGCACGACGCCCTTGAAGGTTTCCACGTTGATCTCGGCGGATTTCAGGGTCGGCTCATTGAAGATGGCAGCCTTGACCTTGGTGGTCAGGACTGCGTCGTCCACGTACTCGCCGGTGCCCTCGTGCATGGGGGTCGATGCGCAGCCCATCCCCAGCGAAACGATCAGTACCGCGAAGAACGAGAGAAACGTGCGGGTTGCAAGCCTGCGAGTGATGCTGGTCATGTTGATTCCTTTCGTTTGAAAACTACGGGCAGTTACAGACGTCCCAGCAGGAACAGGACGATCACGATCAACAATATGACGCCGACGATTCCGCCGGGCGCGTAGCCCCAGCTGCGTGCGTGCGGCCATACTGGCAGGACCCCGACGAGCATCAGGATCACGACGATCAGAAGAATGGTGCCAAGACTCATGACTCGATCCTTTGTTGTTGTGCGCGGCCACCGTTGCCAGAGCGAAGCGCGCTGGCCCGGGTTGCCTCATTGGTTGCGGTCCCCATCCGG
>JAJXTF010000273.1 GCA_021784125.1 Pseudomonadota bacterium | reverse complement strand
CGCAGCTTCCGGTGAGTACGGCGATATGGTCGAAATGGGTATCCTGGATCCGACCAAGGTCACGCGTCTGGCTCTGCAGAACGCCGCCTCGGTTGCGGGTCTATTGCTCACGACAGAGGTCATGGTCGCTGAGTCGCCGAAGGAAGATGAGCATGCGCATGGCGCACCAGGCGGCGGCATGGGCGGCATGGACATGTAACACCGGGATTTGCCGGCTGCAGTCAAAGAAAGCGGGCTTCGGGCCCGCTCTTTTGTTGTGCGCCTGTGGGGTGCGAATTCGCCGATCGTAGCGTGAGACCCAGCATGCGAGCAGTCTTGTGCTGACCGGTATCCCTGGTAGCCTGGCTCGACGATGCGCGACTTGCTTCTTCTCGTGGTACATCTGTTCGTCACCCTGGCCAGGCTCGCGCGCCCCGGCGGTGTCCGCTCGGTTGTTGCCGAATCTCTGCTGCTGAAGCACCAACTGATCATCAGCGGTCGTTCCCGTCGACGCGCCCCTGTCATCCGCAATAATTCGATCGGCCGTCGCTTCCGATATCCGGATCTCATCGGTGACCATTGTGGCATGATTGATCGATGGGGACGGCGTTCTCGGTTCTGATATCGGTGATCGGCGACCTGCTTTGCTGGCTAGGGTTATCGTTTCGCTCAACACAGTCAATCGAGGCTGAGAATCTTTTCCTACGTCGCCAGCTCGCTATGTACGTCGAGCGCGGAATCAAGCCCCGACGTATCGACCCCGTCACTCGTATACAGTTGGCGTTTCTATCACGGTTCTGCAACTGGTGCGACGCGCTGGTCGCCGTGCGCCCGGAAACGATGATCCGCTGGCACCGGGCTGGTTGGAGGCTGTTCTGGCGCCTGAAATCTCGACCCGGCCGACCGCCAATCCCGAAACAAGTACAGGCCTTGATCCGTCGCATGGGGACCGAGAACCCCACGTGGGGCGAGGAACGCATCGCTAATGAGCTTCTTCTGAAGCTCGGGGTTCAGGTCTCGCCGCGCACTGTACGGAAATATCTCTCCCCTCGCCCACCGGGTCGGCCGAGAGGCGACCTGCGCTGGTCGACGTTCCTGCGCCTGCACGCACAGGGAATCATTGCCTGCGATTTCCTGGTCGCCGTCACCGCCACGTTCCGGTTACTCTATGTATTCGTGGTCATCGAACACCGCAGCCGTCGTCTGGTTCATTGTAACGTTACGACCCATCCGACCGCCGCTTGGACATTGCAGCAACTGCGCGAGACAGTCGGGGTCGGTGACCAATATCAGTACCTGCTGCATGATCGCGATAGCATCTTTGCCGAGCATCTTGACGAATCGGTGAGCCGACTCGGCATCAAAGTGTTGAAATCGCCACCACGTTGTCCCAAAGCCAACTCAATCTGCGAGCGAGTCATCGGCACCGTTCGGCGCGAGTGTCTTGATTGGCTTATACCCTTGTCCGAATCGCAATTGCGGTCGATTCTTAGATCCTGGATTGCGCATTACAACGCCGGGCCTCCGCGCATGGCGCTGGGTTCCGGCATTCCGGATCCACCACCAGCGATTTCCGACCTCCGAAAGCCCTGTTCGCGTCATCGCCGCGAGGACTCGTACGCCGTCCGCGCCACGCCGGTCCTCGGCGGACTGCATCACGAGTACTATTTCGCGCCGGCAGCCGCATGATCGAATATTTGCGCACGACACGCGGTTGCAACAATCGAAAGTATCGACGATAGTTGAAAACGGAGTGTTGGGTCGGCATCGCACGACCAAAATGCATCGCGATCCGGCGCGATTCGCAGTTCGCGCCGTATAGGCTTGGCCTTCAGAGCGGAGTCCGTTGTGAACAACCGCATACGTTCGATTCGCGCAACGGAGATACTCGACTCGCGCGGCACGCCGACCGTGCGGGTCTCGGTTCATCTGGACAACGGCATCTTCGGCGTGTCCTCGGTGCCATCGGGCGCGTCCACCGGCGAGAACGAGGCGGCGGAGTTGCGCGACGCCGAGGCCGGCCGCTACGGGGGAAAAGGCGTGCGGCGCGCCGTGGCAAACGTCAACGACGTGATCGCGCCGCAACTCGTCGGCCGCGATCCGACACGGCAAGTCGAGTTCGACCTCGCGATGATCGAGCTCGATTCGACACCGAATAAATCCAAGCTCGGCGCCAACGCGATCCTCGGTGTATCGCAATCCGTCGCGCGCGCCGCGGCAGCCGCGACCGGACTCCCACTGTATGCCTATCTCGGCGGCGTCGGCGCACGTCGGTTGCCTGTGCCGATGATGAACGTGATCAACGGCGGCAAGCATGCCGACTCCAGCCTCGATTTTCAGGAGTTCATGATCATGCCGCGCGGCGCGCCGAGTTTTGCCGAGGCGCTCCGCTATGGCGCGGAGACGTTCCAGGCCTTGAAGGGCCTTCTCCACGAAAGAGGACTGAGCACGGCCGTGGGCGATGAAGGCGGCTTCGCCCCGCAACTGAAGAGCAACGAGGAAGGCTGCGAGTTGCTCGTGACCGCAATCGAGCGCGCGCACTACCGTCCCGGGGAAGACATTGCGATCGCTCTCGACCCGGCGGCCTCCTCGTTCTTCGAGAACGGCAAGTACCGGCTGACGCGGAGCCGCCAGGGTGACAAGAGCGCCGACGAAATGACGGCGCTGTATCAAACTTGGCTCGATCGGTTTCCGATCGTCTCTCTCGAGGACGGCCTCGCAGAGAGCGACTGGGAGGGCTTTCGCCGGCAGACGGCCGCGCTCGGCGCACGGATTCAGATCGTCGGCGACGATCTGCTCGTGACCAATCCGATCTACATCGCGCGCGGCATCGCCGAAAAGACCTGCAACGCCGCGCTGATCAAACTGAATCAGATCGGCACCGTCACCGAAACCATCGAGGCGATCGACCTGTGCCGCAAGGCGGGTTGGGGGTTCGTGATTTCTCATCGCTCGGGCGAGACCGAGGACAGCTTCATTGCGGATTTCGCGGTCGCCATGGGCGGCGGTCAGATCAAGACCGGATCGCTCTGTCGCTCGGAGCGAATCGCCAAGTACAACCGCCTGCTCGAGATAGAACAGGAACTCGGCGACGCCGCCATATTCGGCGCCTGAAGGGTCCCGCCACGCGTCGCGTACGGCGGATCACTCCGGACGGTGGAACGCCGCTTGGCGCAAGGCGATCTCGGTATCGGTGCACAAGACGGTGACGAACAACTCTCGCCCCTGCCAATAGCGCGCGCCGGCCAGCCTTTGGGCACAGGCGATCACCCAGCCCGGACGCCCGCGGGCCGCGCGCAGCAGGCGGCGCTCCGTTTCCGACGCAGGCACCGGGCTCCCGAGCTCCGTGCAGCGCGTCCGGAGCAATTCGCGCAAAGCCGAGTTCGGCGCGCGCGGCATACGAATCCTCGTCGCGCCGAGTCGCCACGGCCGCATATGCCGCCGCTCCCGTTCGACTTCGACGTCCACCACCGACAGCACGCCGAGAACTCCGCCGTGCAACCGGCGCAGGAACGAGACCATCGCATCGCTGACTTCCGTCAAATGGTCCAGGAGTAATACGCCCCGTCGCAGGTCCGCGGCGTTCCACAGGCGCGCGCGCGCCGTGCGCCGTGCGATCGCGTGGGTCTCGACGGTCGGATAGGCCTGCTCGAGGGCACGGGTGATGTCGTCGAGGCAGCGGGTTGCCGGTGCGCGCGCGCACGGCATCCCGCCGTCGCGCAACCGCTTTTCCAACTCGACGAGCAGCGTGGACTTGCCGATGCCGCGCGGACCGAAAAGAACCAGGTGTTCGCCGCGGCCCAACCGCCCGCCGAGTTGCCGGCACAGTGTTCGATAATCTGAGCGCATGGTCGCGTTGCTCGGCTT
>JAJXTF010000272.1 GCA_021784125.1 Pseudomonadota bacterium | reverse complement strand
TCCGATCTGGAAGCCGGACACGAGCGTCGCGCCGCCCGCGACGGCTGCCGCACCGCTCGCAAGAAGCCGGCGGCGCGGCATGGAATCGACGCAGTCGACCGATTCGGGGGTGGCTGCCGATACCGAAGGTTCCGTTCCTTGATCGACTGGCTTTTCCATTTCCATCCTCCGCATGTTGGTCATGGTTTCGAAAGACCCTTTGAGGACTTCAAATGCGCTTGCCTGCCCGCGGGGGCCCGCCACCCGGCGGGCCACACGAGCCCCGAAGGCGCAGGACCGATTGCATCTTCGCGACCTCGGGCAAATGACCGTCGTCGCGTTCCCCGATTCGCTTCAATGCGATTTCCACCGCCTTCGCGCCGATCGCGATCGTTGGTTGAGCAATCGTGGTGAGACCCGGTGTGAAGAGGCTGGCCTCTTCGAAGTCGTCGAAGGCAGCAACCGATATGTCTTCCGGACAGCGAAGTCCGAGTTCGCGGATCGCGCGCAGAAGCCCGATCGCCATCAGGTTGTTCGACGCGAAGACGGCGGTCGGCCGCGGGTCCATGTGCAGGAGGCGCAGTGCAGCGTCGTGCGCGCTCTCGGAGCGAAAATTGCCCTGCACGACCAGTCGCGTGGAGGGCTTCAACGCGTGCGCGGCCATCGCGTCCCTGTAGCCTTGGAGCCGCTCGCGGCTCGTCGAAAGGTGCGGCAGCCCGGTGATGAGCGCGATGCGCCGATGGCCAAGGCCGATCAGGTGCTCGATCGCCTCGCGGGTTGCGCGTACGTTGTCGACGACGACGGCGTCCATCGGCATGCCGGCGATCTGGCGGTCGAGCAGGATCGTCGGCGCACGCTGACTCGCTCGAAAGTCCTTGTAGCTGGCGACGTCTCCGGCGGGCGCCCAGATCAGGGCGTCGACGCGGCGGCGCCTCATGAGTTGCAGATAAACGCGTTCCTTCTCGACGTCCTCGTCGGAATTGCACAGGACGACCGCGTACCCGGCGAGATGGGCGGCGTCCTCCACGCTGCGCGCCACCGCCGTGAAGAACGGGTTGGTGATGTCCGTCACGATCAACCCCAGGGTCTGGGTGGTTCCGTTCTTGAGGCTGCGGGCGACCCCATGCGGCTGATAACCGGTGGCGTCGATCGCGTGCCGGACCCGTCGCACAAGCGGCTCGCTGACGTATTTCGTCCCGTTGGCAACCGCCGAAACCGTTGCCACTGAAACCCCGGCGGCCCGTGCCACATCCTTGATCGTGGGCATCATTCCTTGCCAGCGAATCGTTTAGCTAAACGATTCGCTACAGTACCGAGGCGGCGCCGCATTCGTCAAGTCCGTCGAGACGCGGCGCCGGCGAAATCGAGACGTTGGGCAAACTTGAGGCCACGCGGAGCGGCGCCGCAATGGGGAATCGTCGCGACGAGACGGGTTCGTCCTGGGTCATGGTGCGATCCGGAACCGCTGCAGACGGGCTCGCCTGCGGGCTAAACGGGCCAGCGGTGCGGCAATCAGACGATCCGACGTTGCCTGAGCACCGGCCCTGGTGCAGCAATCACGTCGATCGGGCGTCGAGCGCTAGGCTGATCAACGCGATTTGCCCGATCCGCAACCGGGTCCGGTTGCGGGCCCCCGCAACCATTTCCCTCGACGGCCCGCAACGATGCGGGCCGCTTTCATTCGCGATCAGGGTAACAGGGGAGAGCGCAAGGACCGCCGCCACGAGCGGCCATTGCCATCCCAATGACTTTGGCGCCCGGAACCGCGACCCCAGGTCCCGAGGCTCGCGCCGGTCCACGGGTCGTGGGAAGGTCTTTTCTTGACGGCGGCGGGACCGGGACGAGTGCGGAAGGCTGGATCGATGAGGCCGTGCGCGTTCGGGAACGTGGGGGGACTAACCGAACGTCGAGTGCGCGCTGAAGGAAGTGCGCTCCCGCAGGCTTCGGCGATCAAGTGCGGGGCGGATTCAGGAATGTGACAACCTGCATGTCCGGCGCGTTGCGAGAGCCGCAGCTTCCGGTCTCCATTGTGGCTTCGGCCTCATGAAGGATGTTGATGACATCGACATAGTTACGGTCCTTCACCATCATCAGCGCCGTGCGACCGACATCGTTGCGCGCCAGGGGATCAGCGCCCGCTCGCAGCAGCACCTCGACGACGCCCGCTTCACCGTTGCCCGCCGCGTACATGAGGGGACGGACCCCGAATCCGATCTGCGCCTCCTTGTCGGCGCCGGCCGCGAGCAGCAGTTCGACCACTTCGGGATGACCGCGATCCTCGTCCGCGTTGTAGCAACCGTGGAACAAGGCCGTGAACCCGCGGTCATCGCGTGCATCCACGTCGGCGCCTGCAGCAAGCAAGCCGGCGACGATCGCCCGATGACCCGATAGCGCTGCCACCATGAGCGGCGTCACTCCGCCGGGGCCCTGTGCATTCACCGTCTCCGCGGTCGCCAGGCGGTCGACCGCCTCGGCGTCACCAGACCGGATCGCATCCACAAGCGCATCTCTCATGGGCACCTCGCTGTTTGGCGTCAAATTGCATTCCGGCAACGGCGCGCGGCTGCCGGTCACGCGCCGCTCGTTGGAATCGAGATCGTCGTCCCGGTTACTGCGAACGACCCGTCTGAAGTCTTCAGGTCGTCAGCTGCGGTGTGCCACCGTCCGCGTACGCGTCGAGGTCGATGTCGACCATCATCTCAGTTGCCAGCGCCTCGAGTTCGCGCTTCAAGTCGTCGTTGCGCAGTGCCTCCGGCACGGCGAGGAGAGCCTTGGCCTTGAAGAGCTGGCCGGCGGACATTGCCGCGCTCACGACCTCGGTATGGAGCTCCTCGATGCTGACGCCGCGCCTGGCAAGGCGGTCTGACAGGTCGTGCACAATGCCCGGACGATCGTTCCCCACGAGCTCAAGCCTCACGATCCGTTGCCCTGCCGGCAGCGCATTCGTATCGCCCATCGCGATGACGACGTGCAGCCCGGAGGAAACGAGTCCGCGGAGCGTGCTGGCGAGCGATTCGACATTCTGGTCAGGAACCTCGAGCTCTACGATGCCGGCGAACTGGCCAGCGAGGCTCGCCATGCGGCTGCCGACCCAGTTGGCGCCGAAGCGCTGGGCGGCATCGGACAGCAGATTGACAATGCCGGGGTGATCGCTCCCAATCACCGTCATCACGAGCGACGTCGTCACAGCTCCAGCCCTCCGGTCCGGATCATCCCGAAATGATAGCCGTTTCAGTTGCTCGTCGCTGGTTGCGGGGCGCCGTTCGGCGCGCCCACGGTTCGTCGCTGACCGGCGACACCGTCATGCGGCAGAATTCCGAAGCCGCGAATGACCGCGACAGGACCAGCTGAACCCGTAGGCTGACTGACTGTGAATTATCAGGTTCTGTTGACCCGTTCGGGCGATCGTTGCTCATGGTTGGCGGAGCAAGGGTGGACCGCACAGGGATTCGATTTCGTGGTCCCTCGGCAATTCACGGGTGGTACCGAATGGATGATCAATGCTGGTCAAGTTCGCTTGATCACTTGCACTCGGGGAGACCTGGAGTTGGAATGGCGCTGATGACGTCCTTGCCTACCGCTTTACTAGCGGCGCGAAGACTCCACGCCCCGTCAGCAGTTGCACCGCCACGGACTGCTCGGCGATCTGCTGTGCGTTGGCTCGAAGGGCCAGGCGCTGATCGAGCAAGGCGCGGCGCTGCGCCTGCGCCTGCGGCAGGGTCACGTCGCCTTCGCGCAGGGCGGCATCCGAAGCGCGCGCCGTCTCGCGCAGCTCGGGCAGCGCGGCTTGGAGCACGTGCCGTTGCCGCCGCAGCAGTCCGATGTCGGCCAGAAGCTGTTGGACCTGGGTACGAGACTGCCGCAGGCGCAGCGCGTAGTCGTCGT
>JAJXTF010000271.1 GCA_021784125.1 Pseudomonadota bacterium | reverse complement strand
AAATCGGGTGAGCAAGCTCAACGACCTCCCGCTGGCGACGCTGCAGTTCTATTCGACGGCGCCGTACCCCTGCAGCTACCTGCCCGACCGCGCGGCGCGCTCGCAGGTCGCGACCCCCAGCCACCTGATCGACGCCCGCGTCTACAGCGAGCTCGTGCGCTTCGGATTCCGGCGCAGCGGTGCCTTCACCTATCGTCCCTATTGCGACCAGTGCCGCGCCTGCATACCGGTCCGGGTACCTGTCGCCGCCTTCGGCCCGACCCGCAGTCAGCGGCGCGCCTGGCGAGATGGGAGCACGATGACGGCAGTAAGGCGCGAATTAGCCTACGATCCCGTACATTACGAGCTTTACCTGAAGTACCAGCGCGTCCGCCATCCCGGTGGGGGCATGGACCAGGACAGCCGCGAGCAGTACCAGCATTTCCTGCTGCACAGCAACGTCGCGACCGATCTCTACGAGTTCCGCGACGACCAGGGACTGCGGATCGTGAGCCTGGTCGACCGGCTCGAGGACGGGCTTTCGTCGGTCTACACGTTCTTCGACCCCGAGCCCGCGAGCGCGAGTTTCGGCACCTACGGCATTCTGTGGCAGATCGAGCATTGCCGCGAGCTCGGCCTTCCGTATCTATATCTTGGATATTGGATCGAACAGAGCCACAAGATGGCGTACAAGGCAAGTTTCCGGCCGATCGAGGGTTTCGTCGGCGGACGCTGGCTTCCGATGTAGCCGACCGAACAGCCGGTCGCGGCAGTTCTCCGGATCGCAGGCAGTCGCCCTGTCGGTTGCCGCCCACATCTTGTGCACGACAAGGCGGCTGATCGGGTCGGCTGACCTCCCTGCGCGATCTTCCCAAACCCGACGCGGTTCAGCGTTCAACCGCTTGGGGGCTTTCCTTTTTCGCAACGCCCCATGCGATTCACTTGCCGTTCGACGTCGACACTTGCATCTACGCCCCGATTCTGATGTAGATTACACACATGCCGCTTGGCGGCATTTTCTGACCAAGATCGTCCAAGTCTGAATTTTGTTGTTCTTCGGGGGTATTCATGAATGCAGTGACCGAGCTTCCCACTCTGGCCAACACGAGCAATCTCCGCCAGATCGAGGTCGAGTACGACCAGGAAATGTCGACGATGTATTGGTGGATGAAGCCGGCACCCCGTCCGTGCTTCAACGCTGCGTTCCTGGAAGAAGCCGCGGCCTTCGAGCGTGGACTCGAGCAGCATCAGGGCTGGATGGTTCACCAGGGACGGCAATGCAAGGTCGAAACCGCAGTGTTCGGCAGTCGCATTCCCGGTGTCTTCAATCTGGGCGGTGACCTGTCGATGTTCATCCAGGCGATCCTCCGCAAGGATCGCGACGGACTGACCTATTACGGTCGGCTTTGCGTCGACAACATGTATCGCCGCCTCGGAGGTTTCGGAGCGGACGTGACGACGTACTCGCTGGTGCAGGGAAAGGCGTTCGGTGGCGGTTTCGAGTGTGCGCTGTCGAGCGACGTGATCATCGCGGAGCGCAGCGCGACCATGTCGTTCCCGGAAGTCCTCTTCAACATGTTTCCCGGAATGGGCGCACTGTCGCTGCTGGCGCGCAAGGTCGGAATGCGCAAGGCGGAAGAGATCATCATGAGCGGTCGCGTCTACAGCGCTCAGGAAATGCACGAGCTGGGCGTCGTGGATGTGCTTGCGGAAGATGGGGCGGGACTGGATTCCGCGCGCGCGATGATCAAGTCGCGTCAACGCAAGCGGAACAGCTACCGCGCAATGGCTCTGGCGAAGCGTGAATTCCAGCCGGTCACCCATTCGGAAATGCGCAACGTGGTCGACGTCTGGGTGGATGCCGCGCTGCGGCTGGAGGCGCGGGATCTGCGCATGATGGCTCGCCTGGTGCGGGCGCAGGACAAGCTGCAGGCCGCGGTCCAGGAAGAGGAACTCGTGGACCAGCTGTTCTCGAACAATCCCGAGGTCGTCAACTGGTAGCCGAAGGTCGCTGACTCCGGGCTGACTCCGGACGGTCAGATCGACGCGTCGTGCTGCACCTGCAGGTAGTCTCGCAGGAACGCTGAAGTCGCGTCGACCGACGCCTGAATTTCGTCGAGCGTGGCGCGCAGATCCGGTGTAGGCGTTTCCGCCGCGCGAGCATCCAGCTCGACCGAAAGCGCAGCGAGCTGGTTGGCGCCGATGCCAACCGCGGCACCCTTGAGGGTGTGCATGAGATCGGGGATGAGCGCAACGGATCCCGACTCGACGGCTGCCCGCGTCCTCGCCATTATCGACTCGACGTCGCCGGCGAATCCGCGAATGAGCTCCGTCAGGAACCCCGGATCACGCGCGATGTCCTCGAGCTGCTCGAGTCGCTTCCGATCGACCAGCTCGGCTTTGGCGGCCTTTCCTTCCGAAGCCGCCGCGAAGGCCCGTCGGCCTCGAGCGGGCGCCGCGGCAACGGCCGAAGGTGTTTCGGGCGTCGCCGGTCCCGAGGCGGTTCGCGGGGGGCGACTCGACGCCGGGGTGCGCGATGCGGGGAGGACATTGGCGATCCCGCTCTTGACCTTTCCCGTACGTTTCCCCAGACGATCTATCTGTTCGACCAACGCAGTGGCATCGAATGGCT
Source organism: Pseudomonadota bacterium (assembly GCA_021784125.1). GTDB lineage: Bacteria > Pseudomonadota > Gammaproteobacteria > Burkholderiales > Casimicrobiaceae > VBCG01. Next base: position 1,257 of record JAJXTF010000271.1, on the reverse strand, counting down.
TTCCGATGTACCCGTCGGCTCCTGCCGCAGTGGCGGCTTCCTTGGATTCCAGCGTGACCGAAGCGGACAGGATGATCGCGGGCATCCGCGTTCCGGTCGGCTCCATCATCCTGATCGCCTGGATCACTTCGACGCCGCTGCGCTGCGGCATGTTGAAGTCCAGTATCGCCATGTCGGGCTGCTCGCACTCGTAGGTGTCGAGGGCCTCTTCGCCATCGGATGCGAGCACGACCTGGTGCCCGGCGCTCTCGAGAAGCTGGCGGATGATCCTCTGATTGGTGACGTTGTCCTCGGCGACCAGGATCTTCAGCGAGACGCGGTCGCGCGCAAGGACCATCGACAGGTCGGCCGATCCCGCCGACTCGTTTTCCATGCCCGCATTGGCGGCGTGGATCGCATTCGACATCTGCTTGGCGGATGGGTACGCGAGCGCGTACGCACCCTTGATGCTGGTGACGCGTGCCTTGTCGACGACCGAAAGGTCGTTATCGGCAACGTAGATGAGCGCAACGTGCCGGTCGCCGATGCGCTGGGTCGCCACACTGAAGGCCGCGCACGCCTGCTCGATGGGGCACGCAGCGACGATGGCGCGAACCGTCGCTCCCGATGCCCTGAGTTCGTCGATTCGCGGCCCGATCGAGCCCGCCGATGGCAGCACTTCGCAGTGCTCATCGAGCTCGTGCAGCGTCGCGACCACTTGCGAGCTGCGCGTGTTCCCGACGACGAGAACGAGATTCGATGGCGCCTGTTCCCGCGTCTTGCCGTCGGCCTCGGGGGCGCCCGCCGTCCCTGGCGATTCGTCGTGCAGGAAGGGCAGCTCCACCCAGAACGTGCTGCCCTCGCCGAGCGTGCTGTCCACCCCGATGCTGCCGCCCATCAATTCGGAAAGCTGCTTCGCAATCGTGGTCCCCAGGCCCGTGCCGCCGTATTTCCTGGTCGTCGACTGATCGGCCTGGACGAAGCGTTCGAAAATTCGCGGCAGCGCCTCCGGGGAGATGCCGATCCCGGTGTCCCGGACCTCGAATCGCGCGGTCAGGCCCTCCGCCGTTTCCTGCTTGAGGCCGACCGCGAGGGTCACCTCGCCCCGCTCGGTGAACTTGATCGCGTTCCCGAGCAGATTGAGGAGAATCTGGCGGAGGTGGTGGGAATCTCCCTTGAGCCGGTAATCGAGTGCCGGATCGACGACCGCCTGAAGCAGGAGGCCCTTGGCCTCCGCGTGGGGCCGCAGCAGATTCACCAATCCGTTGACGCACGCGT